>CAYUFW010000091.1:0-25380 GCA_964443915.1 uncultured Pirellulaceae bacterium
TGGCTTCGCCCGTTGACCCACTGGTTCTCGACGATCTGAAGGTACACCCAGTTGCTGGTTGACGGTGGACTGGAGAAACGCGATAATCGCGGGATGGATTTCGAGGTCATCGGCACCATTGCAGACGTCGAAGTCATCGCCATCGGGCGGTCGATCCGTGATCTGCCGCGGTTGCGGCGCATCTACGGGGCCGGGCGCTGGCGGAAGATCAAGGGCGCGGCTACGGTACGCCTTGGCGACGGCCTGATGTACAGGGCGGAATTGCACTGGTACGAGGCCCACGGGATCGGCAAACGCGAAATGAAGATCAAACGGTTCCTTACGTGATGTCATGGCTCGAAAGAAAGAAAACGTTCGATTCGCCATTTGCGTGAGCAACGACGGATATCCGGCTTCGCTGGAATTGCGCAAGGTCTACCGGCTGGTCGCTGATCCGCTCGCGGCAACGCGGCATTTTGTTCGCGTCGTTGATGAGTCTGGGGAGGACTATCTCTACCCGGAGGACCTCTTCGTTCCCATCGAGGTCCCGCAGGCCGCACAGGGGGCGTTCGCTCACGCGTCCTGATTGGGCTAACGCACCGCGTGTTGTTCGGGCGGCTGCAGCGTGACTCGCACGCGAACGGGCATGGTCCAGGGCGTTCCGGCGCTGAAGCGTACCGTGTGCTGACCGGCCGGCAGGGCGAAGGTCGCGGCTGGTGTTCCGGACGACTCCGGTTCGGTCAACGGCGGGCCGTAGCGGCGGATCGGTTCGCCGGGCCAGATCATCAGGTACTGGCCTTCGCGGAGGCTGCCGGTCCAGGTGAAGCGATGGTCGCCGACCTGGACGACCGGATCGACGACTTGACGTTCGTCAAGCGATCGCAGGGCTTTCACGTCGTCCAGGCCGCAGGCGATGGTCTTGCGGCCGGGCAGGCCGTTGTAGTAGATCGTCAGTGAGTGGACCTGGCTGTAGTCGATCGCGTCCTGGGCCGGGCGGCTCAGTTGCTGGTACCGCCAGCCGGTGTAGTTGTTGGTGATGTAGTAGTCCATCGCGCCTTTGGTGTCCCGCAACTGCAGCTTGAACGCGCCGCCTTGGCCGTCGCCACGCATCCAGAAGCCGATGCCCTTGTGCCAGGACAAGTCCAGCGGCGGACGGAATTGCTTGCCGATGGCCGACCAGCCGTTTTCGCCGGCCAAGGTACTGGCGGCGGTGTAGACGGCGCAAGATTTTCCTTCGCGAGCGCCGTCGCGCTGCAGTTGCAGACGCTGTGTCACGCCGGGGAACGTGGAGCCGCCCTGGTCGGATTCGATGAGCTGCACGTCCGCTCGGCCGGCCGGCTGACTTAGGTAGGGCGTCAGGTCGTCGAAGGATTCCAGCACGACGGCGTCGGCGGCGTGATAGGCGGGACCTGGATTCAACCACGGGCCCGGCAGGGCGTGTACTTGGATGCCGACTCGCGCGGGTCCGGCGCCCACCGAGATCGGCCAGCCGGCTTGGGCTTCTTCCGCCGTCGTGATTTCGCGCCAGGGCGAGTAGATCACCCGCTGGAATGCCTCCTTGCCTTCCTCGCCCACCAGCCGGTAGTCGCGGCGCAGGTCCAGCAGCTTTTCGCGCTCTTCCGGCGTCTTCTCGCCGCCCAGTTGCGGGTCGATTCGCAGACGCTCCCGCATCGCCGCGTCCACTCGGCCCGACAGCCGCAACTGTTCATAGCGGCGGATCATGTCGAGAATGTCGCCGGTGAACGGATGCTTCTGGGCGGCACCGACTGAGACTTGAAAAGACATGGACGCGTCGTATCCCAGCGTCGCACCGAGGACGTACTCGTACATGTCCGGCGTGGCCATCGGGTCGTAACCGTAGTACCAGCCGATGTCCAGCGGCATGCCGGAGCGGCCAAAGGAGACGAACCAGGGCGAGCGTTCGTCCAAGTAGCCCTTGAGATCGCCGTGACCGTCGGCCGACGCGCTGCGGGCCAGGATGTGCCACGAGTAATGACTGAAGCTGCTGGCCTGCAGCAGCACGTCCTTGTTTTTCAGCTTGTCGTAGTACGCCTTGTGCAGCCGGGCGTTGTAGTACCAGTGGTCGCCCTGCAGTCGCTCGGAGCCGTCGAAGTACAGCATGTCGATTTCGCAGGCGTTGGCGACACGGGCGAAGTTGGAACTGACTTCGTCCAGCAGCGTGGTGTCCATGTCGAACATGTGGTAGCCGTACGAGCGGACCAGGTGCGCCACGGCATCTCCACTGCGGTGCGCCGCCGCGCGAGTGCCCAGATGGCCGCGGCGGCAGCCTTGGAATCCGAAGGGGGCCTGCAGCGACCGTTCGGCGTACTGAATCAACTCGTCGCCGATCTGCAACACCGTGCCGTCACCCGTATACCCGCCGTCCTCGAGGGGGAAAGCGTCCGGGGCCGCCGTGGTCGGGATGAAGTCGGCTTGGGCGTCGACATCCGCGGCCAGCTTGGCGGTCGCTCCCTTCACGAGCCGTGGATCGGGCACGGGCGTCAGATACGCATCGGGCGGATAGATCGAAGCGGCCAGGAAGTGGAAGCCGACGCGGAAGCCGGCCTCCTTGAAGCGGCGGACCGTGCGCACCAATCCGTCCAGTCCGTCGGGGAAGTTGGCCTGTTTGACTTCAAAGTGCCCCGTGCTGCGGCACCACGAGCCCTGGTCGATCAGGATCGTGTGGAAGCCGCCGCGGCGGGCGATGGCCAGGGCCTCGTCGAACTGCGCTTCGCGGAACTGCGTGAGGAAGAAGTACGAGCGGTGAATCCAGGGCGAGACCTTGTTCCACTGGCCGCCTGGAGCGGGGCTCGGCAAACCGGCGGCGATTTCGAATTCGCGCACTGTCTCCATCAATTCCGCGGTCCGGCAGACGAGCACCCCGAATCGCGCCGGCTGGATGCCGTGCCGGGCGACGGTGCGGACGTTCAGCGTCGTCTGCGGCGAAGCCCAGAACGGCGAGACGGGCGATTCGAAGTCCTCCAGCACGACGACGCTTTCCGCGCCGTCCCGGTCGATGACGGCTTCGATCTGATCGATGTAGCAGGTCACCGTCTTGCCGGGCGGCAGGCCGTTGTAGTAGATGTGCAGGGCGTCGGTCTGCTCGTAACGCAGCGTGTTGATCGCCGAGTCGGTCAGCGTGACACTGCGCCAGCCCTGGAAGTCGATCGTCAGGTAATTGTCGCGGTAGCCGCCGCGGCCGTCGTACAACTGGATCTTGAGTGCCTGTCCGCTGCCGTCGCCGTGGACCCAAGCTCGAATGGCCGTGCAGCCCGCCAGGTTCAGCGGCGCCGGAAACCGCTTGCCGCGCATGCTCCAGCCGCCGGGTTTGGCGTCGCTGGCGGCCGTGAAGCGGGCGGCGCGATGGCCGGCTTTGACCTGGTCGGCCACGGGCACGAACTCGTGCGAGCAGCCGGCCCGGTCGGCGTTGGAACCGCCGGAGCTCTCCAGCCCGGCGTACACATTGGGCTTCGCCCCCATCACGGCCACGGACCAGTCGGTCGTCGAGCAGGCGTTCAAAGTTCCGGCGACTTCAGCGCCCTGCGGAACGGCCAGATGGAAGAGCCGCAGCGCGGTCGGCGACTCGTCCGATTGCAGCCGCCGGAGTTCGAAGACCGCTAGGCCGCGGGTCACAGTCGGTGCCGACGGCCCGGCGACGGTCCACGCCGCTTTCACCGCGAATTCGGCGACGGCTCCTCCCTGAAAACGCACCGTCAACACGTCGCCGGCCAATGCGACCGACTCCGGGACGTGACTCCCTTTCTCCGTTTCCAGCGAGAACACCGGCCGATCATCGACGGGCCAGTGGCTGCCATCGGCCAGCGCGACGTCGGTGACGCGGCCACGTTCGTCGAGCGCAAGGCGGGCTACGCCGAGATCCAGTTGAACGTCCGCTCCAACTGGCGAAACGGACAAAGTCAGAGTCACGCAAGCCAAGATGCACCGATATCGCATGGCGCGTTTCCTTTGGGGTGAGGGAAAGTAGTGCCGAAGCCGTTGAACCACCGGGGCGAGCCCGGTGGCGAAAAGGCGTGCTCCAATATGGGCTTGGTCATGGTCCGCGCCAAGCAGACGGCTCCAGTTTCGTGGCTGCCACTGATTGAGACGCCGCCAGAAATGGTTTACAGTCAGTGTCTGCAGACAACGGATTTTCGATCAGCGATCAATACAGCGAGGTCCCCATGAACGCCATTTGCCGATTGCCCCGTGTTGTCGTCCTGCTGGCCTTGGCCGGCATCCTGGCCAGCCCGAGCGCCGCCGCGCGGGCCGCCGAAGCGAATTACGACGAGGCCAAAGTCCCGCAGTACACCTTGCCCGACCCGCTGGTTCTGGCCAGCGGGGACAAAGTGACCGACGCCGAAACCTGGCGGACCAAGCGGCGGCCTGAGATCCTGGAGCTGTTCCGGACGCAGATGTTCGGCCGCAGCCCAGGCCGGCCCGAGGGCATGAGCTGGGAGGTGTTCGACTGCGACCAACAAGCGCTCGGCGGCACGGCCACGCGCAAGCAAGTGACGGTGTTCTTTGCGGGCAAGAAGGACGGGCCCAGCATGGACATTTTGATCTATCTGCCCAACGCAGCCAAGAAACCCGTGCCGGCCTTTCTAGGGCTGAACTTCATGGGCAATCAGGCGATCCACAAAGATCCGGGGATCAAAGTTTCGAAGAGCTGGATGCGTCCCAATCCGACCAAGGGCGTGGCCGACAATCGCGCGACGGAAGCCAGTCGCGGGGCCGCGTCCAGCCGTTGGGCCGTGGAGAAAATCCTGGCCCGCGGTTACGCCCTGGCGACGATCTACTACGGCGACATCGATCCGGACTTCGACGACGGCTTCCAGAACGGCGTCCATCCGCTCTTCTATCGTCCCGGCCAGACAAAGCCCGATCCGGACCAGTGGGGCTCGATCGCCGCCTGGGCCTGGGGACTGAGCCGGGCCCTGGACTACTTCGAGACCGACGCCGATATCGACGCCAAGCGGGTGGCGGTGCTGGGCCACTCGCGGCTGGGCAAAACCGCACTCTGGGCTGGCGCCGAGGACGAACGGTTCGCGCTGGTGATCTCGAACAACTCCGGTTGCGGCGGCGCGGCGCTCAGCCGCCGCGCGTACGGCGAAACCGTGTGGCGGATCAACACGTCCTTCCCGCACTGGTTCTGCGACAACTTCCTCCAGTACAACAACAACGAAGCCAAGCTGCCCATCGACCAGCACGAACTGATCGCGTTGATGGCCCCGCGGCCCGTGTACGTCGCCAGCGCGGCCGAAGACCGCTGGGCCGATCCCCGTGGCGAATTCCTGTCGGCCAAGCACGCTGAGCCGGTCTACCGGCTGCTGGCGGCCGGCGGCCTGCCGACGGACGACATGCCGGCCGTGGACCACCCGGTGAGCGACATCATCGGCTACCACATCCGCACCGGCAAACACGACGTGACGGATTACGATTGGGAGCAGTACCTGAACTTTGCCGACAAACACCTGAGAAAACGAGTCGAAAAGTGAAGACGTGGAAGAGGGGAAAGGTGAAAGAGGGCGAGAGACGAGACGTCGAAAGGCTGGTCTGTCAGCGTCTCTGCTCATGCTTTTTGTGTCGTCCCGATCCATCGTCTCGGTCCTTTGGACCCGGCGTATTCGTGGCGCTAGGACTCTTGCACTCCGCGACTCCTCGACTCCTCGACTTCTGGACTCTTCCACTCTTAGACTCTTGCACTCTTCCCCTTTTTAACTTTTGCACTTTTTGACTTTTTGCCCCCCTTTCCCCCCGAGGAGATCTGCCATGCGTTTGTGCCGTTTTCGACATGCGGGCCAAGTGTCCGCCGGGTTTTACAGTGAAGCGTACATCGTTCCTGTGACGGTTGCTGCTGCGAAATATGCGGAAGCCGGCAAGGGCAAGCTGAACGTCCCCGACGGTGACGACTTGCTCGCGCTGCTGCCGCCCGACGGCGCGGCGTGTCGGGACGCGGCGCAGCTCGCCAAGTGGGTTGCCGACACCGCACCGATGCTGCCCGACGCGGTCAAGCTGGCGACTCCATCCGTGGAATTGTTGGTCCCCGTTCCCCGGCCGCCCAAGCTGTTCCTGCTGGCCGGCAACTACGCCAAGCACATCGAAGAGGGCGGCGGCGTGGCGGCCCGGCGGGCGGAGACCTTTCCCTATGTCTTCATGAAGCCGCCGACCACGACGCTGACCGATCCCGGCAAGCCGGCGTGCATCCCTGCCATTTCTCCCGATCACATCGACTGGGAATTGGAACTGGCCGTCGTCATCGGCCGGCGGGCCAGACGCGTCAAGGAAGCTGACGCCTTGAAGTACGTCGCAGGCTATACCGTCATGAACGACATCTCCGACCGCGAATTTCATCCCCACCCGGAGCGCAAACTCCGCACCATGGACGGCTTCTTCGATTGGCTGCACGGCAAGTGGCACGACAGCTTCTGCCCGATGGGACCCTGCGTCGTGTCGGCCGACGCGATTCCCGATCCGCAGACACTGGACATGAAACTCACCGTCAACGGCAAAGTCCGGCAGGATTCGAATACGGCCTATCAGATCTTCCCGGTGGCCGCGGTGATCGAATTTCTGTCCAGCTTCGTTACCTTGGAACCGGGCGACATCATCTCGACCGGCACTCCCGGCGGCGTCGGCGATGCGACCGGCACGTACTTGAAGCCCGGCGACCGGATCGAGGCCACGATCCGTTCGATCGGCACCCTGGTTACCCCGGTCGTGGCGGAATAGGACATGATCTGCGGACGGCCCGGTGGCCGGTCTCCGGACCGAGCCACCGGAGTGAATGAAGACATCCGGGACTTGGGGCGGAGACCTACGGTCGAGGATCTCGGCGGGGTCGGAGACCCGCGCCGAGCGCAGTTACCGCCGCTCCGGCTCCCGTTCTCCCCGCATCTGCCGACAGGCATCGGCAAAGGCGACGATATTGTCCCAAGGCGTCTCGGGCTGGATGCGGTTCGACGGCATGAAGATCGCGCGGCGGTCTCCGGCGACGATCTCGGCCAGGCGGCGGAGTTCCCGACGGACGTCGTCCGGCGAGCCAAAAGGGAAGGTCCGCTGGGCGGAGATGGTCGCGGCTAGTGCGATGCGGCGGCCGAACTGCCGGTAGATCTCGGCGAAATCCATGCATTCCGGCTGGATCGGGTGCAGCACATGGAAGCCCAGTTCGACGATGTCCGGTACGATCGGCTCGATCTTGCCGCAGCAGTGCAGAAAGAACCGCACGTCCGGAAAACGCGTCCGCACCGCGTCCAGCACCCGCTGCCAGGCCGGTTTCACGAAGCGCCGCCACAGCGCCGGCGCGAGCTGCATGCCGCGCTGCATCCCGGCGTCGTCGTAGAAACACAACACGTCGACGCCCGTTTCGGCCGTGGCCAGCGCCAGTCGCGTCGTGTGCGTTTCGACCTTCTGCACGATGGCCTCCGCCATTTCGGGTTCACTCACCAAGTCCATCAGAAACTGCTCCATGCCCCGCAGCCACCAGGACCACTCGTAGATGCTGCCGGCGTAGCCGAACACCGGATAACCTGCGGCCTGGAACCGCTCGACTGCCGTCCGATCGGTGGACGCCTCGATGACCGGCGACGGCAGAGCTTCAATCTGGCCAACGCTTGCGGCCCGCGCCAGCGGCGGATAGTGCTGTTCGAGTGTTCCCTCCAGACCGCCCGCCCAGTGCCCGATGCCCCACTCGTCGAACCATGTGCCGGGTTCGACCTCGCCGTGCCAAGCCGCCGGATCCCGGCCGCCATAGCGGCAGGGCAACGAGAACCCGCGCCAGTCGGCGTCGAAATAAACCGCCGGGTCGTCGCTGCCGGTCGCTTCCCGGAAGCGTCTCAGGACGGGTTCCGTGAAGCCCGGAATTGCGCCAACGTCGAGAGAAAACGGAGTCCACGACGGCGCGCCGCCGTCCAGCAGTCTGCGCAGGTTTTCGCGAGCGGTGATGTTCATGCCCAGGCATTCTGACGATGGCACGGCTACCCCACGTCCGAACGCTTCCGCCGCGGTTGGGTCGCGCCGGGTTCGTGCGCGGGCCGCGTCCTTGGTGCGTGGGGCGGCGGCGGCCCTGAGGAACCGAGGTCGATGCCGTCGCCGAAGTACTTGGCGCGGGCCTCGGCGTGATTGAGCACTTCGTCGCGGGTGCCGTGACACAGCACCTGGCCCTTGCTGATCACGTAACTGCGGTCGGTGATCTGCAGCGTTTCCCGCACTTGGTGGTCGGTGATCAGGATCGAAATGCCGCGGGAACGCAGGTCGCGGATGATCTCCTGGATGTTCTGGATCGTCACGGGATCGATGCCCGTGAAGGGCTCGTCCAGCAAGATGATCTTGGGGTCGGAGACCAGGCAGCGGGCGATCTCCAGCCGCCGGCGCTCACCGCCGGACAGCGAGGCGGCTTTGGCCTTGCGCAGGTGCGCGATCTGGAACTGGTCCAGCAACTGGTCGCAGCGCGCCCGCCGGTCGGCGCGGCCCATGCCCAGCAGTTCCATCATGGCCAGCAGGTTGTGCTGGACGCTCAGCTTGCGGAACACGCTCGACTCCTGCGCCAGATAGCCCATGCCGCCGTCGCGGGCGCGGCGGTACATCGGCCAGTTGGTGACGTCCTGGCCGTTGAGGAACACCTTGCCCTCGTCGGGTTCGATCATGCCGCAGGTCATACGGAAGCTGGTCGTTTTGCCGGCGCCGTTGGGTCCCAGCAAGCCGACGATCTCGCCGCCCTCGACGTGAAACTCCACGCCGTCGACCACCCGCCGGCGGCCGTAGATCTTGACCAGGCCTTGTACTTCCAGGATTCTCACGTCTGGTCCTCCATGCCCAAGACCCCAGGCCCCCTCGGCCGCTCAACGGATCAGTCCCATGCGCCGGAAGTTCGGCCAAAACGGAATCGGCCGTCTCCAGGCGTGCGGCCAGTAGATCAAGAGGGCTTTTCCCGTCAGCAAATCGCCACGCACAAACGGCGGCGGGTCCGGATTCGCCACGTCGCCGTACTGCGACCAGACCCGTGCATCGCGGCTCTGCGGACTGTTGTCCCCGCAGGGAAAGAACTGGTCACGCCCCAGCTCGAAACGGACGTTTTCCCGGCGGGCGTCAAACAGGCCCGTGGTCGCCCAGGACTTCGGATCGGCGAAGACATGCGCGATGTAATCGTCGCGATCCCCGTCGTACAAGAGATCCTGGTAGTCATCGTCCGCAGGAATTCGGCCCTCTTCTTCCGTGTGGTACGACGAGGCCACGTAGTAGACGTCGCGGAGCACGCGGAGGCGCTCCACCCGCAGGCCGACGCCGGCCGCGCCCAGCCCGACGGGTTCCAAGTCGCCCGCGTCCTGCGGACTCCATGCCGGCTTCACGTTCCGCTGCGGCACGTAGGTGGTCGGCCCGTCGAACTCGACCAGGCGGTTGTTCACCCACAGCAGCAGTTGGTCGTCGCAATTGGAAAACCGCAAGTCGTACGAACCCGGACCGCGGAGTCTCGTCACGGCTTTGGGATGCGCGACGGTCGCCCCGCTGGCGTCCGCGAAGGATTCCCGGCCCCCGTCGATGGACAGCACGGCTTCGCCGCTGGCCACGTCGATGCGGCACGTATAGTGAACGCCGGCTTCGACCAAATCCAGCAGCACGGCACCCTGGTTGCCCTGGACTTCCACGTCTTCGCACTCGACCGCCAAGTCGCCCACCCAGTGCCGGCCGGCCGCGCCGCTGTGGAAAGAGCGATCGCTGTCGTTGTAGGCGTAGTAGTCGGTGATCAATTGCCCCTGGAACTCGCCGCTGGCAAGCCGTCTCGGGATCCGCCTGTCCGCCGGCACCCGCTCATCCGCCAGGTCGGCCCAATCCTCGGCCGACGGCAGGAAGTGCCGGTAACGAAGCCAGGCCTCGCCGCCGGGCATGCCCGCGGTCTCAAATCCACCTCCGTCGTCCCGGGTTCGCCAGGCCGGCGAGTCCGGCGTGGACCAGTCCTGCCAGCGGCCCGGCCATCCTGCCTTCGTCAACTCCGCCGCCTGGTACGCCGTGTCGTGGACGGCCTGCAGCATGGCTTTGACCTTGTGCGGCGGCTTCCGGGCGATGTGAAAGTCCTCCGCCGAGTCCGCGTCCTCAAGACGGGAGCGGACGTAAATGTCGCCGTGACGGATCCAGACCGTTTCGTTGGGCAGTCCGATCAGACGCTTGATGTAATTCTGCTTGGCGTTGCCCGGAAACTTGAAAACGATCACGTCCCAGCGTTTCGGCTCGCCGACCTCATACGCGTACTTGCTCACCAGAATCCGGTCGCCGTTGAAGGATCGCTGATTCGGGTCGCCTTCCTTGTCTAACCTCATCGCATAATGGCAAATGGGACAGGTCGTCGTCGACACCCAACCCTGCCCGTCGTTTTCCACGCTGGCCCCGGTGCGATAAGGGCATCCGCATTGCGGGCACGTCACATCCATGTGGCGGCCTTGCAGCGTGGGCGCCATGGAGCCCGTGGGAATCACAAACGCCTCCGCGACGAAGCCCCGGAAAAGAAACGCCAGGATGACCGCCACGGCGATCGACTCGATCGTCTCGCGAATCGCCCGGCCGGAATGGTCGGGGGCGGGCTGGGAGTCCACAGGTTTCGTACCCGTGGCAGCCGGAGTGGCGGTGCCACGGTTGGGTTTCGTCTTGCTCATCAGCCAACTTTCTCGCTGGGGATCAGCCGGAAGTGTATTCGTTGCGGTTGATTGACACAAGCCGGAGACTCGACGACACTGACGATCAGGCCCGAGGGCAACCGTTTTCCGGGGGGAATAGCGACATGGTTCCTGACGCATACGAGGTCGTTCCGCGGCTGAATGGACGTCGAGTCGCCTTCTTGGGCAAGCTGGGGGGAGTCACCCGGCGTGAGGCGCAACAGCTGGTCCGGGAGCAAGGCGGAATCCCGGTGGATAAGCCAAGTCCGGACGCCGACTTGATTGTGATCGGCGCTGACGAATTGCCGCTCGCCGACGCCGACGACCTGTTGGGCGATGCGATTCGACAGGCTGCCGCCGAGGGGCGCGTGGAGATCATCGGCGAGACGCAGCTGTGGCAACGCCTGGGCCTGATGGAGAACGAGCAGAACGTGCGGCGCTTGTACACGCCGGCCATGCTAGCTGACCTGCTCAACGTCTCCGTCGCGACGATTCGCCGTTGGCATCGCCGTGGCCTGATCGTGCCGGCACGGGAAGTCCGCCGCTTGCCGTATTTCGATTTTCAGGAAGTGGCCACGGCGCGGCGCTTGGCCCAACTGCTGGGCGCGGGCGTTTCCCCGGCGGCGATTGAAAAGAAACTCGCCGACTTGTCTCGTTTTGTTCCGGAAGTCGAACGGCCGCTGGCCCAACTGTCGGTCATCGTCGAAGGGCGTCAACTGCTCCTCCGGCAAGGGGAGGGGTTGATCGAGCCCGGCGGCCAGATGCGATTTGATTTCGAGGCGTTTGAGGAACAAGCCGCCGTCGCGGAGACGGTGCGGCGTACCGGCCAGACGTTGTCGTTCGAGGAGTATCTGGCCGAACAGACCGCGCCGCCGACCAAGGAAGAAGTCCTGGAGATGGCAGCACAGCTGGAGGACGAAAGCCGTCTGGACGAGGCCCTGGAAATGTACCGCGTCGCGCTGACGGCTGGCGGTCCAACCCCGGAAGTCTGCTTTCAACTGGCCGAGTTGATGTATCGGCTGGGCGACTTGGCTGGGGCTCGCGAACGCTACTACATGGCCATCGAATTGGACGAGAACTACGTCGAAGCACGTGCCAATCTGGGCTGCGTCCTCGCCGAACTCGGACAACCGGAATTGGCGATTTCCGCCTTCGAGGGCGCGCTCAAGTACCACCCTGACTTCCCCGACGTACACTTCCATCTGGCCCGGACCCTCGACGAACTGGGCCGCCGCGAGCAAGCGGAAAGCCACTGGCGCGAATTCCTCGACCTCGCGCCAGACAGCCCCTGGGCGCAAGAAGCCGAAAATCGAATCGGCGGCCCTTGATTTCTGGCATAACTCTCTGCCACTTAAGGCTTTAGACATCCAGGATGCCGCCACCTCCCAAGGGCATCTTGACCATCATTCAGCGGGGATACCGCAAAACAACTTGAATTAGACCACGTCTTATCTAAACTATGGATATTACCCATGTTATCATTCTCGAATGAAGGCGTTTCAATGCGTGCTCGACAGTTGAACCTTGGTTTCTGTTTCGCCGTGTCCTTGGCGATCGTGCTCCAATCGGGTGGCTGCGCGCAGAAGGTGCCGGATGTGGTGGCGTACACGGAGACCACTAGGCAGAGCAACGAAGCGCCGAATATCGTCCTCGTGGTCGCCAATCAACTCGGCTACGGAGATCTCGGCTGCTACGGTCAGAAACTGATCGAGACGCCGAACATCGACCGCTTGGCCCAGGAGGGATGCCGGTTCACGGAAGCTTACGCGGGAGGGGATTCCAGTGCGGCGTCGATGTGGTGCGTGATGACGGGCCAGTACACGGCGACGGCCGTCAAGGATGGCAAGTTATCGTTCACCCTCAGTCCGGACCAGAAGACGCTGCCGCACGTCATGCGGCTGACGGAATACACGACGGGATTCGTCGGTGCCTGGGACTTGGGCGGCGCGGCGGACGGCAACAACCCCGGCTCGTTCGGGTTCGACGAGTGGTCTGGAATCCTCGCACCCGCAAGTGTCGAAACGGCTTACCCGGCCTCGATCTTCAGGAACGGTGAGTCGGCTCCGATACCGGAGAACGCAAAGGGAAAGCAAGGGCTCGATCTTCCGCAGTTGCTGGTCAAGGAAGCGGTCTCCTTCCTGGAGCGGCACACGTCGGGCAAGCCGTTCCTCCTGGTTGTGACGTATCCCTTGCCGGGGTCGGACCTGCCGTTGGCCGACACAGGGGCTTATGCGGACCGCGATTGGACGGCGGCGCAGAAGAGCTACGCTGAGAAAGTGGCTCGCTTCGACCGCGATGTCGGGGCGCTGACGGAAGCCCTGGAGAAGTTGGGGCTGTCGCAGCGCACCGCGGTCGTCTTGACCAGCGACCGGGCAGCCAAGCACGACGCGAGCGAACCGGACGTGTTTCACAGCCATGGCGGCCTGAAAATCGTCCGCGCAGAGTTGTACGAGAGCCAGCTGCGCGTGCCGCTGATTGTCAAATGGCCGGCCGAAGTGTCCCCGGCGACGGAGTCCGCTTTTCCGGTGGCCGCCTTTGACTTCACGGCCACGTTTGCGGACATGGCAGGCGCGGTTCTTCCCGCGGGTTCCAGCAACGGCGTCTCCTTCGTTCCCGCGTTGCTGGGGGAGGCTCAACGCCGTCGCGGCATGTTGTACTGGGAGTCCCGCGATGGCGGGTTCGGCCAAGCCGTGCGGATCGGCGACTGGAAGGCGTTGCGGCCGCGGGGGAAGATGACCCGTGAGGACGTCGAACTATACAACCTGAAACAGGATCCGGGCGAGACGAAGAACCAAGCTAAGGAACGCCCAGAGATCGTGGCCCGGTTCATCCGAGGGTAAGAAACACCACGGGGGAGCAGGCAGGCCAGCGAACGCCGGCATGTGACAGCATTGCTCGCATTCCGGATCGCAAGGGTCATGCCGCCCACTCAGAAGCCTGGCTTTTTCACAAAGCCGGGCTTCTTTTTTGGAAGCGATGTCCGCGGGCACGACGGGTGACGGCGGGTGACGGCGGGCAAACGGTCTAGGTCCCGTCGCAGCTTCGTGGTATGATTCGCCGCCACGAATCTCCAGACACGGATCGTCGATGAAGAACTTCCTCCGCGCCATACGCTTGGCCCTGCACTATCGCTTGACGCTCGTCGGGGTGCTCTGCTGCTCGTTGCTCGTGGCCTTGTTCTGGGGAGGCAACATCGGGGGCGTGTATCCGATCGTCGAAGTGGCGATCCGGGGTAAACCGCTGCAAACTTGGGTGACCGAAGAACTCGCGCGGGCGGAAGCCAAGTCGGCGGGGATCCGCCGCGAGATGGAGCGTCTGCAAGAGGCCCCGCCCCAGGCTGGAGTTCCGGCGGAAGCCGCGGCCCGCGACATCGCCTTCCTGGAAAAACGTCTCCAGGCCGAACAGACCGCCGCGGACACCGTCCGCTGGCTGAAGCCGTGGATCGACCGCTACTTGCCCGCCGATCCTTTCCAGACCGTGGTCTGGATCGTGGTGGCATTGATGGCCGCGACGGCCGTCAAGGACTTCTTCCTGTTCGCCAACCACATGCTGGTCGAACGCGTCGTGCAACGGGTGGCGTTCGATCTGCGCAGGCAGCTGTACCACCACATGCTGCAGATGGACTTGGGCGAGTTCGGCGAGCAGCGGACGGGCACGATGATGAGCCGTTTTCACGTGGACTTGGGCTGTCTGGCGCACGGCTTGAATCTCCTGTTCGGCCGGGCGGTTCTGGAGCCGCTGAAGGCCCTGGCGTGCCTGATCGGGGCAGCGTTCGTGTGCTGGAGGCTGCTGCTGTTCTCCCTGCTGTTGGCGCCCCTGGCCGGATTCCTGATCCGCACGTTGGCCCGTTCCATCAAACGGGCCAATCGCCGGGCGCTGGAGGAAACCTCGCAACTGATGGGCGTCCTCTCCGAGGCTTTTAACGGCATGCAGACCGTCAAAGCGTTCACGATGGAGAAGTACGAGCGGAACCGCTTTCACAAGGTCTCCAAGGCTTGCCTGCAGAAAGCGATGAAGATCGCCTTTTACAGCGCGCTCTCGAAACCGGCCGTGGAAATACTGGGGCTGGGCATGGTCTTCATCGCCCTGATCGCCGGCGCGTACCTGGTGTTGAACCAGGCCACGCACATCTTGGGAATTCCCATGTGCGACCGGCCGTTGAGCATTCCGGCCGTGCTCTGCTTCTACGGCCTGTTGATCGGCACCAGCGATCCGGCCCGCAAGCTGTCGGACGTCGTCAACGGCATCCAGGCCGGCGTGGCCGCCGCCGAGCGGATCTTCCCGTTGTTGGACCGGCAGCCGAAGATCGTCGATCCGCCCGCTCCGCGGCCGGTCCCCCGGCCTCATCGCCAGCTGGCTTTCGACCACGTGGATTTCCATTACACGCCGGATCAGCCCGTGCTGCGCGATATCCAGTTGAGGATCGACTATGGCGAGACGCTGTGCATCGTGGGCCCCAACGGCTGCGGGAAGTCGACGTTGGTCAATCTGCTGCTGCGGTTCCACGACCCGGTTGCCGGCGCCGTGCGACTGGACGACATCGACCTCCGCGAACTGCGTTTGCGCGACCTGCGGCGGCTGGTAGGCATGGTCACGCAGCAGACGATGCTGTTCGACGATACGGTTTTCAACAACATCCGCTACGGCTCGCCGCGGGCGACCCGCGAGGAGGTCGTCGCGGCGGCCCAGCGAGCCCACGCTCACCGGTTCATCGAAGACAAGCTGGAACGCGGTTACGACACGGTGGTCGGGCCGGGCGGCAACCGCCTGTCCGGCGGCCAGCGTCAGCGCGTCGCACTGGCCCGCGCCATCCTCCGCGATCCCGACATTCTGATCCTGGACGAAGCGACCAGCCAGATCGACATCGAGAGCGAACAGCAGATCCATCTGGCGCTGGAGCAGTTCGTGCAAGGCCGCACAGCGATTATCGTCACCCATCGCCTGGCGACACTGGACCTGGCCGACCGCATCTTGGTGATGGACGCCGGCCGCATCGCCGATCTGGGCACCCACGACGAACTCGTCCGTCGCTGTGAACTCTACCGGCGGCTGTACGATGTCCAACTGCGGCAGACCGCCTGAACATCGCTCGGCCATCGTCTGCCGCCCAGGCAACATCGGCGGCGGCAAGATCTTAGTCCTGCCGAGGGACCAGACCACCCAAATCGGCGGCCTGGAACGCGGCCCCGGAGCGATCTGACCGGTCCGCCGGAGAAACCAGTCGGAACTGCCGGTACCGCGCGGACTCATGCCGGCCTGCTTCCTTTCTCCCAGCCGTCCGACACGTCGGCTGCGATCTCCGAAAGGATGTCTTCCAGGAGATCGACGGTTTGGCGGTCGGGACCAAGGCCGGAGACCTGCCAGTCAGGCGTGGCTGCTGTCGCTGGTCTCCGGTTCGATCGTCCCGCCGCGAAAACGAAATTCTGTACGCCCGCCCCAGCTTGGGACTTCCGTGCCTCCCGTCGAAGTTGTCCGTTCTGTACGATAGACTGTAACTTCACCATCAACTCAAAAACTTTTTTTACGGCCCTGGAGGGCGGCAACGATGATGAGAACAGCGACGCATTGGCTCTGGGCGTTGACCTCGGCGATATCGGCCGCGGCGCTTTTGGCTGCGGATACGACGAGTCAACATCCGGTCCCGTCCGCCGTGCCGGACAAGGCTCCAGTCCGGGCTCAGCCGTTTGGGCTCTGCGACGTGCGGCTGCTGGACGGCCCGTTTTCGGCGGCGATGCACCGCGATGCAAAGTACCTGCTGGACCTGGAGCCCGATCGGTTGCTGCACACGTTTCGCCTGAACGCCGGGCTGCCGTCGTCAGCCGAGCCGCTGGGCGGCTGGGAGGAGCCGAAGTGCGAGGTGCGCGGCCATTTTCTCGGACATTACCTCTCCGCCTGTGCCCTGATGTACGCCAGCACGGGTGAACAACGCATGAAGGACCGCGCCGACGGGATCGTCGCCGGCTTGGCCGAATGCCAGCAGACGCTGGGAACGAGCGGCTACTTGAGCGCCTTCCCGGAGTCATTTCTGGACCGCGTCGAAAAGTCGCAACCCGTCTGGGCGCCCTGGTACACGTTGCACAAGATCCTGGCCGGATTGTTGGACGTGCACACCTTGTGCGGCAACACCCAGGCGTTGGACGTGGCGCGGCGGTTCGGAGATTGGGTCAAGACGCGCACGGACCGGCTGAGCGACGAACAGATGGAACGGATGCTGCGTGCGGAGCACGGCGGCATCAACGAAGCGCTGGCCAACCTGTACGCCGCCACGGGCGAAGAACGATACCTGCAGGCCGCACGGCGGTTCTGCCACCAAGCGGTCCTCGATCCGCTGGCCCGCGGCGAGGATCAACTGGCCGGCAAGCACGCCAACACGCAGTTTCCCAAGGTGATCGGCACGGCACGGCTGTACGAACTGACGGGCGACGCTCGGTATCGCAGCTTGAGCGAGTTCTTCTGGGACCGCGTGGTGTACCATCACAGCTACGTGATCGGCGGCAACAGCGACCGCGAGCACTTCGGCGAGCCGGAAAAGCTGAACGACCGCGTCAGCCCGTGGACCGTCGAGACGTGCAACACGCACAACATGCTCAAGCTGACTCGCCACCTGTTCGCTTGGCACGCGGAGCCGGCTGGAGCCGACTATTACGAGCGGGCGCTGTACAACCAAGTCCTCGCCTCGCAGGACCCGCAGACCGGGATGATGGCCTACCACTTCCCCCTGTTCGGCAGCTGGTTTCGCCCCTACAACACGCCGCAGGATTCGTTCTGGTGCTGTACCGGCACAGGCATCGAGAGCCACGCCAAGTACGGCGACAGCATCTACTGGCACGACGCCGACGGGCTGTTCGTCAACCTGTTCATCCCGTCCGTGCTGACCTGGAAGGAAAAAGGCGTCACGCTGCGGCAGGAGACGCGGTTCCCCGAAGCGGACGCAACGCGGCTGGATCTGACCTGCCAGGAGCCGGTGGCCATGACGCTGCGGATCCGCTATCCGGCTTGGGCCGAGCGCGGCGTGACGTTGCAAGTCAACGGCGAACCGGTGGCAGTCGAGGCGAAACCGGGTAGCTACATCGAGCTGAAACGCACCTGGCGCAGCGGCGACCGCGTCGAGGTACAGATGCCGTTCAGCTTGCGCACGGAGAGCATGCCCGACAATCCGCATCGCCTGGCCATCCTGTACGGCCCGATCGTCCTGGCCGGCAAGCTGGGCACGGAGGGCATCGTGCCGCCCATGCCGTATGCCAAGAGCCAAGGCGACTTCTTCCACGGGCCGGTGCCGCCCGCGCCGGTGCTGGTCACCGAAGGCCGCCCGTTGTCGGAGTGGCTGGAAGCCGTGCCGGACCAACCGCTCACGTTCCGCACCCAGGGCGTCGGCCGCCCGGCCGACGTGACGCTCACCGCGCTGTACCAGTTGCACCACGAGCGGTACACGGTCTACTGGGACGTGCTGACGCCGGCGCAATGGCAGCAGCGGCAGGCCGAGTTGGAAGCCGCCGCACGGCGCGAGCGCGAGATGGCCGCGCGGACCATCGACCGCGTGGCGATCGGCGATCCCCAGTCCGAATCGGCGCACCAACGGGCGGGCGAGGGCACCAACTCCGGCACCTTCCATGGCCGAGCTTGGCGCGACGCCCCCAACGGCGGCTGGTTCTCGTTCGTATTGCAGGTTGCCAACGGCCAGCCTGCCGAGTTGGTCTGCACGTACTGGGGCAGCGACCGCGGCGGGCGCAAATTCGACATCCTGGCCGACGGCCAGCGCATCGCTACGCAGGAGTTGAACAACAGCCGGCCGGGCGAGTTTTTCGATGTCGTCTACCCCCTGCCGCCGGAAATCGTCAGAGGCAAGACCAGCGTCACCGTGCGTTTCCAAGCCCATCCGTCCCAGATCGCCGGCGGCCTGTTCGACCTCCGCCTGCTGCGCAGCGAGAACAAGGAGTAGTCCAGCGCAACCTCCAGCGGGTAAATCCTTGACGCGTGGGGCGCTTGACAGGGCTCCGCCTGCCGCCAAGACTCAAGCTTGTCAGGTCACCGTCGTGGCTTCGCGGTGGCCTGGCCAGAAGCTGCCGATTGCGTGAACGGTCACCCTCCTTCATGTTTTCCAACGGAGACAAACAACCATGTCCGAACAGAATGTGCGAACAACCGCCGGAGCGTCGTCGCGCCGTGAGTTTCTGAAAAGGTCGGCCGCAGCCGTTTCGGTCGCCGGCCTGGCGATTGGGCAAAGCGCCCATGCGGCCGGCAGCGATGTGCTGAGGGTGGGGCTGATCGGCTGCGGCGGGCGCGGCACGGGAGCCGCCAAGAATGCCCTCGACGCCGACCCCCACGTCGAGCTGACCGCCCTGGCGGACGCGTTCCCCGATCGCGTCGAACGGAGTCTGAAACTGCTCGGCGCGGAGTACGCCGACCGCGTGAAGGTGCCCCAGGACCGGCAGTTTGTGGGCCTGGACGCCTACCAGAACCTGATCGCCAGCGGCGTGGACATCGTGCTGCTGGCCACGCCACCGGCGTTTCGTCCTTTACACATGCGGGCCGCCGTCGAGGCCGGCAAGCACGTCTTTGCCGAGAAGTCGTTCGCGACCGACGGCACCGCCCAACGGTCGATGAAGGAGAGCGTGGAACTGGCCAAGAAGAAAGGCTTGGCCGTCCGCTCGGGGCTGTGCTTCCGGTTCCATCCGCCGCACCAGGAAGCGTTCCAACGCATCCACGACGGCGCGATCGGCGAGGTGCTCTCGATCTATGTCGTGCGGATCGGCGGCGGATGGGGGCGGTACGGTCTGCTCGAAGCCACCGGCGGCAGGCGGCCGGAAGGTCAGTCCGACCTCGAATGGCAGCTTCGCAACTGGTACAACTTTTTCTGGCTTTCGGGCGGCTACATGATGGATCTGGGCCTGCACCAGGTGGACGAGATCGCTTGCATCCAGCGCGAAGCCCCGCCCGCCAGTTGCGTGGCCTCGGGCGGACGCCAGATCCCCGAGTACGGCAACATCTACGACCACTACGATGCGACGTTCGAGTACCCCAACGGCGTGCTGGCGGTTTTCAAGATCCGCGGCTGGAGCGGCTGCCACAGCGAGTTCCGCCTGGAGATCGTGGGCAGCAAAGGCCGCTGCAGCCTCAGCTGGTCGGGAGCCACGATTCGCGGCGCCACGGAGTGGGAATACAAGGGCCGTCCGCGGGCCATGCACCAGATCGAGCACGACGAGTTGTTCAAGGCGCTGCGCGCCGGCAATCCGCCCAACGACGGGGATTCGATGCTCAACAGCAACCAGATGGCGCTGATGGCGCGCGAATCGGCCCACACCGGCCAGCGAGTCACCTGGGACATGGCGCTGAACTCCCAGCAGAACCTGCTGCCGGCCGGCCTCGACTGGAAGATGAAGCTGGACGTGCCCGCGCTGCCCATCCCCGGCGTGACGAAGTTCATCTGAGGCCAGGCCCTTCGGCTGCAACACGGGCAACCAATCATGGATCTCAGCACCAGCGGACTCTCCCCGGCGGAACAAGAACGCTATGCCCGGCAGATCGGGCCGGGCGTGTTGTCGCCGGAAGGCCAATTGCGGTTGAAGCGCGCCACCGCGTTGATCACGCGCGTCGGAGGCATGGGAGGCCCCGCGGCCCTGACGCTGGCGATGGCCGGCGTTGGGCGCTTGATCATCGCCCACGGCGGACGGATGATCTCGCCCGATTTGAACCGGCAACTGCTGGGTTCCGAGGGCACGATCGGCCAGATGCGCGTGGGCGCGTTCGCCGATCGTCTGCGGTCGGTGAACCGGTTCGCCGCGGTGGAAGCGGTGGACCATGAACCGGACGACGGCGAGGCCCTGGCGTTGGCCCGTCGGGCGGACGTCATCCTGGCGTGTCCGCCGACGTTCGCGGAGCGGCTGCGGCTGAACCAGGCGGCGGTGCGGGCGGGGATCCCCTTGATCGATGCGGCGCAATGGGGCATGAGCGGTTCGCTGATCGTGGTCCAGCCCGGCCGGACGGCATGTCTGGCCTGTGTGTATCCCGAACCGCCGCCGTTCGAGGAGTTGTTTCCCGTGATCGGGGCGATCTCGTCCGCGATCGGCTCGCTGGCCGCACTGGAAGCGATCAAGATCCTGTCGGGCAGCGGCAATCCGCTCTGGGGCTCCCTCTTCACCTACGACGGTTATCAGGGACGGGCGACCACGGTCCAGTTGACGAGAAACCCCCATTGTCCTTGCTGCCGCGGCGTGCCGGCGTAACCTTCCAGGAGTCTGGAACCAGTGAGTACGTTATGAAGATCCGCCTCTTGATCACCGGTCGCAGCTACCACACGGCCGCCCATCTGCCGGACGAATTGCTGCTGGCCGAACGCAGCACCGTCGATGACGCGCTGGCCCGACTGTCTGACTTGCTCCCGCCGGGCGGCCGTCTTCCGGGGAGTTGTCTGGTCTCCGTCGCCGGACGGCACCTGGGGACGATCGCGAGTCACGAGCCGCAACGATTGCAGGAGGGCGACGAACTGTGCCTGATCGCGCCCATGGCCGGAGGCTGAAGCCGCGCCGGCAACTGAAGCCGCGCCGGCACAGATCCCGATCGAAGCCCGGTGCTCATCCGTCTTGGGAATTGTCGGTGCCGGCGTCGTCGTCACTTCTTGAGGGCAAAGTCAACGGGGGCCCCGCCCTCGCGAACGGTCGCGGTCAGTATCCCGCTCGCCGAATCGCTGTACTTTGGCCCTAGCGTCTCTCTGGCCGGTGAGAGGATGGGCGGCGTGTCGTCGCTTGCGGGGACTTCCGTGCCGTCGGGCATCACCCGCTTGCTGATGGTCACCCGGTACTCCCCCGCGGCGACGCCCTTTCCGCCTCGCCCATAGGTCAGCTCGTATTTCCCCTCGGCATCGGTCTTTCCGGTCCCGCCGGCCCCCTGAGTCTCGCCCTGGGGAATGAACGTCAAGGTCGCGCCAGGGAGCGGCTTCCCGTCCAGGCTGACCGTCCCGCTGACCGAGATCAGCGGGGGCGGCGGAGGTTCCCCGGATTCGCACCCCGCGAGCACGATTGCCGTGACACCGATCAAGCCGATACCGAGGTTATTTCCCAGCCTTGGGACCCTGCAGAACATGGCGGCCAGCCGGACGGGGGCAGGAAGTTGCGGCATCGGTTGTTCGTCCTTATCGAAAGGGTTGGAGTCTGGCGCGGATCGGCGGTCGCTTCTTGGCCTGGGTTCGGCCTAGAAAGACGGCAGTGCCTCTGCGCCACCCATCGTCTTCAAAGCAGCCTGAATCGAGAGGATGTTCGCCTGGGTAAAGAACCGCGCGGAGCCGTCGGCCATGAGAATCTGGCAGCCGCCGGGGTGCGCGCTGCCCGGATACGCCCAGCTGGCCAGCCTGCCGATTTCCGGTACGCCGCTGGCCGGGATGTACCAATTGTTGATCGAAATCCCGAAGTCGATCCCGATGTGTACCCACGCACGGTAACCCCAGGCGGGGCAAGTGCCGTTGTACACCGAATAAAGCGTCTCGACGACGGCCACCGTGTTCGAGGTTCCGTCGGTGACTTTTTGGATCGTCGATTCGCTGTTCTGGCCGAACATCGGCCGGGCGTTCATCGCCGCGTTCCTCCACCAAGTGCAGCTGCTGAAATCTCCCGTAGAAACGCTGAAATCGTAGTTGGTCTTCGCCCCTGGCAACGGGCTGGACGCGCTGATGCCGTACGCCGAACCGGTGAGCCGATAGTCGCCAGGGTCGCTCGGACAACGGAACACGGGAGGCCGCTCGGAAACCACAAGGTAGTTTTCGTTGGCAACCGGGTCCCCGGCGAGCGTTCCACCTGCCGGCGTCAACCCACAGCAATACGTGGTGTTCTGCGTGGAAACGCACTGGGCTGGGTTCCACTTGTCGTGCAGCGTCTGCTGTTCGAGGAAGGGCAGCACCGACAGCCAGCCGCTGGCGTTGAGGATTCTCGCATCGCCGCCGGGCCCCACGCACGCTCCATAGGCGTAGCCGGCGGACGGGAAAGTATTGTAACTCGAATGATAATTGTGCAATCCGACCCCCAACTGCCGAAGATTGTTGATGCACTGAGAACGCCGCGCCGCTTCGCGCGCGGCCTGGATCGCGGGCAGCAACAAAGCCACGAGGATCCCGATGATGGCGATCACCACCAGAAGTTCCACTAGGGTAAAACCCCGAGATCTGACGCGGGTCATGAACCACCTCGTCGAAGAGAAGTCGGTGACGACTAGAATACCCGAAGACACCTGGGCCCGGCGGGAGACAAAACCCGGCCGCCTGCCGCCGAGCAATGACGATCACAGAAAAGTTGAACCGGCAGCCGTTACCATACCTCAAGAGGAGCCCGTCCGTCAACAACCCCGTGCGAAGAAGCGGGCCGGCACCAGGCAGCCTGGACGCCGACAGGTCGGGCCGGCACATCCGGACCGCCGGCTGGCCGCAAGGCCTCGTTGCCCGCTGCTGCGGTTTGCCGCCTCGCCGCAGACGGCTGTTCCGGCGCGTGGCGGCCCGTTAGACTAACGGCGAGTGTGAAGGGCGATCGGTTCGCACCGCCCGGCACGTAGGCGCCGACCGTGCTGTCTCTCCGACGGAGGAACGAAGCGATGAGATTGAAATTCCTTGGTCCTGACCCGAGGCTTCCCGGTGTGCCGAAAACGCTGCAGCCCCAAGTGGCCACGATCTTTCCGTCCGGCCAGACCCTGGTGACCGTGCCGGGGATCCACGTCAGCCAGCGATCGGCTTACGTGGACCGCGTCGAACAGGCGCGGCGCGAGGCGGGGGAACCGCCGCTGAGCAAGGAACAGCGAGAATTGCTGTGGTCCGGTGCGGTCGACCTCTTTCTTCGTCGTGACGCCATCGAGATCCGTCCGGATCCCGGACAGATGGACCTGGCCTTCGAGGCGGATGACTTGTTGCAGGAACTCCTTCCCAAGCACCGCGTGCGGTTCCTCTTGGCGGGCAACGCGCGCGTGCACGATGCCATTCAACGGGCGGGCGAATGCTGGCGGATCACCCCCCATCCGATCTCGACGCAGGGTGCTGTCCAACTCATTCAAGGCTGCCGGCTGGGCATCGGCGGCCGCCAGATCTACTATCACAGCCCCGTGACGGGCACGCGGCTGGTGACCTGTCAAGAGTTCGCGGACTTGGCTCTTTTGGAGGACAAAGAGCTGCAGGAACATCTGATCGAGATCCAGTACTACAGCAAGTGCTTCAACCGTTATGGGAAGCCGGAGGTCGATTTCTTCATCGCCGGGCGCAAGTTCTGGGAGCACCTGCAGAAGATCGATTTCAGCGTGCTCGGGGCGACGGCCCTCCGCGACGCGCACGCCGCCCTCAGTCAGCAGTTCACCACCATCGTGCCTCCCGAGCTGCGCCGGGACGATCCGAGCAAGATCGAATGGCGCGAGCTGATGCTGAGCGAGCTGCAGCCCCTGGAAGAGGACCGCGTGCTGGAGGAAAAGCTGCTGGGCCTGGCGACCGAGTTCCACCGGCACATCCAGTGGCTGCCGGGGGGGCGGATCGAACACGGGGAACTGATCCTGGATTCCTTTTTCGACGAGGCGACGCCCTGCGGCGACGCGGAGGTGGAACAACTGCTGGACGAGAGGGCCCGCGGATTAATCTACAACTTCGTGCGCAACTACTCCCATCTGGAGTACATCAACGTCGGCCGGATTGTCGAGTCGCTGTCGCGGGACCGCGAGTTGCGTGGCCGCCGCGGAGTGTACGTCGTCGAGTTGAAACAGCAGAGCGACCAGGGCGAGATCGTCAAGATCATTCGCCTGCAGAAGTGGGATGTCAACGAACGCTTGGACCGTGGCGAATCGCTCTTGGACGCGATGATGGGCTCGGAAGAGTACAGCGATTACGTCATGGACCGGCGGCTGGGCTGCCGACGGCTGAACATGAACATCCCCGGCACGTTGGTGATGAGCAAGATCCGGGAAACGTACCGGGGCCGGCAGACGGCGCTGCACGGCAAGCCGATCTGGACGGCGTACTTTGAACGCGACTACGTACACGGGACCGCCACCGACAAGTTGCCGGAGGAACGCTTTCAGCGCGAGGGGTACGCCGTCCGCTTCGCCGAATTGCTGGGGCAGGCAGCGGCCCCCAACTTGATCGTCGGACGTTGCGGCGACGAAGGTCACATCTTTTTCGACGACGGTGACGAGGTGATCATCGAGAACGAAAACAAGCTTCCCGTGGAACTGATCGTCGCCCACCACACCGGTTCCTTTGACGATTTCCGGGCGGACCTGACCCGTTGTGCGGCCGAGTATGCCGATCCCCTGAACGCTCGCGTGGACTTTGTGCCCGACCGCAACGCCTTCGTGGAAACGTATCTCGCGTCCTTTGTCCGCAGTTTCCAGCAGATCCAGGAGGAGTACCGCCGCCGCCGGAAGGCCTTCGATGCGCTGTTCGGACTGCGGCCCTACGATGCCGGCGGGAGCTTCGCCTTTCGCTGGGAGTGCGTGCTGAAGCGGCTGGACGCCGCCGACCCGCTCGCCTTGGCCGAGTGCATCCGGGCCCATGTCACTCCGCCGTGACGCAGCTTTCTCAGCATCATCCGAGAGATGACCGTCTGATCTTCCCGCGGCGCAAGCTTCCCGCTTGCGGAAGATGGTGGCATCGCAAGCTGGAAGCTTACGCCACTTGTTGGCGATGAGCAGGGCGATGACCGGAGCCTGAGCCAAGAGGATGGCCGTGTTGATGCGGTCTCGTACTTTGGTGGGACCGGCAGAGAAAAGGGAGCCGGTTCGGCAGGCAGGATGGTACCAGTTG
>CAYUFW010000092.1:0-3600 GCA_964443915.1 uncultured Pirellulaceae bacterium
CAGGTCGATGATGTGCGGGGCCCAGCACGGGGTCCAGCCGCCGCTGTAGGCCATGAACGACGAATGGGTGAACGAGTCCTGGACCACCAGCGGATTGAACGGCCGCATCGGGCCGGGGCCGACCCACGTCTCCCAGTCGAGCCCGGCCGGCGGATCGCAGTTCGGGTCGTTGCCGATCCCCTCTGCGCCCAGGTTCAAGACGTTGAACGTGCGAGCCACGCTGATCGGTCCCAAGTTGCCGGAGCGGACGTGGTCGACCACCTTGTGGTAGTTCTCGCCTGCGTGGATCTGCGTGCCGACCTGCACAATGCGATTGTGCTTTTTGACTGCCGCCTTGACGGCCAGGCTTTCGCCCAGGTAGAGCGTCATGGGCTTCTGCAAGTAGATGTCCTTGCCGGCCTCGCAAGCTTCGATGGCCATCAGGGCGTGCCAGTGCGGTGGGCTGGCGATGATCACGGCGTCGACGTCCTTCTGCGCGAGCAGTTCGCGATAGTCGCCGTAGCCTTTGGCGGTGGCTTTGTACTTTTCCAGCGTTGCGTCGCAGCGTTCCTTCCAGACATCGCAGACGGCGGTCACGACGACATCGTCGTGCTTGGCACAGTTGCCCAGGTTGCTGCGGCCCATGCCGCCGCAGCCGATCAGGCCGACGTGAATCTTGTCGTTGGCTGCGGGCGCACCGGCTTGACCCAAGGCGGCTGCAGAGACGAAATACGGAACGGCCACACCGGCGGCGGCCGTCGCGCGGACGAACTGGCGGCGAGTGAATCGTTTGGTATCGGACATGGAGTTTGTTTCCTTGGTAAGCGGTTAGTGTAAAGAAGTCCGCCACGTAGGCGAGTCTCTCCGAGACTCGCTGCCGGTCTCGGAGAGACCGGCCTACGTGATCACGACGCCAGGTACTTCTCTGGGAACTTCCACGGGTCCCGATACACCGGGCGGGCGAGTTTCGCAGCCTCGGCATCGCCGACGATCTTCTCCGTCTGCGGATCGAACTCGATCGAACGGCCCAGGCGGTAGGCGATGTTGGCCAGGCCGATGGCCGCGTCGAGCTTGTAGTGGTAGGAGACGTTACAGCTGGGTTGCTGCCGGCTCTTCATCGAATCGAGCCACTCGCGCTCGTGGCCCGGCGAAGGCGGAATCGACGGCTCCGGCGGCGTCAGGTCCTTCAGCCGATCGCCTTCCGGGACGACCTTGTGAGAACCGTAATCCGCGTACAACGTCGCGTCCACGCCGTGGAAATAGACGCCCAGTCGCCGCCGGATCGCATTGTTGGCCCCTTGCAGATCGAAGCCGTAGCTGTTGACCAGTTGCAGCATCCAGGTCACGGTCAGCTTCGGGTACTGCCACAAGACCTGCTGGGTGTCGTAAGCGTCTCCGGCGTCCCGCGTCACGTAGCGTCCGCCGGACGCTACGGTCTTCGGCGGGATGCCCAGTTCCAAGGCCCAGAATGGCAGGTCGATGATGTGCGGCGCCATGCCGGGTGTGTAGCCGCCGCTGTAGTCCATGAACGAGCAGTTCGTGTGGGCGTTGGCCACGATCAACGGGTTGAACGGCCGCATCGGGCCGGGGCCGACCCACTGGTTCCAATCCATGCCGGCGGGCGGATCGCTGTTGGGCGGGTTGCCGATCCCCTCGACGCCCTGATTGCCGGTCAGGAAGGTGCGGACGACGGCGATCGGGCCCAGCCGTCCCGAACGGACCCACTCGACGACGCGGCGGTAGTTGTCGCCGGCGTGGATCTGAGTGCCGACCTGCGTGATCACTTTGTGCTGTTCCGCCGCGCGGCGCACGGCCAGGGCTTCGTCCAGGTACAACGTCATCGGCTTCTGCACGTAGAAGTCCTTGCCGGCCTCGGCCGCCTCGATCGCGATCAGGGCGTGCCAGTGCGGCGGCGTGGCGATGATCACGCCGTCGACGTCTTTGTTCGCCAGCACCTCGCGGTAGTCCGCGTACGTCTTGCACGTCTCCGGGAACGCGGCGGCGGTGGCTTCGCGGCGTTCCTTCCACACGTCGCAGGCCCCGACCACGGCCACGTCCGGGTGCCGGCAGGCGCTCAAGTTGCCCCGGCCCATGCCGCCGCAGCCGATCAGGACGATGTTCAGCTTGTCGTTGGCGCCGGGTTGGCCCGCCAGCCCCAGAGCGGCGGCCGAAACGAAATAGGGAACGGCCATGCTGGACGCCGCTGCGGTGCCAACGGCCCCGCCGCGAGCGAGTTTGTCGGATTCGGCCATGAGTGACCTCCGTTGCGATGAATGGGAAAGGAAGGAGTCCAAGGCGGGGATGCCACCCGCGCTAACGTGTTCGGCGCGGGGCTCCGACCCCGCCGAAACGACCGACCGAAGGTCTCCAGATTCTCCCGGAGACCTTCGGTCAACTCCGTGGCTCGGTCGGGAGACCGGCCACAGCGCCGCAGACCGGCCGCAGCGCCGCAGACCGGCCGCAGCGCCGCAGACCGGCCACAGCGCCGACTCACTTGTTGCCCGCCGCGTGGACGGCCTGGGCCTTCTTGAAGACCTCTTCCATGCTGACCGGTTTGCCGCCCTGGCGCTTGCTCTCGTCGGCGGCCTCCATGAACGTGTAGATCTCCAGCGTTTCCTCCATCGAGACCGGCGGCTTGCCGGTCTTGAAAAACTTGCAGATCTCGACCACCATCGGCTTGTAGCCTTCGTACTTGCCGGCCGTGACCTTGCCCTTGGTTCCGACCACTTCTGCGCCGTAGCCTTTCCGGGCCTCAAACGTCCCGGTGCGGCCGTCCGCCCAGACGCCGACGACTTTTTCCTGGGCCTCGCGTGTGACCGTCTTGCAGCCCGGGCCCATGATCGTGAACAGGATTTCGCAGCCGTGGATCCCGTACCAGAACAGGTCGGGGTGATGCGGCTCGATGCTCATCGGCCCCCACGCCGTGACGCTCTTGATCTCGCCAACCTCCGGATTGCCGGCGCGGAGCGCCAGCACTTCGGAGCCGAAGCGGAGCGACGAACTGGAGAAGCAGGGTACGTTCTTCTCCTTGGCCAGGCGGAAGATCTCGATGCAGTCGGCCAGCGAACCAGCCAGCGGCTTGTCGATGAACAACGGCTTGCCCGCCTCGATCACCGGCCGGGCCCACTCCAGATGCGGCCGGCCGTCCACCTCTTCCAGGAACACCGCGTCGACGTTCTTCAGCATTTCTGGAATCGTGTCATAGATCTTGACGCCCTTCTTCCGCAACTCTTCCGTGTACTTTTCGCGACGGTCCCAGCTGGACGGATTGTCCTCGATCCCGCCCGTGAAACCGGCGACGATCTTGACATCGGCCAAATCGCCCTCCGCCTTGGGATCGTTCAGCAAGTTGGCGAAGGCAGGCACGTGCGAGGTGGTCAAGCCGATGATCCCGGCCCGCAACGGTTTTTTCACTTCCTCCGCTTGGGCCGACAGCACGGCTCCGGCCAGAACGGTCACGCACAGCACACCAAACACAGACAGATGTCGACGCATGGCAGGCTTCTCCTTGTGAAATGTTTTGCAGCTTCGGCGCCCAAACCGCGGCACCGGCCTGGATGGTACTGCGCCGGCAGGCCTTTGGCAATCGATTTGGCAGCTTTAAGCGCTTTGGGTTCAAAA
>CAYUFW010000092.1:3610-11709 GCA_964443915.1 uncultured Pirellulaceae bacterium
AGGCCTTTGGCAATCTAGCAGACAGTGTTCGGCCATCGGGCTACGGACCGTTGTCGGAACGGACAATTCGCTGCAACCCGTTGCCACCAAAGACGATGGCGGCAGTCGTGAACATTCTGGCAGCTTGATCGCGTCAAGAGACAGGTCGCGAATGTGGCAATGGCGTCGGGCGCGGCAGCGAGTTGTCCAGCGGCGACGCGTCGAGCCGATGCGAGCGTGCCTTGGGTGGCCGGTCAGGTCGTCTTCCCTATAATGGTTTTGCTTATCGAGTCGGCAAGTGCCGCGTCCGCAACGGCGAAGAAAGGGAAATGGCTCGGCGCCCATGTTGATCGCGATCGTCCACTACCACTTGAACCGCGGCGGCGTGACCCAGGTGATCGCCAATCACCTGCGGGCGCTGGACACGCACGCGGCGCTCGGCGGCGACGTTCGCGCCGTGGTCGTCCACGGAGGCCAATGTGCCGACTGGCCCGATCGCGTACCGGGTGTGTCCAGGCTGGACTACGCCATTCGCGTGGTGTCCGGGCTGGGTTACGACGACGCTCAGCCGCGGGAACCTCGCGCCTTGGCGGCGCGCTTGACGTCCCTGCTGGTCGAGGCGGGCGGATCGCCCCCGTCCACGGTGGTCCACGTTCACAATCATTCGCTGGGCAAGAACACGGCGCTGGCGGGAGCGCTGACAGAACTGGCCGAGGAAGGCTGGCCGTTGCTGTTGCACATTCACGACTTTGCGGAGGATTTCCGTCCGGAGAGTTACCAGCGGCTGCGGGCCGCATCGCGCGCCGGGGCGGAGCCGGACTGGGCCGCAGCCTTGTATCCGCAGGCCGGGCACGTCCACTACGCCGTCCTGAACCGGCGCGATGCGAGAATCCTGGCGGCGGCGGGCGTGGAGCCTGAGCGGCTGCACGTGTTGCCCAATGCCGTGGGCGATCCGGGTCCGCTGCCGCCGCGCGAACCGGCGCGGCGCGAGCTGGCCGACCGTTTCGCTATCCCGCAGGACCGGCCGTTGCTCATGTATCCCATCCGCGGCATTCGGCGAAAGAACCTGGGGGAAGCCCTGCTGTGGTCGGCGGTCGCGGAGGGTGGCTGGCACTTGGGCGTGACGCTGCCGCCGTTGAATCCCGTCGAACGTCCGTCATACGAGCGCTGGAAGGCGGCAGCCGCCGCGCTGGCGCTGCCGGCGGCGTTCGACATCGGCGGCGAAGGGGGCCTGCCGTATGCCGCGAACCTAGCGGCGGCCGATCGGATGTTGACCACCAGCGTCGCCGAAGGCTTCGGCCTGGTTTTCCTGGAGGCCTGGCTGGCGGGCCGGAGATTGGTAGGGCGGGACCTGCCCGAGATCACCGCCGACTTTCGCGCCGCCGGATTGCGGCTGGACGATCTGCGGCCGCGGCTCGGCATCCCTCTGGACTGGATCGGCGCCGCCGACTGGCGAAGTCAGATCGAGCAAGCGTACGGCGCGACGCTGGCCCGTTTCGGCCGGCGCTCGTCGCCGCCGTCCGAGTTCCGCCGTGCGTTGGACGAGTTGGTTGTCGAGGGAACGGTCGATTTCGCATCGCTGACCTCGCGGCACCAGCAACAAGTCATCGAGCAGGTAGTCGGCAGCGCCGAACGGCGAGGGCAGTTGCGGCGCCTGAACGACGGGCTCGAGACCGCCTTGCAGCACGAGCGGGCGGCCAGCCCAGTGGTGGAGGAGAATGCGGCGGTCGTGCGGCGTGTTTTTTCGCTGGACGCTTGCGGCCGGCAGTTGATGGAACTGTATCGCGCCGTCGCCGACAGCCCTCGCACGGCCCCCCGGCAGTCATTGGACGCCGGGCGGATCTTGGACGAGTTTCTGGGTTTGAGCCGGTTTCAACCGATTCGCGTCGAGTCATGACGGACCGTTGCCGCGAAATCATCCGCCGCCAGAGCCGCCCCCTGGCCCCGCTGCCCGCCGGCCAGTCGCCGGCGCTGCGCAAGCTGGAACCGCTGGACGCCGTCTTGTTCGACGTGTACGGGACGCTGTTCGTCAGCGCCAGCGGCGACGTCGGCGTGGGCGATCCTGCGGACCGTGGCGCGGCGCTCGCGGCGGCGCTGGCGGCCGTCGGCGTTTCTTTGCGGGGGCCGCAGGACGCCGCGCTGAACGTGTTCTTGGCCGCGATCGAACGTCATCATCAGACCGCGCGGCAAGCCGGAGTGGACTTTCCGGAAGTGGACATCATCGCCGTCTGGGGAGACACGCTGGCGGACCTTGCCGCCCGCGGCTGGGTGACGGGCGCGGAGGGCGTCGACCTGCCGGCGCTGGCGGTGGAATTCGAGGTCCGCGCGAATCCCGTCTGGCCGATGCCCGGCCTGCTGCCCACGCTGGCAGGCTTGCGGCGTGCCGGCAAGAGGCTGGGGGTGATCAGCAACGCCCAGTTCTACACGCCGGAGGTTTTTCCAGCGCTGCTGGGAAAGACGCTCGCCGAGTTGGGCTTCCAGCGCGATCTGCAGTTCTACTCGTTTCAGCACGGACGGGCCAAGCCGAGTCGGGAGTTGTATCAACTGGCCGCCGCCGCCCTGCAGGGATGCAGGATTCCCACGGAGCGCGCCCTGGTGGTCGGCAACGACATGCGGAATGACGTCGGCCCGGCGGCGCGTCTCGGCTTTCGCACCGCGCTGTTCGCCGGTGACGCGCGCAGTTTCCGGCCGCGAGCCGGCGATCCGTCGTGCGCGGGCATCGTTCCGGACGTGGTTGTCACGGAACTGAGCGATCTGCTACACTGCATTGGAGCCGCTAACTTGTGATTGGGGGACCAGCCGTCATGGGGCGTCGTATTGGCTTTGTCTCGACCCGCTTTGCGGCCACGGACGGGGTGTCGCTGGAGAGCGCCAAGTGGGCCCAGGTGTTGTGGCACTACCAGCATTCCAGCTACTGGTACGGGGGCCGTCTGGACCGCGACCCCAACGCCAGCATGTTGGTGCCGGAGGCCTGCTTTGCCCACGCCGACAACGTCTGGATCAACGAACGGGTGTTCGGCCGTTTCACGCGGACGCCGGACGTGACGCGGCGGATTTTCGAGCAGAGCGAGTTTCTCAAGAACACGCTGTACGAGTTCGTGAAGCGGTTCGAGATCGAGATTCTGATCGTCGAGAACGCCTTGTGCATTCCCATGCACATCCCGCTGGGCGTGGCCCTGACGCATTTCATCACCGAAACCGGGATCCCGACCATTGCTCACCATCACGACTTCTACTGGGAGCGGACGCGGTTCTCGGTGAACGCGATCAGCGACATCCTGGACATGGCCTTTCCGCCCACCTCGACCGCGATCCAGCACGTGACGATCAACACCTTGGCCCAAGAGCAGTTGGCCATGCGCAAAGGCGACGCTTCGATTCTGATCCCCAACGTGCTGGATTTCGAGCAGCCGCCGCCGGAGTCCGACGCGTACGCCGCCGAATTCCGCAACGACTTGGGGTTGTCGCCGGAGGACATCATTTTCCTGCAGCCCACCCGCGTCGTCCCGCGCAAGGGAATCGAGCATTCCATCGATCTGGTGGCGCGGTTGAACGATCCCCGCGCCAAACTCATTATTTCCCATGAATCCGGCGACGAAGGCGACGAGTACCTGCGGGCGCTGAAGGAGATGGCCGAGCAGGAGGGCGTCGACTTGCGGTTCGTCCACACACACGTCCGGGAAGTCCGCTCGCTGGACGCCGAAGGACGCCGCCGCTACACCTTGGCCGACGCCTATTCCCAGGCCGATTTCATCACCTACCCGAGCCTGTACGAGGGCTTCGGGAACGCCCTGCTGGAAGCCTTCTACTACCGCAAACCGGTTCTCGTCAACCGCTACGCGATTTTCATCAGCGATATCGAGCCCAAGGGCTTTCGCACGGTCACCATGGACGGCTATTTGACCCGCGACGTCGTCCAGCACGTGCGGCGGGTGATCAAAGAGCCTGAGTACCGCAACGAGATGGTGAATCATAACTACGAACTGAGCAAAGCCTTCTTCAGCTACACGGTGTTGCGCCGCCGGCTGAGGGTGCTGATCACGAACATCACCGGGATGGAGAATCTCTGAACGGCGGGCCCATGCAGGAACGAAAGGCCACACACACGGATCGGCTTCGCCAGCGGCTGCGCGAGATCTACGGGCCGTCGGGCGAAACCTGGCTGCCGCAATTCGCCCGTCTGGCGGCGAATGCCGCCGACGAGCGCGAAACGCACGCGCCGCGGTGGGACGAACGCGACGCGGTGTTGATCGCTTATGGCGACCACGTGCACGCTCCGGGGGAACATCCCTTGCACACGTTCCAGGAGTTCCTGGCCCGCCACCGTTTGGAAGAGATGTTCCGCATCGTCCACCTGCTGCCCTTTTTCCCGCACTCGTCCGACGACGGCTTTTCGGTGATCGATTACACCACGGTGGATCCGGCGTTGGGCGGCTGGGACGACATCCACGATTTGGGACGCTCGTTCGACCTGATGTTCGACCTGGTGCTGAATCACGTCTCGCAGCACAGCCGCTGGTTCCAGGACTATCTCCAAGGGCGGGAGCCCTACGTGCGTTATTTCCACGAAGTGGATCCGGCGGCCGACCTGTCGGCCGTGGCCCGGCCGCGCAGCCTGCCGCTGCTGACCGAGTTCGCCACCAGCCGGGGTCCGCGGCACCTCTGGACGACCTTCAGCGCCGACCAGGTGGACTTGAACTTTGCGGAACCCCAAGTCCTGCTGGACATGGCGGAGGTGCTGTTGCAGTACGTGCGCCACGGAGCGCGGATCATCCGCCTGGACGCGATCGCCTATCTCTGGAAGCAGGTGGGGACGGTCTGCGTCCATCTGCCTCAGACGCACGCGGTCGTCAAGTTCTTTCGCGAACTGCTCGCCCTGGCCGCGCCGCGGACGCTGTTGTTGAGCGAGACGAACGTGCCGCACGCGGAGAACATCGGCTACTTTGGCGAGGGCGACGAAGCGCACATGGTGTACCAGTTCAGCCTGCCGCCGCTGCTGCTGGACGCGTGCTTGAACGAAGACGCGCAACCCCTGATGCGCTGGCTGGCCGAACTGGCGCCGGCGCCGCCGGGCTCGACGTTCTTCAACTTCACGGCTTCCCACGACGGGATCGGCGTGCGTCCGCTGGAGGGCCTGGTTCCGGCGGAACGATTTCAGCGGCTGGCGGACCTGGTGCGGGAGCGGGGCGGCTTGGTCAGCACCCGGCACGGGCCCGACGGCCAGGACCTGCCGTACGAGTTGAACGTCACCTATTTCGACGCCGTGACCGAACCCGGCAGCCGAGACACGGACCTGCAAGTGCGGCGGTTTCTGACGAGCCAAGCCCTCATGCTGGCTTTGCGTGGAATTCCCGGCGTCTACTTCTCCAGCCTTTTCGGGACCGGCAATGACCTGACCGGCGTGGAGCAGTCCGGGCAGGCCCGCCGCATCAATCGCCGCAAGTTCCCGCGCGACGAGTTGAATCGGGAGCTGGCTCGTCCGGAAAGCCGGGAGGCACGCGTGTTGGCCGGCTATCGCCGGCTGTTGGCGACGCGGTGCAGACAGCCCGCTTTTCACCCGGACGCCGAGCAGTTGATTCCGGGGGACGTGCCGCCGTGGCTGGTCGCCGTGCTGCGCGTGAGCCGGGACCAGCGGCAACGGATCCTGGCGCTGGTGAACGTCACCGGTCGGCGGCAGAGTTGGGAGTTGCCGGCCGGCATCGAATTCCGTCCCACGCGGGAGTTGATTGGCGGCCGGCCATGGCCGCCTACGGCGCGTATCGAACTCGATCCCTACCAAACGCTTTGGCTCGAAACCGCAAGCTGAAAGGAGACGGACCGATGGCCGATTTCTATCAACACGGCTTGATTGCCACGATGCACGACCTGGGAACGATCAAGCGGGACCAGTTGGAGCGCATGCTCGAACGGTACGTGGTCAATTGCCAGGTGGGACTCGTGCTGCCCGTGACGGCGGGCGATATGCGGGCCGAGCCGTTCGGCCGCATCATCGCCGAACTGGCCGCCGTCCGCTACGTGCCGCAGATTGTCGTGGCCTTGGGGGTGGCGCCGACGGAGGAAGACTACCGCGAAGCGGTCGGTAAGGTCCGCGCGCTGGGCGACCGCGCCCGCGTGCTCTGGACCGACGGCGCCCGCGTGCAGAGCTTGTACCAACAGCTGAACGACGCCGGACTCGCGGTGACGACGCCGGGCAAAGGCCGCTCGGTGTGGACCGCGTTCGGCTATCTGCTGGCCGATCCGCGGCTGGAGGTCTTCGCCTTGCACGACTGCGACATCGTCAATTACGACCGCGAGATGCTGGCTCGGCTGTGCCTGCCGTTGGTCCACCCCAGCCTGGACTTCGAGTTCTGCAAGGCGTACTACGCGCGGGTGACCGACCGCATGCACGGGCGCGTCGTGCGGCTGCTCGTTTCGCCGCTGCTGCGGGCCTTGATCTCGCTGCTGGGATACGACCGGTTCCTGGTCTACCTGGAGAGCTTCCGCTATCCGCTGTCCGGCGAGTTTGCGGTGCTGTCCAATCTGGCCAAGTCCAACCGCATCCCCAGCGACTGGGGACTGGAGGTGGGGACGTTGGCCGAGGTGTTCCGCAATACGTCGTTGAAACGCATCTGCCAGGTGGATTTGTACCGCGAGTACGAGCACAAGCATCAGTCGCTTTCGCTGGACGACCCCAGCAAGGGCCTGATGAAGATGGCCGTAGACATTCTGACCAGTATCTTCCGCACGTTGGCCAGCATGGGCACGGTGCTCCAGCCAGGACATTTCACCACGCTGCGTTCCGCGTATTTGCGTTCCGCCCAGGATGCGATCCGCCATTATCAGGCCGACGCCTTGATGAACGGCCTCCACTTTGACCGTCATGAGGAGGAGCAGGCCGTGGAAGGGTTTGCCCGTCAGATCGTCGTCGCGGGGGACCTTTTCCAGCGCGAGCCCGTAGGCGGCGAAGCCATGCCCAACTGGGTCCGCGTCTTCGCGGCGTTTCCGGATTTCCCGCAACAATTGCGGCAGGCGGCCGACGAAGATCTGCGGGAGTTTTCGAGCTAGCCACGGCGAAGAAATTCGGTTGGATCGGCCGGGGCGACGCGCGGTAAGCACCGTTCGAGAAATAGCTGTCCGATGTCTGCGTGGCGTGAGCTTCCAGCTTGCGGCAGATAGCGGGATCGCAAGCTGGAAGCTCACGCCACCTATTTTTCGAACGGTGGTAACGGTATCCCGTCGCAACGTGGATCGAACGGGCTTTTCAGAATGGCGTCCAGAAGTTCGGGTGGGTACTTTGGTGTGCCGCGTCGCTCGTATTGGTCGTAGATCCTCTGAATGCACGCTTCGCGGACTTCGGCGGTCTCCTCCATCGAAGACACTCGGACTTCATACACGTAGATGTCGTCTTCCGTGAACGGATTGGCCAAGCTGTGCAGAAGGCCCCCGGCGATCGTGACAATTCCCCCCGGTGTTCGGTCCAAGATTTCGAGTTCGTCCTTGGTCCGGCCGCGGATCACGCGGACGTTCGTCAGAGCCGTCCACACTTCGTGATGGCCGGGCGACTCGGCCGTGCCGTGGGCCTGGAGACTCAGCAACTCTCCAGGCTTTACCCACAGGATCTTGACATCGTAGTTGGGGCCCGAAGCCAGAATGTAGAAGCCTCCCCATTTGCGCTCCTCGTCGGCGGACTCCACCGTCAGCTTGTTGCTGTTGACATAGTCCCGCACGAACGAGTTTTTGAGTTCTCGCGTCGTCTTCATCGCGTTTCACCTCCGTTCCGCCCCACCCCCAACTGTCACTTGGTGAATCTATCGTCGCACGGGGATGCGGGCAAGACCCCGACGCCAACTCGCACAGCGTGCTTCCCGGTGAGCGCGCGGAACCGATTCAGGCCCGACGTCAGGACGGGTTCCCCAGACAGGCAAACGGCCTGTTGACTTTCCCTCTGTCCGGCGGCACACTCCGTGACCGGTGCCGGTGCTTGCTGAAGCTGTGCCGCGGTGAGGGCGGCCGGAGGATGAATCATGCACCACCGCCAAACGTTTTTTCGAGCTTGCCGGGATACGTGTCCAGTCTTCCGTACAAGTTGACGGACGCGCCCGTCGAGGAGTGCCGGTCGAGACGCTCGCTGCCACGTCTAT
>CAYUFW010000092.1:11719-25332 GCA_964443915.1 uncultured Pirellulaceae bacterium
CCGCCCCCCTCCTGCTTAATCACTCTTCGACTCTTCCACTCTTCCACTTTTTCACTTTTTCACTTTTGCACCTCTTCACATTTGCACCTTTCGCCCTCCCCCTACACCCACCGTAACGGATCTCGCTCCCGGCGGCTGGCCCACACGTACAGTTCCGGAAATTGCGCGGCGAGGTGTTCGGCCAGTTTGACCACGCCGAATCGCTCGCTGGCGAAATGGCCCGGCAGGAGCAGCGCCATGCCTTGCGCTTCGGCTTCCAGGCACGTGTGGAAGTTGGTTTCGCCGGTGACCAGCGCGTCGCAGTCGGCGCGTCGAGCCGGCTCCAGGAACTCGCCCGCTGCACCGCAGGCGACAGCCACACGCCGCAGATGCTGCTCTGCTGGTCCCACGACGTGCAGGCCGTCAAGGACGAGAAAAGCCTTCAGCCGCCCGGCCAGTTCGGCCAGCGTCGTGGCTTGCGGCAGATTCCCGCAGCGTCCCGCGCCCAGGACCGGCGCATCGTCCGTCTTGGCGACCAGCGGGACGATGCCGATCAGTCCCAGACCTTCGGCCAGTTGCTGATTGATGCCGGTCGCCGCCGAATCGAAGGCGGTGTGGGGGCTGTAAACCGCCACGCCGGCGCGGACCAACTGCAGCAAGAGGCGTCCCGGCGTGCTGTCCGTGGTGAGTCGCTTCACGGGCCGAAACGGCAGCGGATGATGACTGACGATCAGGTCGGCGCTTTCGCGCACCGCTTCCTCCGCGCTGGCGGGCGTGATCGTCAGGCAGGTCATGATGCGTGTCACGTGGCCTTGCGGATCTCCGACCAGCAGTCCCACGTTGTCCCAATCCTCGGCCAGCCGTGGCGGGGCAAACTGATCCAGGTATTCGCAGACGCTTTTCAATTCCGTCATGATTCGGCTCCTTGTGCATGTCCCTTTGAATTTGCCGGCCTTGTGGTTTACTGTAAAGGGGGCTGCGGGATACGGGTTGAGGCCGAAGGCCGCATCACCATAGGAACATTCCATGCTGCAACTGAGAATTGGAATTGCGTTGTCGAGCCTGCGTCTGCCGTTTCGACAGGCCATGGCCAGAGCGGCGGCGTTGGGAGCCGACGCTGTGGAAATCGACGCGCGCCGCGAGATCAACCCGCAGGAGTTGACTCAGACGGGCATTCGCGAGATCCGCAAGATACTGGAAGATCAGCGTTTGCGGGTTTGTGCGCTCAGTCTTCCAACGCGGTACGGCTACCATGTCCGGGACGGTCTGGAGCGTCGCGTGGAAGCCACGAAGCAGGCGTTGTCGGTCGCTTTCAAGCTGGGGGCCGCGGTCGTCGTCAACTACGTCGGCCGCGTTCCGGAATCCGAGGAAGATCCGGATTGGACGCTGTTGGTCGAGACGCTGAGCGACCTGGGCCGGCACGGTCAGCACGTCGGCGCGACGCTTGCCGCCCGGACGGGGGCCGAACGCGGCGAGGACCTGGCGCGTCTGGTCAAGGCTCTTCCTGCGGGCTCGCTGGGCGTGGATTTCGACCCGGGCTCGCTGATCGTCAACGGGCATTCGCCGCGTGAAGCCCTGACGGCGCTGGCGCCTTACGTGCTGCACGTCCACGCGCGGGACGCCGCACGTGACATCGCCCAGGGGAGAGGCATCGACACGCCGTTGGGCGAAGGCGCCGCCGATTTCCCGGAACTGCTCGGCATTCTCGAAGAACACCAGTACCGCGGCTATCTGACGGTCGAAAGCCCAACGGCCGGCCATCCAGAAGTGGCCATCGCCGCGGCCGTGAAGTACTTGAAAAACCTGTTCGTTTGAAGCCTGGGACCGTCACAGACGTGATTTGAGTTTCGCCAGTTGTTCGGGAGTTAGGCTGTCCAGTAGTCTGTCGAGCCCCACCTCCTCGATGACCCTGGCCAAGCCCACTTTCTCGACGGCCCTGGCCGAATTGAAGCGGGCCAACGCCGTCCGGTCGGCGAGTTGCTTCTCGCCGCGGTCGAGCAGCACGTAGACCGTCCCGGCGGGCCCCGCGGCCAGGGACGAATAGGCGCTCAGGCGAGCGTGAATTCCGGCAGGCGCACGATCTGGCCGCCGGCCAACGCCGACTCGTGGGCGCACAGCCCGACGCACGTCCAATTCGCCGACTGAACCGCGTTGGGCCAAGGATCGCGCCCCTCCAGCAGCGACGAGACGAATTCGTTCACCAAGTGCGGGTGCGAGCCGCCGTGTCCGGCGCCTTGGATGAACGACAGGTGCTCGGCGTCCTGGATCGAACGCGTGAACGGCCGAATCGGTTCCGGCAGCAGATGGGCGTAGTCCGGCACTTCCACGGGCGACGGGATCTCCGGCTCGGGCTTCTTGGCCGTGTGCAGGACGTGCGATTGGCCTTCGACCAGCGTCCATTCGAAGCTCTTCTTCGTGCCGTACACGTCGAAGCTTTCCCGGTACTGCCGGGCCGTGTCGTACAGGAACCGCCAGATGTGCGCCACGACGTCCGAGTCCTTGATCGCGATATGGCAGGACTCGACCGCGAACCGGTTGCCCGACTTGTTGCGGATGTCGTCCCGGACCGTGCCCGAACCGAAGCAGGAGACGTACTCGGCGCGGCCGTTCATCAGCCCCAAGCAAGGACTGACGACGTGGGTCGCGTAGTGCATGGGGATCATCCGCTCCCAGTATTCGGGCCAGCCGTCCATGTCCTGCGGGTGGGACGCCGCCAGGTACTGGATCTTCCCCAACTCGCCCTTCTGGTACAGCTCCTTGAGGAACAGGAATTCGCGCGAGTACACGACCGTCTCGGCCATCATGTATTTCAGGCCGGTTTGCTTGACCAGGTCGACGATCTGGCGGCATTCCTCGATGGTCGTGGCCATCGGCACCGTACACAGCACGTGCTTGCCGGCCTTCAGGGCGGCGATCGACATCCAGGCGTGGTCCGAGATCGGCGAGTTGATGTGGACGAAGTCCACGTTGGGATCGGCCAACACGTCCTCCAGCCGCGTGAACCGCTGCTGGACGCCAAAGGTATCGCCGATCTTTGTGAGCCGTTCCGCGTTGCGCTGGCAGATGCCGTACATCTCCGCGCCGGGATGCTTCTGGTAGATCGGAATGAACTCCGCGCCAAAGCCCAAACCGACGATCGCCACCTTGACTCGCTTCTGGTTCATACATCCTTCTCCTGTCGCTGGATCGAGTTGTTCCGCGCATCCGCTGGCAAGCACCGTCTGCCCGCCACGCCGACGCTCTGCCATGCTGGCCGTGCCAGGCCCCGCAACCTGGACCGTCAATCTCTCACCCGAGGGCCGCCGGCGCGCGGCGGGGCCGCATTGCACGCGGTCGATTGTAACCGCACGGGAGTCGCGGTCCATGCATGCTGACGCTCGACGTCCATTTTTTTCAACGATCCGATAGAAAGCTAGAATCGCGCTGAGGCCGGTTTTGAATCGAGCCACGCGGTTGGAGACCTACGGTCGGCGTTTCGGCGGGGTCGGGAGACCCGCGCCGAACCTGGGAGCGGAATTTGTTCCGTTCCGAACGGATTGAAATCCGTTCTACTTTGGCGGAGGCCGGCGTCTGCATTACAATAGGGAAGTCAAATCCTCCGCGCTTTCTCAAGACCACAAGGGCACGACCATGTTGGCGTACGATCGATGCAGGCTTTCGTTCCTGTTGTGCTCGCTGATCGGATTGGCGATTTTCTGGGCGGCGCCGCTGCCGGGGGCGGAACCTCCGGCACCGCCCGTGCTCAAATCTCAAATCATGCGTTGGGACGACGCCAAGTCGCACACCGGCGATTGGGGCGAGATGCGACGGTACTTCGTCGGCCAGACGGCTGCCACGAAAGATGTCCTGGTGGCCGTCGCCGTGGTCCAGCCGGGCAAGGCCGTGCATTACGCGCACCGCCACGCCGAAGAAGAGTACCTGGCGCTCATCGAGGGCAGCGGCGTTTGGAGCTTGGATGGCAAGGACTTGCCAGCCCAGCGCGGCGATATCTTGTACGTCGAGCCGTGGGTCTATCACAGCCTGACGAACACGGGCGACACGCCGCTGATCTTCCTGGTCGTCCGCTACAACGGCAAAGGTACGCCCCCGCCGCCGCGACCGGACGATCGGCCGAACGAACTCAGGCCGCTGGCCAAGGCCGAGGCAACGCCGGCGCCGCAGCCGGCGAAAGTCACCGGCATGGTCACTTTGGATGGCAAACCTCTGGCCGGAGCGACGATCGTCTTCACGCCGCAGAAGGGCCAGTCGGCGAGCGGAGTTACTGACGGGCAGGGCCGGTACTCGCTCTCGACGTCTGCCCAGGACGACGGCGTTCTGCCTGGCGTGTACCGGGTGACAATCACCGCCGGCTCACAAGATCCGGCGAAGCCCAACGAAGCTCAATCCAGGCGAGGCGCGGCGGACAAGCCCGCGATCCCCGCCCGCTACAGCAATCCTACCACGACGGAACTGACTACGGAGATCCGTCCAGGTGCGAACGTCTGGGACTTCGAACTGACGAGCCGGTCATCATGAGTTTGGCCAACTGGAATGTGAGCCCACACCCACCGGCGTAGTTGACTGGTGATTTCCGAGTATCGGCATCTCGCATCCCGGCTGGCATCCAACTTGCACATCCATTCCCGGCAAGCGTGTTGCGGCTTCCGCCGGGACTTTGGCAAATCAACTTGAAAACGTATTGGAACGTGACGATCAAGGACGATAACGCAAAGCCGCGGCACGCACCTGCAGCGTCCGGCTGCGGACCATGCCAGCATCACAGCCCGGAGGTGGTGTGAAAGAATTGCGCGCTATTGTCCCAATTGACGTAGGATGGGTCTCCGACCCGTCCTGGTTGGTGTGGCGACGGGTCGGAGACCCATCCTACTACGTGAGGAATCCGGGGTTGACAAAGTTGTGCGGACGAGGCAACTCTAGCAAAGTTGAAATCGACGTTTGATCCTGTTGCGAGCGGAAGGAAGAACCCATGAGATGGCGAGTGATTGTCTGGTTGGCGGTGACGGTTTGCATCGCGCCGAGTTGGGTCGGGGCGGCTGAGAGAGCGGAGGACGCATTTCGCGCCGGCGAAGCCCGGCTGGCATCCGGCGACTTGCCGGGGGCCTTGCAGCAATTCGCCGCCGCGGTTCGCGCCGACCAGACGAATCAGGACTACCGCCAGCACTACGCGATGCTGCGGCAGGTGCTGATGATGCGCGACAGCTTGCCGAAAGAGAAGAACCTGGCGCAGTGGGAGTACATGGCCCGTGCGCTGCACACGTTCTACATCAGCAACGGACTGTATGGGGATGCCTTGGCGATCGACCAGGAGATCCACGCCAAGCTGAACAACGCGTCGTCGGCGCTGCTGCTGGCGGAGACCCAGTTGGCGATGAACAAGCCGGCGGAGGCGGCGGACGTGCTGGGCAAACTGCCCGCCGACAAACATGACTCGACGACCCGAGCGATTCACAGTCTGGCCTTGGCGCGGCAAGGCAAGCTGGCCGAGGCGAAGCAAGCCGCCCAGTCCGTCCAGTTGACCAGCAACGCGGGTCCGGGTGCGATCTACGCGGCAGCCCGCTGCTACGCGGCAGTTGGCAATGCGGACCAGGCTTGTCAGATGCTGGTCCGCTGTTTCGAGTCGTCGCCGCCGAGCCGCCTGGAGGGCTTCAAGTCACACGCCCGGACGAGCCCGGAATTCGTCGCGCTGGCGTCCCACGCCGAGTTCGCGTCCGCGCTGAGGACCGAGTCCAGAATATCCGAGTCGAAGTGCAGCGGCGGCAGCAGTTGTGCCAGTTGCCCGATGCGCGGCAAGTGCGCGTCGGGAGGGCAGTGAGACGCGCTTTTTGGAGTGCGGTGATTTTTGGGAGTGCGGCGCCTTGTCGCCGCTTTGGACTGGTGCCGGAACCCAGACCGCCGCGTGCTGGACGCTCCCGACCAAAGCGGCGACAAGGCGCCGCACTCCAAAACGGCAGCCCCACGCACGGTCTGGAAACCATCGCCACCGCAGGAGCGGACTTCATGACACGGACGCGGCGATTCGTTCAATTCGGCTTCCTGCTCCTGGTGCTGGTCGGCGTCTATGTGGTCGGGGGCAACTGCGAGCGCTGGTGCCCGTTCGGTGGCGTCGAAGCGCTGTACACGTACGTCCACGAAGGCAACATGGTCTGTTCGCTGGGCACGGCGAACTTCTTCATCCTGGGCGGCGTGCTGGCGATGACCTTGCTGATGCGCCGCGCCTTCTGCGGGTACGCCTGTCCGATCGGAACGATCTCCGAGTGGCTGCGGGCTCTGGCCCGGCGGTTGCGGTTGCCTGAAATCCAAATCCCGCTGTGGCTGGACCGCCGCCTGGCGTTGCTCAAATACGCGCTCCTGGCGGTCATCCTGTGGTTCACCTGGCAAGCCGGCGAGTTGATCTTCCGCGGTTTCGATCCCTGCTATGCGTTGATCAGCCGGCACGGCGAAGACATCACCGTGTGGACCTACGTGGTGGCCGGCGCCGTGGCGGTCGCATCGCTGTTTCTGATGCTGCCGTTTTGCCGTTGGTTCTGTCCGCTGGCGGCCGTGCTGAACCCGTTCTCGCGTTTCGCCCTGGCGCGCGTGCGGCGCGACGCCGGGACGTGCCGCGATTGCGGATTGTGTGCGAAAGTGTGCCCCGTCTTGATACCCGTGGATCAAGTCGCCCAAGTCACCCACGCCCGCTGCCTCGCTTGCCTGCAGTGCGTGGACAGCTGCCCGCACCGCCAGACACGACCCTTGAGCTGGGGCCCGCCGCTGCCCTGGCGGGCGAACTGGCCGCAAATCGCGATCGTCCTGACCGTGCTGCTCTGCACGTCCGCCGCGGTGGCCGCGTCGTACCTGTGGCCCCTGCCCTCGTTCATTAAGACGCGCGGCGAGTTGCCGGCTCAACTGGCCGAAGTCAAGCTGAGCGTCAGCAATCTGGCTTGCCGCGGCAACGCCAACCTGTTGTGCTACTTCCTCGACCGTGACGACATGTTCGCCGTGCCGGGCTATGTGAAAGTCCAGGCCTGGCCCGGAGGCGAGCCGGCTCAAGTCCACGTCACCTACGACCCGTCCCAGACCGACGAGAACCGCATCAGACAAGCGATCGTCGAACCGTACTACGAAGTGGCTGGCGACCGCTGGCGCATGTCGCCGTTCGCCATCACCGGCTACGACCCGCTGGCGGAGATCCCGCCTGGGCCGTGATTTGTCGTAGCCGTGGCACGGCCAACAAGTAGGCCGCGCCACACCGAGCAGGGTACCGCCCACCAAATTCCGCTTGGGACTATCATCCGTCGGGCCCTTGGAGTAGCATCAGACAGGGGCGTTGATTCCGTGTGATTCTGAATAGGAGCAAGGACCGATGGCAGCAAAACACTTTTTCTGGCTGATGCTGGCGGGACTCGCGGTGGCGTTGTTTCGTACCGGGCCTGCACCGGCAGCTGAACCGGCAGCGGCTCCCGGCGGGGAGCAAGAAGCGGGCGGGTTTGCCGACATTCTGGAACTCATCAGCAAACCGACTTTTCCAAGTCTCTCCGGACTGATCCGGCCGGAGAAGATGGGAGTCCTCACGGATAACACGTGTCAGATCCGGGACAATCAGATCGAGCCCGAATTGATGTCGGGCAACAAGACCGAAGTCCTGTCAGGAATTCACATTCTGTCCGGCATCTCGGTGGACGTGCGAATCACGATCCGAAGTGCCGACGACGACCGGGGACCGAAGGCCAAGGCCCGCAAAACCGATGACAAGCGGCCCGCCAAGAAGCCGAAGAAGAACAAGACGCGTTCCCGGCCCAACGAACCCAAACCGCAACCCAAGTAGCCTGCCCCACCTCGGCGAACGGTGCGGCCTTAGCCCACCGGTGGCGAACGGTGCGGCGTTAGCCCACCGGTTCCTCTGATGCGAGCAGTCACACTCGGGAGGAGAACCGGCGGGCTAACGCCGCACCGTTCGCCAAGAGCCGTAACGAATCCGCTTTGGTTACCGGCTGCCCGTCACCGCACGCAGGGTGACGATCTTCCAGGGCCGGATCTGCGCGTGGACCTCCCGGCCGGAGATACGAGGCGGGGCAAGGTGCGATTCGGCGCGGCCGAGCAAGTTGGTGATCTGGACCTCGCGGACAGGATCGCGCAGCCGAATCGTCGCCTCCGCACCTCGGCCCGTGGTCTCGTAGAGCCGCAGTTCCCAAACCGCACCGCCGCTGTCGCCGGGCGCTTCGAGGCAGCGGGAAGCCGACAAGACGACATTCTCCGGCGCGGGTCGTGGCGATTGTTCGCCAGCAGAGCTCAATCTGGTCAGCAGAGCCAGGACGATGACGGTGCCTCGGATTGCAGGCATGAGTTTCTCCTCGAACAATCCGCACGAGACTTAGGCCAGAATATCCCGAATCACGTGCGCGCCTTCCACGCCGCTGAGCCGGGCGTCCAGGCCCTGGAACTTGAACGTGAAACGGTTGTGGTCGATGCCCAGCAGGTGCAGCATGGTGGCGTGCAAGTCGTGGACGTTCATCTCGTTTTCCACGGCGGCGTAGCCCAGCTCGTCGGTGGCCCCGTAGTTCAGACCGCCCTTGATTCCGCCACCGGCCAGCCAGATGGTGAAGCCCTTGTTGTGATGGTCGCGTCCGTCGCCCCCTTGCGACATCGGCGTGCGGCCGAATTCGCCCGCCCACACGATCAACGTGTCCTTCAGCATGTCGCGCTGCTTCAGGTCCCGGATCAAACCGGCGCAGGCACGGTCGATTTCCTGGGCCTTCAGTTCGACGCCATTCTTGACCCCGCCGTGGTGGTCCCAGTCTTTGTGATACAACTGAATGAACCGCACCCCGCGCTCGGCCAAGCGCCGGGCCAGCAGGCAATTCGCCGCGAACGATCCGTCGCCGGGCTTGCAGCCGTACAGGTCGAAGACGTGCTGGGGCTCCTTGCTGGAGTCCATCAAGTCGGGCACGCTGGCCTGCATCTGGAAAGCCATCTCGTACTGCGTGATCCGCGTGGCGATCTCCGGATCGTCCACGACGGCGTCGTACCTGGCATTGATCGCATTGACCGCTTGCACGACGTCCTGCTGCTGGTCCCGAGAAACGCCGGCCGGGTTGCTCAGGTACAGCACCGGATCGCCGCGGCCGCGCAGGGCGACGCCCTGGAACCGGCTGGGCAGAAACCCCGACGACCACTGCCGGGCCGCGATCGGCTGGTTCTGCCCGCCGCGGCCCAGGGACGTGAGCACCATGAAACCGGGCAAATCCTCGGCTTCGCAGCCCAAGCCGTACACGACCCACGCGCCCATCGAGGGCCGCCCGGCGATCTGCGAACCGGTGTTGAAAAACATGTGCGCTGGGTCGTGGTTGATGGCCTCGGTGGTCATGGACCGCACGAAGCAGATCTCGTTGGCGACCGCGGCAGTCTGCTCGAACAATTCGCAGATCTCCGCGCCGGTGTCGAACTTCTTGAACTTCAGTTGCGGGCCGAAGCAGACCAGCTTCGCCCCCTGCAACTGCGCAAGTTGCCGGCCCTTGGTCATGCTCTCCGGCATCGGTTTGCCGTGCATCTGGGCCAGCACCGGCTTGTGGTCGAAGGTCTCCAAGTGCGACGGTCCGCCCGCCATCGTCAGCCAGATCACACGCTGGGCTTTGGCGGGAAAGTGCGTCGGCTGCAGCACGCCGCGCCAGCGTCCCGCGGCGGGAGCGGCCAGCAGTTGCGGCTCCATCAACGAGCCCAAGGCCACCGAGCCCAGTCCGGCGGCGGTCAGCCGCAAGAAGCTGCGCCGGCAGATCTGCCGCCAGAGAGCCGCCTGCGATTCGTCACCGGGGCATGCGAGGATTCGTGTCATGCAGGTATCCTCCGGGAAGGGCGGGCTCAGACGTACAGAATTCAATTCTCGCGGTCGATGCTGCGACGGGCATCGAACGATGTCACCCCGCGAAAATTGAATTCTGTACGTCTGAGCCCTGAAACTAACTCCGCGTCACCGTTTCGTGCAGATTCAGAATCACTCGCGCCACGCTGGTCCAGGCGGCCAGTTCGGCCGGGGCCAGATCCTGCGGCGCGGGCGTTAGACCGACTTTCAGAATCGCCCCGGCCGCCTGCGCGTCCTGGGCATATTGAGCCTTGTGTTTCTCCAGCAGCGCCGTGGCCACCTGGACCTCGTCCTCGCGCGGGGCACGCTGCAGGGCCTGACGCCAAGCCCACGTCAGCCGTGTCGGCGTGTCGCCGCCGCCCTCCTTTAGGATGCGCGCGGCGAACGCGCGGGCCGCTTCGACGTAGGTCGGGTCGTTCAGCAGCACCAGGGCCTGCTGCGGGATGTTCGACCGGTTGCGGTCCGCCGCGCACTCCTCGCGGCTGGGCGCGTCGAAGGCCAGCAAGCTGGGGTGCAAGAACGAACGCTGCCACCACGTGTACAGGCCGCGCCGGTATTGGTTCTCGCCTGCGTCGGCCACCCAGGTCCGCGTCGGGAAGTTCAAGTTCTCCCAGTAGCCGTCGGGCTGGTACGGCTTGACGCTCGGACCGCCGATCTTGGGCACCAACAGACCGGAGACACTGAGCGCGTTGTCGCGGACCAATTCCGCGTCCAAGCGGAACCGGCTCTGGCGAGCCAGCGTGCGGTTCGCCGGGTCGCGTTCCTGGAGTTGTTTGCCGGCCGTGGAGACCTGCCGGTACGTGCGGCTGAGCACGATCGTCCGGACCAGGTGCTTGACGTCCCAGCCGCGGTCCATGAATTCGCAGGCCAGCCAATCGAGCAGCTCCGGATACACGGGCCACTCGCCCTGCGATCCCAAGTCTTCCGGCACCTTGGACAGGCCGATGCCGAAGAACTGCTTCCACAGCCGGTTCACGAACACGCGGGAGGTCAGCGGGTTGTCGCGCGCGACGAGCCACTGGGCCAGGTCCAAGCGGTTGAGGCGGCGGTCTTGAGGCGCAGTGGGTCGCGGTAGGAAGGACGGCAGCGCCGGCTGGACGATCTCGCCGCTCTCGTCCATCCAGTTGCCGCGGGGCAGGAGCCGCACCGTCCGCGGGTTGCTCATCGACACGGAGACGATGCAGCGGGGCAACGACGCCTCGAGGTCCGCCTGGGCCTTCTTGGCATCGGCCAGCTTCGTCCGCAACTCCGCCAAAGCCGGCGTCCGGGACTTGAAATACTCCGCCAGACGCTTTTTCGCGTTTTCATCGCGCTTGGCCGGCTCCGTCTGAACGATCTTCACGACGTCCTGAGGCGGCAATCCGATCTGCGGCATGGAGACTGGTTTGAGCATCGTCGTCGCCGCCAGACGGAAACGGCCCAGCGTGTGATTGTCGCCGTGCAGTTGCTGCAGCGTGAACACGAGCGTCAGTTCCTCGCCGCCGCCCAGCGGTTCGGCCAGCTCGAAACCGATGGCCTGTGCAACGCCGGTGCCGCCCATCACCGCCCAGCCGTTCAGCTTCTCCGTGTTGCCATCCAGCGTGGCGGCGGCCGAGAACCCGGGTTGCTCAAACGTGGCCGCCGCGCGGGCGATGGCCAGCGGCTGGCCGCCTGCCGTCACGGACACTTCGTTCAACACGAAATTCCCGTTGCCGGCGCGGCCGGGACCTTGGGCCGGCAGCGTGGCATGCTCCATCGCATCCAACCGGAAGCCCGTGATGCCCGCCAGCTTCGTTTTGACGGTCAGTCGGTACGTATCGACGCCGCCGTTGGGATTACGGTCGGCGGACACCACGCCGTCGCCGTCCACCGTCAAATTCACTCCCTTTTCCGATTCGGCCTTCTCCGGCTTCAACACGCTCCAGCGTTCGCCGGCCACGTCCGCAGCGACGGCCTGCTCCCACGTCCCCTGAGCGGTCACGGCTTCCGGGGACGGCGCATCCCATTGCTTCTGCACTTCGGCGACCTCGGTTTGCAGACGCTCCAGTTCTTTCCGCTGCTCCTCGCTTGGCACGATCATGCCGTCCTCGCGGCGGCCGATGATCGGCTCCTGAATGTCCGCAAAGAAGGCCCCCAGGGAATAGAAGTCGCGCATCGTGGCCGGATCGAACTTGTGGTCGTGGCACTGGCAGCAGCCCAGCGTCTGGCCGAGCCACACGGTGCCGATGGCCCGCACGCGGTCCGTCAACATGCGGGCTTCGTAGTCCTTCGGCTGCGCCCCGCCTTCCTCGGTCGTCAGCAACAAACGGTTGAAGCACGAGCCCACCTTCTGCTCCTGCGTGCTCCCCGGGAGCAGATCGCCGGCCAGCTGCTCGATGGTGAATTGGTCGAACGGCTTGTTTTCGTTGAACGACTGGATCACGTAATCACGGTACGGCCACACGTTCCGTGGGTTGTCCGAATGGTAGCCGATCGTGTCGGCAAAGCGGACCACATCCAGCCACGGAATCGCCATCCGCTCGCCGTACTGCGGCGAGGCCAGCAGCTTCTCGACCAGGTTGTCATACGCCTGGGGCGATGCGTCGGCGACAAAGGCATCGACCTCTTCCGGCTTCGGCGGCAGGCCGATCAAGTCCGAGTACAGCCGCCTGATGAGCGTGCGGCGATCGGCCTCGGGCGAGAACTGCAGTCCCGATTCCGCCAGTCGCCCGCCGACCAGATGATCGATCGCGTTGACGCCGGTCGGCGTCGTCGGCTTGACCGGCGGCTCGTACGCCCAATGTCCTTGATACTCGCCGCCCTCGGCGATCCAGCGTTTGAGGATCGCCTTCTGCTCGTCCGACAGCTTCTTGTTCGACTCCGGCGGCGGCATGAGCATGTCGGCGTCGGTGCTGTAGATGCGGGCCACGACTTCGCTCTGGTCCGGCTTGCCAGGGACGATGGCCCCGTGCTCCATCGCGTCGCTGCGGACGTCCAGCCGCAACTCCGCCTCCCGCCGATTCTTGTCCGGCCCGTGGCACAAGAAGCAGTTGTCCGACAAGATCGAACGAATGTCGCGGTTGAATTGCAGCTTCTCGCCGGCTCGCGACGGTGCGCTCAACCAGCCGGCAAGAAAGAGCAAGACGGCCGCCGCTGCGGGTAGCCCGGCCGTGAAGCAGCGGCGAGGCATCTGCCTGCTCGGCTGATGCATGGTTCGACTCCTGATTTGAACGGGAATTCCGCCAACGCGAGGCGGGCTGGAGAACGCGGCATACGGATGGCGATGTCTGGAGAGGCGATTGGGAACTCTTGCCGTCAATTCACGATACCACAAGGGACGTCGTATTGCAGAAGGGTTATGCGTCCGTAACATCGTATCAGGGGCGGTAGTGGGCTGACAAGTCAGCAGGGGGCGTGCGACCTTCTTTCTCCGAAAGGCCACGGTGTTCATGGTTTTCGGCTACCGGTCCGCATCTTGACGTCTGAGGGTGGCGGAGGCCAAACTGGGCAATGGGATGTGCGGGAATCGCCCTTCCAAGACGTCACCGGTTCTGTCAAGGGTCACAAGCCATGTCGGAAATCGTCCGTTTTACCGTCTCCGTCGAGGGCGACCTGTTGAAGAAGTTCGACGAGTACTGTCGTGAAGAGCAACTCGCCACGCGCAGCGAGGCCGTCCGGCAACTGATTCACGAGCGCCTCATGACGCGCGTCTGGGAACAGGGGCAGCACGAGGTGGCCGGCACCCTGACGCTGGTTTACGACCATCATCGGACCCAGTTGGGCGAGAAGCTGGCCCAGTTGCAGCACGACCACAACGACCTGATCGTCGCCACCACGCACG
>CAYUFW010000093.1:0-1298 GCA_964443915.1 uncultured Pirellulaceae bacterium
GAACGCGCAGCGGTTAGGGGTTTCGAATCAAGGAATCTTCGAGCGTTGCGAGCAGCATGATGCTTCGATTGTTGCGAGTTCTGTTCTGGCGGCTGGCGCGGGGGATTCTGCGTCTGCGGTATCGGGTCGAGGTGACGGGCCTGGAGGGGCTGCGGCAACTGCGCGGGCCGACGCTGGTCATGCCGAACCATCCGGGCTACATCGATCCGCCGTTGGTGGTGAGTCACCTGCAGGGCTGGCTGCACTTGCGTCCGGTGGTGACGGCGAGCATGTACCGGATCCCGGTGCTGTATCCGTTGATGCGGTTGGTCGACGCGTTGGAGGTGCCGGAGCTTGCCGAGCACAGTCACAACGCCCGGCAGCAGACGCTGGTGATGATCGACACGATCGTGGCCGGTCTGGAACGAGGGGAGAGTTTTCTGATTTACCCGTCGGGCCGGACGCAGCGAGGGGAGCGCGAAGTGTTGGGGGCCGCTCGCGCCGCCGCCGAGATCCTGGCTCGCTGCCCGCAGGCCAACGTGGTGCTGGTCCGGACCCGCGGCGTGTGGGGCAGCCGGTTTAGTTTCGCTTTCAAGGGCCGGCGTCCGCACTTGGGTCGCCTGTCGCTGCAAGGCATCGGCTGGATGCTGGCCAATCTGCTGTTTTTCGCGCCCCGCCGCAAGGTCACGATGACCGTCGAGATGGCCAATCGCGGCACGTTGCCCGAATCCAATCGCGACGCGCTCAACCGGCACTTGGAGGAGTGGTACAACCGGGGCGAGCCCGAAGCGCCAACCTTCGTGCCGCCGCACTTCCTGTTCGGGCCGCGCACGCATCGCTTTCCCGAACTGCGCGCCGCGGAGGAAGTCGACACGAGCAAGATCAAGCCGGCGACCATGCAAGCCGTGAATGAGATTGTCGCCGACCACCTCAAACGCCCGCTGGCCGAGGAGGAGCAGGCGGCCGACACGACGCTCGAAGAACTCGGCCTGGACAGCCTGGAACGGATGGACATCGCCTTGGTGATCGAGGACCGGTTCGGGTTCCGCTCGGATCAGGTCGCCGAGACGCTGGGGCAGCTGTGGGAGTTGGCCGCCGGCTTGCAGACGGGTTCGAGCGGCGCGTCCGTGGCGGCGCCGGAAGCGTGGAAGCAGGCCCCCGAGCGCAGCGGCCCCAACGACATCCTGGCGGAGACACTGGCCGAAGCGTTCGTGCGCCGGGCGCTGGCCAATCCGCGCGAACTGGCAGTGGCGGACCGCATCTCCGGCGCGCTCACCTACCGGCGGCCACCCGTCATGTACAACGCCGGCGTGCGCTTT
>CAYUFW010000093.1:1405-7811 GCA_964443915.1 uncultured Pirellulaceae bacterium
GGTGGCGGCCGACGTGGTCTTTTTGGCCCTGCACCTGGCGGGCAAGCTGCCGGCCATGCTCAACTGGACCACCGGCCCGGCCAATCTGGATCATGCGGTCAGCGCGCTGGGCATCCGCCGCGTGGCCACCTCGCGCAAACTGATCGATCGGCTGGGCATCCGCATTGCCGGCGTCGAGTACGTGTTTCTGGAGGACCTGCGGGCGGGGACCGGCAAGCTCGAAGCGCTGGCCACGCTCGCGGCGACCGCGGTCTTCCCCGGCCGGCTGCTGAAGCACCTGCCGCGGCCGCAGGTCGACGACGCGGCCGTGGTGCTGTTCACGTCGGGCTCGGAGAGCACTCCCAAGTCTGTGCCGCTGAGCCACCGGAACCTGATCAGCAACATCCGCGCCTCGCTGAAGCTGCTGGGGCCCGGCCGCAACCACACGATGCTGGGCTTCCTGCCGCCCTTCCACAGTTTCGGCCTGATGGGCACCGTCCTGGCGCCGATTTTGAGCGGATTCCGCGTGGTACACCATCCGGATCCGACCGACGCAGGGGGACTGGTGCGCACCATCGCCGCGTACCAGGCCAGCCTGCTGGTCACGACACCCACGTTTCTCAGCTATATGCTCAGCGTGGCGTCGGCCGAAGATTTCCGTTCGGTGCGCACGATCGTGACGGGGGCGGAGAAGTGCCCGGAGTCGGTCTTCGCCCGCACCCGGCAATTGGCTCCCCAGGCCACGATCCTGGAAGGCTACGGCATTACGGAATGCTCGCCGGTGGTGGCCGGCAATCGGCCGGGCCGGATCAAGCCGGGCACGGTCGGCCCGCCGCTGGACGGGGTAGAGGTCTGCGTGGTCGATCCGGAGTCGCATTACCCGTTGGACGCCGACGCCACGGGCTTGCTTCTGGTTCGCGGGCCGTCGATCTTTGGGGGCTACCTGAACTCCAGCGGGCCGGACCCGTTTGTGGAAGTGTCGGGCCAGCGCTGGTACGTGACCGGCGATCTGGTGCAGGTGGACGCGGACGGATTCCTGCACTTCCGCGGGCGACTGAAGCGGTTTCTCAAAGTTGGCGGCGAGATGGTCTCGCTGCCGGCCTTGGAGGAGCCGTTCCAGAATCGCTATCCGCCGACCGAAGCCGGGCCGCAGGTGGCCGTCGAGGGCGTGGAGACGCCCGGCGGCCGGTGGATTGTCCTGTTCAGTGTCATCGACATCCCCCTGCGCGAGGCCAACGCCGTGCTGGCCGAGGCCGGCTTCCGCGGCGTGATGCGAGTGGACGAGGTCGTGCGCGTGGACTCGCTCCCGATCCTGGGGACGGGAAAAACCGACTACAAGGTGCTGCGGAAGATGGTCGCCGAGCGGGCGGCGGCTGTTCCGTAATCCAGCGTGCGAATGTCAGGACTCGGACAGCGTGCTTTACGGTTTCTTGCGATCGACTCCGGCTGGCGGCGACTGCATTGCGAACGCCAGTGCTTCCAGTAGGTGGCTGAATTCGCGATGACCGACCGACGTGTGCCGGACGATCAGCAGCCGCTTGTGAGGGACGATTCTGGGCAATAGCTCGGCGGGTTTCATCGGTGCGCCGCCTCCCATGCCTCCGGGTGCCATACCCGCTGCGGGGCCGCCGCCCGGCATTCCGGGAAATCCGCCGCCGTAACCTCCCGCAGACGCGGCGTACCTCGGTTCGGGCTGTGTCGCGGCCTGCAGCGTTCCCACCAGTGAGGCGGCGTCTTCGCCGTCGCTCAGCAACGCCGACACGTCGTAGATGCGGAGTTCCGGACGCGATTCGGCGGCTCGTTGCGTGGTAATCCACAGCGTTTCGTTCTCGATGCGGTAGGTCAGATCCAGCGCTCCGAAGAGGTATTGGAGAGCCGCGTGCAACGAGACGCCTTTCACGTTGCCTGTGATCGGCGTCTCCAACGCGACACCGGCTTCGTCCAGAGCGCGGACGTCGATCCCGATCGGGATGTCATGCTGCTCCCGGAGAAAATCCGTGATCTGGTTCAGGGGCGTTTCGATGAACTCCAGTTGAGTATTATCCTCGAGCGCTGCGAGAATTCTTGTCTCAGCCGGGCAATTCCCTGGACGAATCACCGGACACAATTCGGCCGTCCGTGCGGGTTCCGACAGTAACGACAACACCATGGCGGCGGCACCAAACCAGATGATCCCCCGCTGGCACTGGCCTTGATTGCGCAAAAGCATGTCAGTCATCCTCCCAAAGAATCGTGCCCCCGTATCGGAGTTCGCGCAAGATCCGCCGCAAGTCGCGATCGTCGGACTGTGGAGAATCGAGACGCTCAGCTTCCGCTAGCGTAGCGACGCGGCAGCGATCCTGCAATAATTTCTGGGCATCGTCCCGCACTTTGCGCCGGGGGAACCGCCCCGCAGCGTACGGAAATCCTCGCTCCAGAGAATCGCGTCTGCCGGGTTGGAGATTGCCTGACGATCGGTCATAATCACAGTTCCGTTCCATTCCTCACATTTGGGAGAACACCATGATTCGCCATCTGACGCTGGCTGGTTTTGTTTTGTTTGCCATTCACGCCTTGGCGGCCGACGGTCCGCAGACGGCCCCGGCGGAGCCGGCAGACATGAAGTGCATTTTCAACGGTCAGGACCTGACGGGCTGGGACGGCGATCCCAAGCTGTGGTCCGTGAAAGACGGCGTGATTCACGGCGAGACGACGCCTGAGAATCCCGCCAACGGCAACACGTTCCTGATCTGGACAGGCGGCGTGACGAAGGACTTTGAATTGCGTCTTTCGTTCCGCTCCAGCGCGGCGAACAACTCGGGCATCCAGTACCGATCCAAGCACATCACCGACGGCAAAGTCCGGAACAAGTGGGTCGTGCGCGGCTATCAGCACGAAATCCGCAACGAGGTCAAGTTGCCCAGCGTCTCCGGGTTCATCTACGACGAAGGCGGCAAGCGGGGCCGCGTCTGCCTCGTCGGGGAAAAGGCCACGTGGGGCGAGGACGGCAAGAAGCAGGTCACCGGCACGCTGATTGACGCCGACGAGTTCGCGAAGCTGTTCAAGCTGGACGACTGGAACGAGGTCGTGATCGTCGCCAAGGGAAGCCGCATCCAGCACTACCTGAACAACCGGCTGATCCTCGATTTCACGGACAACGATCCGCAACTGGCGCTGCGCGAAGGCGTGCTGGCCCTGCAACTGCACGCGGGCAAGCCGTTCTGGGTCGAGTACAAGAACATCCGTATCAAAGAGATCAAGTAGAACGCGTGTCCGTTTACAGGTGCTAACCATCCTGTTCGCGGCGAGCCAGAAAGTAGGCCGGAACAAGTCCGCGCAGTTCCGGCAGGAATTCCTGCGGTTTTCGGGCAGTTGGTCGTGCCGGAACTGCGAGGACTTGTTCCGGCCTACCTGTCGCCGTCCCGGATTGCGGGAGTCACGAACCGGACACGGCACTAGAAACCCAGGGGGATCGCCAAGGACACGATGAAACCGCGCCTTTTTTCTCTGCTCGTCCTGCTGGTGTTCTTCGCCACGAACAACTTGGGCTCCGCGACAACACCATCATCCTTTTCACCTCCGACAACGGCCCGGCTGGACAGCCTCTGGGCACGGTCCGCGGCCAGCCCATGCTGGGCAGCAAGGGAGACATCACGGAAGGCGGGGTGCGCGAGCCGCTGATCGTCAACTGTCCCGGCTTGGAAGCACTTCGTGGCGGATCAACGCTACAAGTTGTACGACGACGGCACGTTCGTCGACATCCTCGACTCGCCGCTGGCCGAGAAGTCGATCGACGAGTCCGATGCGCAGGCCATCGTCGCGAAGCAGCGACTGCAAGAGGCCCTGGGCCAACTCCGCGCCGGCCACCCGGCGACGCGCGCCCGGCCGGGGCGTCCGCCGTTGCGAGCCGAGGCCGCGCCGGACGTGAAAGCCGATCTGCGGGTGCTCGTCGAGAACAAGATCATCACCGAGGACGACGCTTGGACCGCCTGGGGCGCCAACGCGTCCGCCGGCGGAAAGGGCCCGACCGACGTCGCCGGCCCGCAAGTGGCGGAGTTGCTGATCGCCGCCGCACGGCACTTCGGGCCGGCAGCGGAAATGGAGGAGGCCGTGGAGGTCTTGGTCCAGCAAGGCATCATCCTTGGCGCCGGCTACTGGAAACAAAACGCCGTCGCTGGCGGCAGTTGCAGCGGCGCGAACGTGGCACGCCTGATCAACAAGATAGCGCAAAGATTGAGAACGGACTGAACTTCCGCAACACTCATTCGAGGAAATCCGATGACAACGCAGCTTCGCGTCCTCGTGCTGACGTGCCTGGCGGGCGCTGGCGGCCAACTCGCCGCCTCCGACAGGCCGAACTGTGCCAGCTGCCGCTGCCGCCGCATCTGGAAGGCACGAGCCTCGTGCCGGTTTTGCGGGACCCGTCGAAGTCGGTGAGGACGGCCGCGTTCAGCCAGTACCCGCGCGGCCTCGACGGCCGGCAGTTGATGGGCTACTCGATGCGCACCGATGGTTACCGCTTCACGCGTTGAGTTCACCGCAACGACCAGACGAAAGTGGACGCCGTCGAGTTGTACGACCACCAGACCGACCCGCAGGAAAACGTGAACATCGCCAACGACCCGGCCAACGCGGACTTGGGCGCGCGGCTGACCCAGCAATGGCTCCAGGGCTGGCGTGGGGCCAAAGGAGGCCATTGAACCCTTCCATGCCTTGGCCTTGAATGTTGATCCGAGTTCTCGCATTCACCGAAACAGATGGGGGTAATCGCGCGCTCCGCCGACCACACGGATGACCTCGATGCCGTCGGCCAATGGCCGAAAGACGATCACGTAGCGCTTGTGCGGGAACACTCGCAAGTCCTCACCGAGATCGGGCCGTGCGGTTCCCGTTCCCGGCTGTGCGGCATAGATCTGGCACTTGGCGCCGATGTCGCGGATGAGCTTTTCGGCGGTAGTCGGGCGGCCGCCCTCGATGGCGATGTAGTCGAAAATCTCGTCGAGATCCCGCGCTGCGGTGGGAGTGCGAATTACTCGGGGCATGTGACGTCGATCCCCTGGGCGGCGGCGCGTTGACGTCCGCGAGCAATGATTTCATCTACGTCCAAGGGCTGAGACTGTCCCAGGGCGCTTTCGGCGAGAGCGGGTTCGCAGTCCCGCCGGAATCGCTCCAAATCATGCTGGTAAGCGCGAAAGGCATGTACGCTTTCCTCGACCGTCATGGGCGTTCCGTCGCCCTGCAACTGTTGGCCGAGAAACTCGTGAAAGTGATGTAGTTCGGTCACGGCTTCGCTGGACATGGAAATGGCTCCTACGCTCTTGAAAAGTATACCGCGACGCGTCCGCCTGTGCCAGGCGCGTTTGCCTGCCGGCACACGGCTGCCCGTGCTGCCCGACGAACGTGGTGCGGTTTCTCCCGGCAGCGGGACAGTTCCAGTACGCTTTGGGTGAGCGGGCGATCCACGTGAACCTGTACGTGGCCGGGAAGGCGAAACTGGCAGTGGCTGGCCGCCGCGGACGTGCGCTGCGAGACGCGTTACTACGACGGCCAGGGCCACGGCTTCTTCAACCGGGAGCCGTGGAAGACGATCACGCTGGCCGAAGCCGACAAGTTCCTGGCCTCGCTGGGCTGGCTGACCGGCGAGCCGGCCCTGACGGTGCCCGAGTTGCCCCAACCGGGCGATACGCCCGCGGCAGCTAAGGGGAAACGGAAAACGGCAGTGCCGTGATGAATCTCGCGCGACCGAAGGCATCAAGTGGGCGAGTCTGGACACGGAACCGGTTTCGCCCGACCATATTGCAGGTCCCGTATCCGTGCTAGAATAGCCGCGTTGGTTATCCGGATTCGGCCGTCCAGTTTCGTCGTTGTTGGAGATTGTGCCGTATGCATGAGAGTGTCCGCCCGTTACGAATCCAAAGCAGTTAGACGGCCGCAGAACGTATCAAGAAGGAGAATGCCGCATGACCACTTCCAGCGAACGGCGGAGACTGCCAACGGTCACCACACGCCAGCCCTTCACCGGCGTATTTCCGCCTCGTTTCGTCCTCGTTGTGCTCCCTGCCGTCCTTTATTGCCAATTCGTTGTTCTGCTCGCCCCGGACAGCGTGCTTGTACATGCCGCCGACGCCAAGCGGCCCAATGTGCTCTTCATCCTCACGGACGACCAGGGCTGGGCGGACGCGAAGTTTGCCGGGCATCCTTACGTCCAGACGCCGAACCTGGACCGGTTGGCCAGTCAGGGGACGTGGTTCAAGCAGTTCTACGTCGCCGCGACCGTGTGCTCGCCGAGCCGCTGCGGGTTCCTGACGTCGCACTACCCGGCGCGGCACGCGATTCACGGCCATTTCGCCGATCACGCGCTCAACCAAGCGCGCTCGATGCCCAACTGGCTCGATCCGCAGACGGTGACCGTGACCAGGCTGCTCCGTGACGCCGGCTACGCCACGGG
>CAYUFW010000093.1:7821-25209 GCA_964443915.1 uncultured Pirellulaceae bacterium
AACTGCAAACACGGCATCAGCGACAGCGAGATGACGCTGGCCCAGGTCGTCAAGCAGCGGGGCTACGCCACGGGGCACTTCGGCAAGTGGCACCTGGGCGGAGGCGACGGCGCGCCGACTCCCGACGCCTACGGCATCGACGACGTGCGGGCCATGGTGTGCCGCGACCCGGCCTGGACCGAGCCGGCCACGACGTTTTGGGCCAAGTCCACCACGGCGTTCGTGGACGAAGCGATCCGGTTCATCCAAGCCAACAAAGACCGGCCGTTCTACGCCAACGTGTGGACGTTGCTGCCGCACGCGCCGCTGAATCCGACCCCCGAACAACGGAAGCCCTACGAATCGCTCGCCCCGCGGGCCGACGACCCGGCGTTCGGCCGCTGGATGCAGGGTTATCTCGGCGAGGCGCAGGATCTGAAGAGCCAGATGCAGATCTTCTGCGCGTCGTTGACCGACCTCGACACGCAGATTGGCCGGCTGCTGCAGACGCTCGACGAACTCGATCTGGCCGACAACACGATCGTGCTTTTCTCCAGCGACAACGGCCCCGAGGATTACCGCATCAGCAACGCCGCCAATGCCGGCGTGGGCAACACGGGTCCGCTGCGGGCCCGCAAACGCAGCATGTACGAGGGCGGCATCCGCACGTTCGGTCTGGTGCGCTGGCCGGGGCACGTGGCCGCCGGGCGAGTGGACGAGACGAGCGTGATCGGCGGCGTGGATTGGCTGCCGACGGTCTGCAAATTGACGGATGTGGCAGTGCCGGACAGCGTGCGGCCCGACGGCGAGGACGTGAGCGACATCTGGCTCGGCCAGTCGCGTCCGCGGCGGAAACCGCTGCACTGGGAGTGGCTGTTCCGCGTCTGGGGCGACGAGTACCAGCCGCCGATGCTGGCCATCCGCGATGGCGACTGGAAACTGCTCGTCCACCACGACGGCAGCGGGGCCGAACTGTACGACATCCCGAACGATTGCGCCGAGGAGCACAACGTGGCGGACGCGCATCCCGACGTGGTGCAGGAACTCACGGCCAAGGCGCTGGCCTGGCAGAAAACCCTGCCGCCTAGCGCGGCCCGCGACCGGGCCGCCGCCACCAAGAAGCCTGTCGACACGCCGCGCAAGCCTGCCAAGGCGAAAGCCAGATTCCCGAACAAGCCCGCCCTGGACCGGGCCGCCATCTTCAAAGCCAAGGACACGAACCGCGACGGCAAAATGAGCCTGGAGGAGTACCTGCACAAGTTCCCCGACGAGGCCGAAGGCCGCCGCCGCTTTCCGACGTTTGACGCAGACAAGGACGGCGTGCTGAGTGAAGAAGAGTTCGTGACGATGGGCAAACGTTGACTCGGCCGCGAAAAGGCGGTCAGGACTCTTTTCCGGAAAAGAGTCCTGACCATTTTTGAACTCATTTGTTCTCGGCACTGTCCGAGTAGAAAGGTGATTCTGTCATGAAGCGATTCTTCCTGGTTTTGGTGTCTCTCTCCACCCTGTGCGGCCCTTTGTTCGCCGCCGATTCGCCTGCGAAACCCGGCGCGGCGGTACGAAAGAAGCCCACGGCGGCGAACGTCGCCTACGGCACGCACGAGCGGCAAGTGCTCGACTTTTGGAAAGCGGAATCCGCGCGGCCCACGCCGCTGGTGTTCCACATCCACGGCGGCGGCTGGGTGGCGGGCGACAAGGCAAACGTCGCCAGCCTGGACAAGTACCTCGCGGCTGGCATCTCGGTCGTCTCGATCAACTACCGTTACTCCACGCAAGCCATGCTGGCAGGGGTCAAGCCGCCGGTGCAGTGGCCGTTGAGCGACGCCGCGCGGGCCCTGCAATTCGTGCGCAGCAAGGCGGCCAAGTGGAACCTGGACAAGAAGCGGATCGGGGCCACGGGCGGCTCGGCGGGCGCGTGTTCCAGCCTGTGGCTCGCGTTGCGCGACGACCTGGCCGACCCGCAGAGCAGCGATCCGGTGGCCCGCGAATCGACCCGTCTGTGGTGCGCCGCCGTGATCGGCGCCCAAACGTCGCTCGATCCAAAACAACTGAAGGAATGGACGCCCAACAGCCGTTACGGTGGACACGCGTTTGGCTTCATGCCCGACCCGAACAACACGCGGACTCGTGACACTCAGTTCGCGGAGTTCCTGGCGGCACGGGAGTCGGTTTTGCCCTGGATCAAGCAGTACTCGCCCATCGAACACGTCACGGCGGACGATCCGCCGATCTACATGATTTACTCGGCGCCGCCCGCGCTGGGCCAGGAACAGAAGGACCCGACGCACACGGCGAACTACGGCGTCAAGCTGCAGGAGCGGCTGCGTGAAGTTGGCGTCGAGTGCGAACTGGTCTATCCCGGCGCGCCCGACGTGAGGCACCCCAAGGCGGACGACTACCTGATCGACAAACTCACGGCGGGACAACGCTAGCGCGGACCAACAAGTGTTCGGAAAGTGAGGTTTCATGGATCGCTTGAACCGTCAAATAGCGTCTTGGTTGTTCCTCCTCAGCTGCACCGGGTGGGCCCAATCCGCCGCACAGGTTCCCCGCGACGGCCCCGCGCCTCCGATTCGCATCGTCTACTTCGTAACGAGCGACCGTGTGCCAATTGCGGGCTTCCAGGAACGTCTGGACCGCGTGATGATGGAAGTGCAGCGTTTCTATCGCCAGGGCATGCAGGCCGCCGGCTACGGGCCGAGGACGTTCGTGCTGGATCGCGACGAGCAGGGACGGGTGCAGATTGATGTCGTCAGCGGCAAGCACCCGATGCGAAGTTACGGCCGGAACGATGCCGGGCGGGTGCGTGAGGAGGTCAAGACGGCGCTCGCTGCCCGCGGCATCGAGATCGACCGTCAGACGGTCGTTATCTTCCAGACGCTGCTGGCATGGGAGAACGGCCGGGCGATCGAGATCGGGCCCTATGTGGGCGGCGGCGATCAGCGGGCCGGAACCGCGTGGGTGTACGACGACGAGCGTCTGGATGCCCGGCTGCTGGGCTCTCGCGAACCGGGAGGCTACTATGGGCGGCCGTGTTCGGTGGGCGAGTTCAATTCGCACTACATCGGCGGCGTCGCGCACGAACTGGGCCACGCCTTTGGTCTGCCGCATGACTGCCAGCGGGCCGCGGACCGACCCCGCGGGCTGTCGCTCATGGGCGGCGGCAACCACACGTACGGGCAGGAGTTGCGGGGCGAAGGTCCGGGTTCGTTTCTCAGTGCGGCCAGCGCGATGCTGCTGGCGTACAGCCGCCCGTTCGCCGGCGAGCAAGCCACGCCGCCGCGCCGGCCCAGTGGCCGCCTGAGCGAACTGGACGCCCGGTTCGCGGACGGCAAGATCGTCCTGACGGGCAAAGCGATCGCTGCGCCGCCCGCCTTTGGCATCGCCGCCTTCAACGATTGGGCCAAGATTCCGGCCGATTACGACGCGGTGAGTTGGACTTGCCCGGTGGCGGCCGATGGGAGTTTCCGTCTGGAAGTCGGCGAACTTCGCGCGGGAGCGTCCCAACTGCGGCTTCGCGTCTGCCGCACCGACGGCACCAGCAGCCAGTATGCTTTCGACTATCGCGTCGACGCCCAGGGGACGCCCGACTTGGCGTCGTTCCTGTTCCGTCTGCCGCTGGCCGAAGCCGTCGAGGCGTACGCGGCGGGTGACCGTCGACGTGCCGCCGAGTTGGCCAGCGAATTGCAGCGGCGGTTCGCGGACACGCCGCAGGTGCGGCGGAAAGCGGCCCACTTGCAGACGCTGCTGCAGCCCCGGCCGCAGAGGGGACTCGCGGAACTCCCAGACCAAGCCGGCCCCGTGTCGGTTTCCGGCGTGAGATTCCGCACCGCTACCGTCGGCTGGGGCCGGCCGCTGTTTGACGAAGTTCTGATCGAGTCGCCTAGCCAGTGCTTTCTGGAAGTTGGCGGCCAGTTCTTCGAACGCGGCTTGTACGCCCACGCGCCGGCAAAACACGAATTCGACCTGGACCGGAAATGGCAGCGATTTCAGGCGTCCTACGGCTTGCAGGACGGGCACGACGGCTCCGTGGTCTTCGTCGTCCAAGGCGACGGCCGAGAACTGTTTCGTTCGCCGACGATCCGGGGACACGTGCTGCACACACTGGACGTGGACGTGGCAAATGTCGGTGTCCTGACGCTGCAGGTCGAAGACGGCGGCGACGGCGCGAACAGCGACTGGGGCGTGTGGATTGAGCCGCAACTGACTCGGTAGATAAGGCGGCTGCTTCCCAACGTTCCTGAAACAAGTGAGGCGAATGGCGTTAGCCACCGGTTCTGGATCGGACGCAATACCGGCGGCCAGCGTCTTGCCGCTCACGTGTCATCTGACATTTTTCTGAACGGTGCTTGCGAAGGCGTGCTTTGGGAACTCTCTGGTTCAGGAGAAGGTGATGGCCGGAAACCGATCGAATGTTCTTGTGCGATGGTTGCTGGGCGTGCCGGTTGTTCTCTTCTTCGTACCGGCGTCGGCCCTAGCCGAGCCGGCTTCGGCCCGCGTCGAGTTGCTGCCCACGCCGAAACAGTCGCGTTGGGGCGAAGGGCCGCCGCTGCTGTTGGCTCGGCCCGGAGCAGACGCGGCGGCGGCCTGCGTCGTCGCCGGGCCGGAAGCAGGGTACGCGGCTGAGGTCCTGGCCGCGCGGCTGCAGGCGCCGGTCGTTCGCAACGCCCCGCCCGCGCGCCTGCCGATCGTGCTGCAGGTCGATCCCCAGGCCGAGTTCGCCGCACCGCTCGGGCGCGATGCGCGGCCGGAAGCTTACCGGCTGGAGATCGGTCCTGTCGCGGTGAAGGCCGTCGCCGCCGAACCCGAAGGTCTGCTCCGCGCGGCGGCGACGCTGCTGCAACTGCTGCAGGCGAAAGACGGCGGAGTTTACGTGCCGTTGGTGGAGATCACCGACTGGCCCGACGTCCGCTATCGGTGCGCCTCGGATTGGCTGCTGAATGTCGAGGCCAACCGCTGGAGCTACGACTGGGGCGACGGGCGGAAGAACTATCAGGCGCGCATCGAGCGGATGCTCGATTTCTGTTTCACGTACAAGATCAACATGGTTTGGTTCGACGGCTTCGGCTGGAACGTCGAACGCACGCCCGGTTATGCCGATCTGATGCGCCATTGCACGCGGGCGGCGCGGCGGCGGGGCATCCGGCTGGTGTTCGCCGGCTATGGCGGTGGGTACGGCACGTCGTACCAGAAGAGCGAGATCTACCGCTGTGGCTACTTTGGCCAGACGTTCCTGAACCGGCGTCCCTGGCCCGACGGTCCGGAGTATTACTGCCGCGGCATGGAGCGGGTCGAACCAAGCCGGCGCTACGGCACGTGCCTATCGAACCACGAACTGGCCGCGGCAAAGATCGAGGAGATGAAACGGTTCGTGGCCGCGGTCGAGCCGGGGTTCATGTACATCCACGACATCGACACGGGCACGTGGCGCGAGAGCGACCGTTCGTGGAAGCTGCGCTGCGAGGCCTGCCGGCAGCGCTGGCCCAGCGACGATCTGGCCAGAGAGCAAGGCCAAGCCGGCGCGTTGGCGGAGTGGTTCGGCCGGGTCCGCAGCGCGCTGGACGGCGTAACGACCGAGGGCGGCTATCGTGCAGCCGATGACCTGACGTTGATCTTCGTCTCGCCGCTGTACACGGTTTACTACGAGAAAACGCCCGCCGACGTCTGGCAACGCGAGGTCGACTACTTCTGCGCCCTGGGCCGGCTGTCGGGACCGGTACGCCATGTGGAGATCGGCTTGCGTGAGCAGTTCTACGCGCCGGACGGCGGCATGAAGATCGCCCAATTGCGCAGTGCGATGGACCGCGCGGGCAGCCGCTTGGGGCTGCACGTCATCGCCTTCGGCGGCGGGGACCATTACCAGAGCGACGACCTGGCCAACATCTCCGGCGCGATGGCCCCGTTCTATCGGGGCGCCGAGTCGGTCTGCTTGTCGAACGGCGGCGTCCACGAAGAGCCGGTCCAGGTCCTGAACGCCGAATTCCTCTGGAACGGCAGCGCCGGCGGCTATCGCCGCGCAACGCCCGACGAACCGGCGGCCCTGGAACTGTTCCGCCGCCTGACTCGAGGCCACTGCCGGCCGCCCGAACTCTTCGCGCCCGGTCAATTGTTCGAGCGCATCTGCCATCGCCTGTGGGGGCCGGCCGCCGGGCAAGCCATGTACTTGGCGTACACGGTCCCCGGCGAATCGGGCGACGGACCGGTCAGCCGCGTGTGGTGGAGCGTCACCTCGTGCCTGGCACGGCTGCGGGCTCCAGAGGCACCGCAGGCCACCGACTGGGCTCAGGAGCACGCCCGCTGGGTGCGGCGTCTGGCGCACACACAGCAGGCCTTGGCCCACGCCCAGGAGGCCGCCCGCTTGTGCGACCAGGAGGACGTGCGGTGGTTTGCCCGGTCGCTCGGTGTCGGGGCACGGTTTGCGGAGGCGATGGTGGACGTCCTGCAGTCGCGGGTGCAAGACGATCCCGCAGTCCGCACTCACCTCCTCAAAACGCTCCAAGACCTGGAGGCTCATATCGCAACCGTCACCCCGCTGGAGAAAACCGACATCCTGGGCGGCGATCCCGGCTGCTGGCTGGAGTCGATCGCCAACCTGCGCGAGCTGTGTTCTTCCGGCAAACCCGCCGAAGTGCCGCCGCGGCGATGATCGGTCCATGATTCAGCCCCATAACCAACCAAAGTCTTCCATTTGCTGGCAGGAGTCACGCGATGAATCGTTGTCTGCACAAAGTCTTGCTGGGTGTTGCGATTTTCGGCATCAGCTGTCTGGCCCGCTGGGCGGTTGCCCAAGCGGCCGAGCAGCCAAACCCGCCGGCCGGCGCGGCGGCGTCCGTCCGCGACTTGGGGGCCAAGGGCGACGGCCAGGCCGACGACACGGCGGCCCTCCAACAAGCTGCCGAGCGGGGCGGCGAGATCCGCCTCGTCCGCGGCACGTATCGCATCATCCAGCCGATCGTCATCGACCTGGACCGGGTCGGAGCCACGTCGGTCGTGGGCGACGGCACGGCCACAATCGTGATGGCTGGACCGGGGCCGGCGCTGAAATTCATCGGCACGCACGGCGGCACCGCCGACCCGAAGAGCGTCAAGGACAACGTCTGGCAGCGGCAGCGGAATCCGCTGGTCGATGGCCTGGAGATCGTGGGCGACCACCCGGAGGCGATCGGAGTGTGGCTGGAGGGCACGATGCAGCCGATCTTCACGCGCTTGGCCGTGCGCAAGTCGCTGCACGCGGTGTACCTCACGGGGCGGAGCCGCAATGTGATTGTCAGCCAGTGCCACCTGTACGACAACCGCGGCGTGGGGCTGTACTTGGACAAACTGGACCTGCACCAAGTGAACGTCACCAATTGCCACATCAGCTACAACGGCGGCGGGGGAATCGTCGTCCGCGGCAGCTCGGTCCGCAATCTGCAGATCGGCAGTTGCGACATCGAGGCCAACATGGCGGCCGACGGACCCCCGGCCGCGAACGTGCTGCTGGATTGCACCGAGGAGCGCTCGTCGGTCCGCGAGGGAGCGATTGTCGGCTGTACGCTCCAGCACAGCGGCTCGGCCCCCGATTCGGCCAACATCCGCTTCCTCGGCCGCAGCGCCAGGGAACCGCAGAAGGTCGGCTTCTTCTCGATCGCCAGCAATCAAATCAGCGACACCTGCGCGAACGTCCACCTCGTTCACGCCCGTGGCGTGAGCATCACCGGGAACACGTTCTTCCAAGGCCACCAACACAACTTGCTCGTCGAGGACTGCTCGCAGATTGTCGTCGGGGCCAATCTCTTCGACCGCAATCCCGACTACCCGCCCGGCAGTCGCGACGGCCTGCTGTTTTCCGATTGCCGCGATTGTACGCTGAGCGGGTTTCAAATCTTTAACGCCCTGGCCGAGCAGGGGGCGGTGATCCTGCGTCGCTCCCGGCGGTTCAACGTGACCGGGTGTTCGATCCTCGACTGCAACGCCTGCGGGCTGCTGCTGGACGACGTTCAGAGCGTACGCGTCTCCGGGTGCCTCATTCGCGACGATCGTCCTGCCGACTCCCCGCCCGTCGCCCTGCGGCTCACCGCCGGACGGGGGAACATGATCGTCGACAATCTGCTGTACGGCCGGACGGAGATCGCCTCGGGCAGCGGGACGGTTCGGGGAAACTACGAGGGAGAAAGGGACGGAACCACGGATGGCACGGAAAACCCGGATTAAGGAGCCGTGCTTGCGTTCGTTCCGGCGGGCGGGTAACTTGCAGCCATCGGCCATGTTCTCGCTTTCGTCGCTATGGAGGTTCAGTCATGTCGTCGAATAGAGTTTCGAGTCACCCGTGCGGCTTGTTTCTTGCCCTGACCGCCGTCGCGGCGGCACCCGCGCTGGCGGACGGCCTGCGCGTGGGCACCGCCGCCGTCAACATCAACCCGCCGGTGGGAATCCCCTTGGCCGGGTACTACAGTCCGCGAGGCAGCGAGGGAGTCTTGGAGGACCTGGTCGCCAAGGTCGCCGTTCTCGACGACGGCCAGACGCGGGCCGCGATGGTCGTGTGCGATCTGATCACGGTGCCCCGCCACACCGTGGTCGAAGCCCGGAAGCTGATCGAACAACAGACCAAGATCCCCGGCGGCCACGTGATGATCTCGGCCACCCACACGCACACCGGCCCCGTGCTGGACAGGAAGTCGGCGCGCGATGACCTTGACGGCATCAACGAACTGGTGAAGAAGTACACCGAGGAGTTGCCGGCCAAGATCGCTCAAGGCGTGGCGGAAGCGTGCCAGCGGCTCGTGCCGGTGCGCGTGTCGCACGCCCGTGGCCAAGAAGACCGCCTGGCGTTCACGCGCCGCTTCTGGATGAAGGACGGTACGGTGGGCTGGAACCCGGGCAAGAACAACCCGAACATCATCCGGCCGGTCGGCCCGATCGATCCGGAAGTCGGCGTCGTCTACTTCGATACCCCGGACGCCAAGCCCGTGCTGACGTACGTCAACTACGCCATGCACGCCGATACGACCGGCGGGTTGAAGTGCTGGCCGGATTTCCCCGGCGTCCTCGCCCGCCGCCTGGCTGAGTACAAGGGCGCCGAGATGCTCGCGATGTTCGCCAACGGCGCGTGCGGCAATCTGAATCACATCAACGTCCAATGGTCCGATCGCCAGCACGGTCCGGAGGAGGCCGTCCGCCTGGGGACGATCCTGGCCGGCGACGTGCTCAAGATCTACATGGACCTCAAACCGGCCGCCGCCGGGCCGCTGGCCGTCCGCAGCGAACTCGTCTCCCTGCCGCTGGCTCCGATCACCGAGCAGGACATTGCCGAGGCGCGGGAGATCGTGAAGCGCGGTCCCCAAGCAGCCTTCTTCGAGCAGGTGAAGGCGTACAAGGTGCTGGACGTGGCGGCTCGCAAAGGCCAGCCCTGGGAGGCGGAGATTCAGGTGATCACACTCGGACCGGATTTGGCCTGGGTGGCACTGTCCGGCGAGGTGTTTGTCGAGTTGGGCCTGAGCATCAAAGCCGCCTCGCCCTTCCCGCAGACGCACATCGTCGAGTTGGCCAACGGCTCGTTCAGCTACATCCCCAATCGTTCCGCCTACGCGGAAGGGAACTACGAGGTGATCAGCGCCCGCTGTGCGGAAGGCTCCGGCGAGATCATGGTCGCGGCGGCGATCCGTCTGTTGGCCGAGTTGGCGCCCTCGGCGGACCAGGCAGGCCCGCCGAAGAAAATTATCGAGCCTCCGCACTAGTCAACATGGCGAACGTTGGGCGTGAGCCCATCGGTGGTTTTTGGCGAACGTTGGGCGTGAGCCCATCGGTCACTTTGCCCATCGGTCACCTTCAAGGCGCGGGGCGTGTACTGAACGAACTTCGACGGGGCCGGCCGACGCCGGCTGGCCCATCGCGCCCGCGATGGCAGCCCGACATTCGCCGTGTCGCGTTCGCGGCCGGACGATGTTGCCTGCCGGAGAACAATCCCCCTTCCCGTCAGCGCGGCGCGGGAAGGGCGCGTGTTCTTGTCAAAGGAATTCAGTAATTCCTTCCGCCGCCATAGCCGCCTCGGTCCCGGCCCCCGCCGGACCTTCCGCCGCCATGACCGCCTCGGCCGCCACGATCCTCCCGAGGCTTCGCTTCGTTGACGGTGAGGCTCCGTCCGCCGACCTCTTTGCCGTTCAGGCCGTCAATAGCCGCCTGGGCCTCCTGAGCGTTGCCCATCTCCACAAACCCGAATCCCTTCGATCGGCCCGTGTCGCGATCGCTGATCACCTGGGCCGACTCGACCGTCCCGAAGCCCTCGAACAACTTCTGCAAATCGCTGCCGGTGGTTTCGTAGGACAGATTTCCAACATACAACTTCTTAGCCACTTTGGGACTCCTTTGAAGAAAAACCGCATCACAAGCAAGACCCAAGTCGGGCTAATGCTGCTGCAGCAGCACCCTTTGTGACCTGTCGGAGGCAAATAGGCAAGGGGGTACTACCGGGTGGGGCACGAGAATTCTCTTGGGGAGCCTGCTCTATCTTTCTTGCCGCATCGCGGTATGCTACAGCCGATGGGAAGGATCCTCTATGAATACGGACCAATCGCCAGGCAGGGACAGCCGCCACGTGGGCCCTCCGGCTCGAAAACTGTCCATCTGCTTGATCAATCCACGTTTCGAGCCGTCCTACTGGGGCTTTGAATACGCGCTGCCTCTGTACCCCGGCGACAAGCGGAGCACGATGATCTCCGGGGCGCTGCCGACCGTCGCGGCGCTCTGCGGCGACCACCAGGTGTATTTGCTCGATGAGAACGTCGAGGACATCGACTGGGACTCCCTCCGCGACTACGACCTGGTCGGCGTCACCGGGATGAACGTGCAAAAATCGCGGATCCGAGAAATCCTCGTGCGGCTCCGCGAACTGAACATCTTCACGGTCGTCGGCGGGCCTCTCGTTTCCGTTCAGGAGTCGTTCTTTGCCGGCTTGTGCCAGGCGGTGTTCATCGGCGAGGCGGAAACGACCTGGCCGCAGTTCCTGGATGATTTCGCCCACGGCAGGCCCACCCAGCGGCGTTACGAACAGCCGGAGCCGACCGTGATGACGACGGTTCCGCGCCCGCGGTACGATCTACTGAAGGTCGGCCGGTATGCGTCCGGGTCGCTGCAATTTTCACGCGGCTGCCCGTTTCAGTGCGAGTTCTGCGACATCGTCGTGATCTATGGGCGGCGTCCGCGCCTGAAAGAGCCATCTCAGGTGTTGGCCGAGTTGGACGACATGCGCCGGGCCGGCTTCCACTCCGCGTTCATCGTCGACGACAACTTCATCGGCAACAAGACGAAGGCGAAAGCCCTGCTGGAGCAGGTCGTCCCCTGGATGGAGCAGCACGGCTATCCGCTTCGTCTGACCACGGAGGCCAGCATCGATCTGGCCGACGATCCCGAACTTCTGGAATTGATGTACCGGGCCAATTTCCGCAGCGTTTTCATCGGCATCGAGACCCCGCGCCGCGAGTCGCTCCAGGAAATGAAGAAGTTCCAAAACCTGCGGGGAGATTCCCTGTCCGCCAAGCTGGCACGAATCCAAAACGCGGGCCTCGACATCCATGCGGGCTTCATCGTTGGTTTCGACAGCGACGATCGGGAAATCTTCGAGGAGCAGTTCCACTTCATTCAGGACAACGGCATTACCCTGGCCATGGTCGGCATGCTGCAGGCCATCCCCCGAACGCCGCTGTACGAGCGGTTGCAGCGTGAAGGACGGCTGGTCGACGACGATCCGAACTGCAACTTCGTCCCCTGGAAGATGAGCCGCGACGAATTGCGCCAAGGCTATTGGGACCTGGTGCAGCGTCTGTACACACCCGAGGCGTTTTTCGATCGCTACTTCCAGGTCTACCGGTTCGCGGAATTCCACCGGCGGCGAGCCGAGATCTGCCGCAAGGCGGGGGAGGGAAAACGCCTCCCGACGCTGGCCTACGGACTGGCCCTGTTGTGGTCGCTCGGCTGGGCGCTCTGGCGGGACCGTTCGCTGCGGTCCGTGGGCTGGATCTATCTGAAGTACTTCCTGACCCGCAACCTCAAGTACCGCCGCGACCTCGTCGGGTTCGCACAATTCATGAACCGCTGCGTGACCCACTGGCACTTCTACAGGTTCACGCGCGAGGCGGTCTCCGGCCGCTTGCGGACCTACAGCAGCAGCTGATCAACGGGAGGCTTCTGCTGTCGTTCGGCTTGGGGCCTCACGAGCGATCGGCGTCTTCGCTTCGCCGCCGAACGCACTCCGGCCGCTGAGCGTCGTGCCCGGGAGGTGACGCTGACGCGACAAGGCACTTGTTTTCACCGTTCGCCGTCGTATAATTCGCCACTGCCCGGATGACCAGGTAGAGGGCAAGCCGGCGGTGCCGGAGGGCCTGTTGTGGAGCAAACCGACGTGGCCGAACACCGCGGGGCGTTCGGACACGTCGGTTTTTTTGGCTCTGGGTCACGCGGTCACGTGGGAGGATCGACATGGCTTGGGAGTACAGCGAAAAGACGAAACAACTTTTCCTGGATGCGGTGCACGGCAAACCGGGAACGCATTTGGGGGAGATCGAGAACCCGGACGGCTTGGGCGAGCACGGGTCGATCGCCTGCGGCGACGCAATGCGGTTCACCTTCCGGGTCGAGCGCGATCCCGTGGACGCGACGCGGGACGTGATCGTCGCGGCCCGCTACCTGACCTTCGGCTGTACCTCGGCCATTGCCGCTTCCGAGGCCCTGTGTACGCTGATCGAACAACGCCGTCTCACTCCCATCGAGGCCCTCCGGATTCAGAACACGGATATCGTGGACTTTCTCGGCGGGCTGCCGGCGCAGAAAGTCCATTGTTCCGTGATGGGGGCCGAAGCGCTGGAAGCCGCCGTGTTCAATTGGGCCCAGAAGCGCGGCGTGGATCTGGCGCGGCTGGGAATCGACATCCATGCCAGCGAACAGGAAGACGGCCGGATCGTGTGCAAATGCTTTTCGCTGACCGAACCGTACCTGCGGCGCAAGATTCGAGAACTGAACCTGCGCACCATCTCGGAGATCACCAACGCCGTCAAGGCCGGTGGGGCGTGCATGTCCTGTCACCACGTGCCCGGCGGCCTCCAGGATTTGCTCGACGAAACGTGGGGCAAGTCACCGGCCAGCGTCCCGGTTCTGACCCAGATCCGCCTGCCCGATACGGCCGTGGCCAAGGCGGAAGGGCCGGCGCTGTCGCCCTACCAGTTCAGCAAGAAGGTTGAACAGGCGCTGCAGGACTACATCCAGCCCCTGCTTCGCCGGGACGGCGGCGACGTGGAAATCATCGACATCAAGGACACGCTCATCTACTGCCGGCTGGCGGGGGCTTGCCAAGGCTGCGCCGGCGCCGGCCAGACCCTGCGCATGCTGGTGGAGCAGAACTTGAAGGACCTCGTGGACGAGCGCATCCGGGTGATCGAGGTCTGAACGGGAAGACGACGATGCGAGTCATTTACGCCGACAATAATGCCACTACCCAGGTCGCGCCGGAAGTCTACGAGGCGATGGCGCCGTTCTTTACCGCGGACTACTTCAACCCCAGTTCGATGTACGAACCCGCACGGCGCACGGCCGCGGCGATCAAGCAAGCCCGCCGGCAGATCGCGGGACACCTGGGGCTCGATGATCCGAACCAGATCCTGTTCACTTCGTGCGCCACGGAAAGCAACAACACGGCGATCTTCGGGACGGCAAAGGCCAACCCCCAGCGCCGCCACATCATCACCACGGCCGTGGAGCACCCGGCGGTGATCGAGGTCTGCAAGGACCTGGAACGGAGCGGCTGCGAGGTGACGTTCCTGGCAGTCGACGGCCACGGGAATCTGGATGTGGGCGAGTTCGTGCGCGCCCTCCGGCCGGATACCCTCTTGGTCAGCATCATGCACGCGAACAACGAGACCGGCGTCATTTTTCCGGTCCCCCAGCTTGCGCGGATCACCAAGGAGACCGATCCGTCGATCGTCTTCCACACCGACGCCACCCAGTCCGTGGGCAAGATCCCGATCGACCTGGCGGAGGAGTATCGGCACGTGGATCTGCTCTCGTTTTCCGGCCACAAGCTGCACGCCCCCAAGGGCATCGGCGCGCTGTACATCAAGCGGGGAACGCCGTGCCGGCCCTTGCTGATCGGCGGTCACCAGGAGGAGGGCCGTCGGGCAGGGACCGAAAACACACCCTACATCGTCGGTTTGGCCAAGGCACTGGAATTGGCCGCCGGGCATTACGAGGAAGAGCAGACGCGGATCCGCAGCCTGCGCGACCGGCTGGAAACCGCCGTGGAACAACAGATTCCCCAGATCCAGATCAACGGCCGAGGGGCGCCCCGGTTGCCCAATACCCTGAACGTGTCCTGTCATTACGTGGAAGGGGAAGCGATGCTGTATCAACTGAGCGACTGCGGGATCTGTGCCTCCAGCGGTTCCGCTTGCACGTCCGGCTCCCTGGAGCCCTCCCACGTCTTGAGAGCCATGCAGGTCCCCTTCACCGCCGTTCACGGCTCCGTGCGGTTCAGCCTCAGCCGCTACAACACGGGGGCGGATGTGGACCGGATCAGCGAAGTTTTTCCGCAGATCGTGGCCAACCTGCGCAGGCTTTCCCCGTATTGGGACCAGCAGCACAACCGGCCTCGCAGCGACGCGGCTGCCGACCTGGCCGCGCGCGGCGTCAGGCCGTGAAGGGCAATCGTGGATTGGCTGCCATCCGCGCCGGCGGCCAAGCAGACCGCACTTGATCTTCGGCAACGTGCCACGTCGGGGCGTCAAGAGGCGTCCTGCGCAGCCAGCCGTGCGCGGAGGGCGTCCAATTGGGTAGGATCCACAATCCAGCCGCGGCAGGACGGCGCCTGGCAGCGGCAAGGAATGGCGGACGCGGCGGACCAATTGTAGTCGATCGTCAACTCCTCGCCCGGCTTGATCTCCCGCAGGGCAATCAGAAAGACACGGCGGCGCGTCTGCGTGCCGTCCGCCTCGCGGAGGTCGAAGAAGTCGAACTCGCAGTTTGGCTCACAACTGTGGTTCACGTACCGGAACGGTGCCGCCGGCTCCAAGACCCGGCCGGCGCCGATGTTCATACAGTAATCCGAGCCGTAGTGGGGGTCGTCGATGACCCGGCCCTCGATCTCGCCGATCACGGTCTCGGCGGGGTACCGGCGGCGGGCGAACACGCCCTTGCCGACCCGCGTCGCCCCGATGCGGACCGACTTGTCGCGGCCGCGGCGCGCGGGCGGCGCGTGCCGCGCCCCGGTTTGCCGGCAGACCCGCGTCGGCCGCCGTCCGGCCCTGGTCCGGAGCCGGACGGTGGCGTCGTCGTCGGAGTCGCACAACGTGGGCATGGTTCACCTCTCGGTATCCCCCGCCCGCCGTCGCGGAGGAAACCTCCTGTCGGAAATCGGATCGGTCACCAAGCCCGCCTATCGCGGGCGGCGCCGGGCCGAGGTCCGGCCGGCGCGGGTTCGACGCGGGGCGGCGGCCGGCGCCAACGCCGAATGATAGGGGTGGTCCGCCTGCACCTGCAGCCGGCGGCGGATCAGTTTCTCGATCGCCTGCAGGCAGCCGCGTTCGCTGGCGTCGCAGAACGACAGGGCCGTGCCGGCCGCCCCCGCCCGGCCCGTGCGGCCGATGCGATGGACGTAGCTTTCCGGTTCGTGCGGCAGGTCGTAGTTGATGACGTGCGTGATGCCGTCGACGTCGATCCCGCGCGAGGCCAGATCGGTGGCCACCAGCACCCGCATCTTGCCGGTGCGAAAGCCGTGCAGCAGCCTGGCGCGCGTGGTCTGCGACTTGTCGCTGTGGATGGCGTCGGCCCGGATCCCGCTGAGGCTGAGTTGCCGGGCTACGTGATCGGCGCGGCGCTTCGTGCGGGTGAAGACCAGGACGCGGTCTGCAGCCGGAGCCTGCAAGAGTTCGCTGAGCAGAGCCCGCTTGTCGGTCTGCTCGACGAACAGCACGCGCTGGTCGATCAGATCGACGGTCGTCGCCGGCGGCGTGACAGAGACTCGCACCGGATTGCGCAACAACTGCCGGGAGAGATCCACGATCCGGTCCGGCAGCGTGGCCGAGAAGAACAGCGACTGACGCTCTGTCGGCAGACAGGCGATGATCCTTTTCAGATCGGGCAGGAAGCCCAGATCCAGCATCCGGTCCGCTTCGTCCAGGACGAACGTGTCCAGTCCGTTCAGCCGCACGTGGCGCTGGTTCATCAGGTCCAGCAACCGGCCGGGTGTGGCGATCAGTACGTGTACGCCGTGGGCCAACGCTCGCACCTGCGGGTTCTGTCCCACGCCGCCAAAGATCACGGCCTGCCGGAACCTCAGGTGCCGGCCATAGGCTTGGAAACTGCTGCCGATCTGCGCGGCCAGTTCCCGCGTGGGGCAGAGCACCAGAACGCGCGGCGCGCCGGGGACAGCGGGTCGGCGCGACTGGTCCAGGCGGTGCAGGATCGGCAGGGCAAAAGCAGCGGTCTTGCCGGTTCCGGTCTGGGCACACCCCAGCAGATCCTTCCCGGCCAGGATATGCGGAATCGCCTCCACTTGAACCGGCGTGGGCGTCGTGTACTCCTCCTCGGCGACGGCTCGCAGCAGGGACGGAAGAAGTTGGAATTGTTCAAAAGAAGCTGACATCAAGTGCTTTCGTGAAAGAGTTTGCGCGGCGATGAGCCGTTCAAGGCTCATTTCCAGAGATCGCGAGGGGACGTCTTGCGCAGCACCACACCCGACTCGCCCGCGCAGCGGACTGCGGACGCAAGAGCGCGCATGTTCCCCATTTCCGCCAACGCGGCGGCGCAGAAGATCGCAGTCAAGTCAAACGCAGTCGAACCGCCCATGCCGGGCGCGACAACGGTTCTTCGCCGGGGAGGTGCGGTGGCACCGCCTGTGTCGAAAACCTTGTTCCCGCGGCCGGCCGTCGATCCTGGAGACTGTGAGAGATGACTCTGAGCAGGAGAACCAGGAAGGAAGGAAGAAGCGGAAGTGTGTCCGTCGTGCTGGGGTCTTCCAGCCAGCCAAGCACGCGCTTGGCCAACAGGCAGATTGTACTCGCCCTGGAGCAAATAGAAACGCCAATTTGCCGTTCCTGGCGAGAATTCCTGGTTTCGGCAGACGGCCCATGTGTTCACAAGCCTCAGAAACCACACCAGAGGGCCATGCGTGCGCTGTCAGTACCCCGTCCCAAGGCCTCCAACACGGCCCGGGATGGTCACCTGCCAATCCGGCGGAACGTCTTCGCTGATCATCAGGCAGTAGCGGCGGGAACCGGCATCGCTCGTCATCTGCCGGATACGTTCAACCAGGTGTTCCCGCGGCAGGCGGTACCAGCCCAGCGGCGGGTGGAGCCAGAGGAACTTGTCGGGCCAGGCGGAGAACCCGGTAGTCCGCCGGACGTTTCTCTAGCAAGGCGGCGCGGCCCTGGCCGGCATGACGCTAGC
>CAYUFW010000094.1:0-25207 GCA_964443915.1 uncultured Pirellulaceae bacterium
CCGGGGGCGACGGGTGGACCCCGGTGATCGGAGCGGACCCCGGAGGATACGCCATGCGTCCGATTTCGGGCGTCAAGGCGGAGTGGTCGACCTGGGGCGACGGCTGGACCTCGGCGATCGGAGCGGCGACAGGAGGATACGCCGACGGTTCCATTCGGGGCGCGAAGGCCGAGTCGCCGGCCGCGGGCCTCAACGGGACTCCAACGATCGGAGCCGCGACGGCAGAAGGATACGCCACTGGTCGGATTCGGGGCGCGAAGGCCGAGTCGCCGGCGGGCAACGGATCGACTGCCGGTGTCGGTTGCAGGGCGGGCTCGCCGCCAGCGGGTCGGGCAGGTTCCGGCGGGCCGGGTCGACTCACCGTCGGAGCAAGATCCCCCCAAGCTCGATCGGCAAATTGGATCTGGTTGTAGTCCAGGAGCGAGCCCTTTTCGAAATGGACGTTCTTGACCGCCATCACGTACTCGACCAGCGACCGGTGCAGTTGGACTTCGGCATCGGTCACGCGGCGCCAAGCCTCCAGCAGCTGATCCAGGTCCACTTTTTGCTCCGCCTGTTTGCGGATTTGCAGCGCATTGAGTTCTTCCTGCGCGGCCACGCGGCGGTTGAAATTCGTTTGCACCAGCGCGTAGGCCCGCTTCATGTCCGCAAACGAGTTACCCAAGTCGTGCAGGATCTGGCGTTCCTGTTGCGTCAGCACGGCCCGTTCGCGGGCCAGCCGCAGCCGGGCGTGCTGCACGGCCGCGTGCGCTTGGCGGAAGCCGTTGGGCAGGTTCAGTTCCATCCCCATCGCCCACTCTTGGTAATCGGCGTCCAACAAGTTGGAGAGCGCGTCGTCGAAGGGTTCATCGGCGTCGTCGCCGCCCATGAGGCTCCGGCCAAAGCCGCGAAAACGGTAACGGTAGATCAGATCCAGCCGGGGCTTGAGAAAGTTTTGACTGCCGGCCAACTCCAACTCGCGGCGTTTGACCATCCGCCGCTGCCGCTCCAGTTCGCCGCGGCGGACCAGTGCTTCCGTGGTGATTTCGCCCCACTGGAACAGGACCTCCGCCGTCGACGGCTCCTCGATGGGGCGGATCAGGCGGCCGTCCGCCAGCGGGACGCCGATCAGCATGCGCAGATTGCGTTCCGCCACGTGGACGCCCGTCACGCCCCGGAACGTGCCTCCCGTGCTGCCGTTATTGGTGCGCGTCGGCTCCATCAGCCGGCCGGTCAGGGAGTTCTGCACTTCGGCCTGGAAGCGGTAGTACTGCTCGCGCGCCCGCGCTTCATTTTCCGCTTCGCCGCCGCTGCGCTTCGCTTCTTGCCAATTGCGGATGTCCTGCCAGATCTGCAGGCTGGCGTTCCGCGCGGTCAGCTTGGCGTCCAGATCGCGATAGGCAAAGTACAGCTCCCAATAGGCGTTCTCCACGTTGCTGACGTAGTCCCGCAGGGCGATCTCGAAGTCCGCCAGACCGATTTCGGAATTCAGCCGCGCGATCATCACGCCGCGGGGCACGCCCAGCTCGCCACGGGGGCCGTAGATCCGGTTGAATTCCACGCCGGCGCCTTGCAGCAGCGGCTGGCGGACCTCGGTTTCGAAGATCCAGTTCCAGGCGTGCGGAAACGTGTTCAGCGGACTGTTGTTGGCGTCATAGTCAATGCGGTTGCGGAGGTAGAACCGGCTGCCCGTAGCCGCCACCTTTTCGATCTGGAAGGGAATCACCGCCAGATCCTGCTGAAACTCCTGGGCGCCCAGGCCGGAGATGGCGTTGTTCAGGGCGCGGTCGTTCTTTTCCAGGAGCACGTTGCTGGAGTAGACGGCGTCGAATTCGCTGAGCGCCGCTTCGGGACCCAGAATCGGATCCGTCTCGTGCAGAGCCGGCTGGTAGATGGTGTCCACCAACCCGGGCGCGCGAACCAGGGCGCCGCCCAGGTCGCGGAGCACGGTCGAATTGGCCAGCGCCAACTGGATGACTTCCTGCAGCGTCATGTTCCAGTACTGCGGAGGCGCGGCGTCGTCGATCGTCACCGGCTCGAGGGCCGTGGCGGTCGCGACGGGCGCGTTGCACGCCGCGTCCTCGAACACGGTCTGCTGCATGAGTTGCTGGTAGTGCATCAGCTCGTCCGAGAATTGCTCGTGGGCATTGCGCAAGCTGCAACCCGCCACCGCGGCCAACAAGGCCAGGATGATCGGCCATTGCCTTCGTTTGCCGGCAGGCTTTGTCGCTACGCACACGGCCATCCCCGCCCCCGCATTGGATTGTGGCCGCTGCCATCCCCGGCCGGCCCATCTTCTGCTAGCAAGGGTTCCCCACATCGGGTCCCTTCGTCGTCCTATCATCGGCGAGGCGAGGCCCTAAAAATCGGCATTTTCCGCAAAGCCGGAATAAACCGCAGAATTTCCCAGCGCGGCGGGGTGCTTGGCGTCCGTCCGCTGCTGCGGATAGACTGACAACATGCAGCAGCTTGTTTCCGTCGCTCATCCCGGTGACAGCGAGCCGGCGCTCCGCGAATTGGATCGCCTGGTCGAAGAAGTCGCCGAATTGACCCGCAGCCCCATCGCGCCCGCCGAGTTTCAGCAACGACTGCTGGAACGCGCCGTACACGCGACGGCGGCCGTCGGCGGGATGATGTGGGAGGTGCGGCCCAACAACACCTTGCACTTGGAGCACCAACTGCTCTTGTCCGGCGGCGGTGTCTTGTCTGACGCCGCCGGCGTCCGCCCGCACGGCCTGCTGGCGGCGGCGGTCCTGCAGTCCGGCCAGCCGCGCCGCGTGCCGCCCGGATCTCGCCTGTCCGACGGCGGCGCGGCGGGGAATCCTTGCGAGTTCGTGCTGCTGTTCTGCCCGCTGGGGGGCGAAGGCAAAACCGTGGGCGTACTCGAACTGCTGCTGGCGCCCGCTGCCTCGCTGGCGGCGCAGGAGGCCAGTCTGCAATTTCTCGCCGACCTGTGCGAACTGGCGGGCGACTACTATCGGAACAGCGAGCTGCGCCGGTTGAGGGCACGCGACGCGTTCTGGCAGCAGTCCGAACAGTATGCCCTGCGCGTCCACGGGAGCCTGGACCTGCGTGCGACCGCGTTTGCCATCGCCAACGAGGGGCGGCTGCTGGTGGGCTGTGACCGGCTCAGCGTGCTGGTCGGCCGCCACGCCCGGCCGCGGCTGTCGGCGGTCAGCGGGGTGGACAGCGTGAACCGCCGCAGCGACACCGCGCGGCGGCTGGAACGCCTGGCCGCGCTGGCGATCGCGACCCGCGAAGCCATCTGGTACGACGGCTCGGCGGCGGAATGGCCGCCGCAGGTCGAGCTGGCGGTCCAGGAGCACGTGGACGCCGCTCACGTGCGCACCCTGGCCGTGATTCCGCTGGCGGCGTCCGCCCCCGAATCCGGACGCGAAGAGAAGCGTGTCTTGGTGGGTGCCTTGGTGGCGGAAGGCTTTACCGCCGACGTCGGCGAAACCTGGAGGCCGGCGCTGGAAGCCGCGGCAGCCCACGCCAGCCGGGCTTTGGAGCGGGCCTGGGAGTATCGGCTGCTGTCGTGGCTGCCGCTGTCCGGTGTGGTGGCGGCGCTCGGGCGCGGACTGACCGGCGGCCGGCGGCCGAAGCTGCTGGCCGGACTGCTGGTGGCCGCCGTCGCAGCCGCCGCCTTGATCCTGGTGAGGGCCGATTACGATGTCAAAGTGCGCGGCGAGTTGCAGCCCGAGGTCCGCCGCGACATTTTTGCGCCTTCCGACGGGGTGATCCTGGATCTGTCGGCCGAACACGGCCGGCAGGTGGATGCCGGTCAAGTGGTGGCGGTGCTCCGCAATCCGGAGTTGGACTACGAACTGCAACGCGTCCAAGGGGAACTGGAAACGGCGCGGCAGCGACTGGCCGCCGTGGAAGCCGAACGCGTCCAGCAGCGCGTCGAGGACCGGGAACACCCGGACCGATACGGCCAGCTGACCGCCGAACAGGAAGAACTCCGCGTCCGGCTGGAAAGCCTTCAGCAGCAGCAAGTCATCCTGCAGGAACAAAAAGCCGAGCTGGCCGTGCGCAGCCCCATTCGCGGGCAAGTCGTCACGTGGCAAGTCGAAAACCGGCTGCGGGCCCGGCCCGTGGTCCGCGGACAGCGGCTGCTGACGGTCGCCGATCTGGCCGGACCCTGGGTGCTGGAACTGCAGCTGCCGGAGGACCGCGTCCAGCCGGTAGTGGACATCAGCGGCTGCGGACAAGACCCCGCGGCGGTCTCGTTCCTTCTGGAAACCGAGGCCAGCACGGTCTACCACGGCCGGCTGCGCCGCGTGGCCATGTCGGCGGAGCGCGATCCGCAAGTGGGCTCCAACGTCTTGGTGACAGTGGACGTTCCCAGCGAACCATCGCTGCCGCTCCGCCCCGGCGCGGGCGTGATCGCCAAGATCCACTGCGGCCGCCGGTCGCTGGGCTACGTGTGGTTTGGGGATCTGTGGAACAAGGTGCGTTCGCAGTGGTGGTTCTGAGACGGGCTCCGGAATGGAGGAGGCCATGATCGATGGCCTCGAAAAGCCTGAACTGCCTGACCCCGGCCATTTCGTCTCGGGACAAGCGCGGCTATGATGCGGTTTTCCGGTTGCCTCGGCCTGACGACTTGGAGCCCGACCCATGTCCTTCGGCGACGACGCCATTCGATCCCTGCGGGATGCCTTGCAGTTTTCTCCCGAGAACGTGCCGCTGCGGCTGCACTTGGCGGCCTCGTTGATGGGCTTGGGCCGCCTGGACGAGGCCGAACGGGAATACCGCGATGCGCTGGCGCGGGCCGGCGACAACGTCGACGCGCGGGTGGGCTTGGCGGAGTGCTACTGGCGGCAGAGCAAGTTTTCCCAATCGCTGGTCATCGTCGAGGACTTGATCCAGAAGCGGACCGCCCCCGCCCCAGCGCTCGTGCTGTACGCGCGGCTACTGCTGCAGCGCGGCGACGTGGCGGACGCGGTGGCCCAATACAAGCTGGCCCTGGAGATGGATCCGGCGGTGCAAGACCAGCAGCTTTCGCAGCGGCTGGGCGTGGTGCCGGAGGAAGAAGCGGGCGAGGTGTTCGAGGGCCGCGTCCGGGCCGGCTGGGGGGAAGGGACCGAGGAACTGGCCACGGAAATCGAGCGCCCGGAGATCACCTTTCGCGACGTGGGCGGGATGGACGCCCTGAAGGAAGAGATCGGCCTGAAGATCATCTACCCGCTCCGGCACCGGGAGATGTACAAGGCGTACGGCAAGAGCGTCGGGGGCGGGATCCTGATGTACGGCCCGCCGGGTTGCGGCAAGACGTATCTGGCCCGCGCGACGGCCGGCGAGATCGAAGCGGGCTTCATCGCCGTGGGCATCAGCGACGTGCTGGAAATGTGGATCGGCAACAGCGAGCGGAACCTGCACCAGTTGTTCGAGCAGGCCCGCGATCACCAGCCGTGCGTGTTGTTTTTCGACGAGGTCGATGCCCTGGGCGGCCGCCGCAGCGACATGCACGGCGGCGCCGGCCGGCAGATCATCAATCAGTTCCTGGCCGAGATGGACGGGGTGGGGAAATCGAACGAGGGCGTCCTGATCCTGGCGGCGACCAACGCGCCCTGGCACGTCGACCCCGCGTTCCGCCGCCCCGGCCGGTTCGATCGCGTGCTGTTCGTGCCCCCGCCGGATGCGCCGGCCCGTGCGGACATCCTGCGGCTGCACTGCCGCGGCAAGCCGGCGGAGGCGATCGACTTCGACCATCTGGGCCAGAAGACGGAGGGCTTCTCCGGCGCCGACCTGAAAGCGGTGGTGGACCTGGCGATCGAAGGCAAACTGCGGGAAGCGATGCGAACGGGCGTGCCCCGGCCGCTGACCAGCAAGGACTTGCTGGCCGCAGCCAAGACGCTGAAGCCCACCACGCGCGAGTGGTTCTCCACGGCGCGGAACTACGCCTTGTATTCCAACCAAGGCGGCACCTACGACGACGTGCTGAAGTACCTGAAACTCACGTAGAAATCCTCATGAACGCCCATCTGCAACGCGCGATCTTGCTGATGCAGCAGTCGCGCACCGAACTCGCGGAACAAGAACTCCGTCTGGCCCTGGCCGAAGACCCGAACGAGGCGCGGGCGCACGGACTGCTGGCCGTCTGCCTGGCGGAACGGGAAGCGTTTCGCGAAGCCCTCGCCGAGGCCGGCCAGGCGGTACACTTGGCCCCCGACGACCCGTTTACGCACTACACGCTGGCCGGGGTGCTGGACCACAGCAATCGCCTGCCGGAGGCCGAGCAGGCGATCCAGGAGGCCATCCGGCTGGATCCCACCGACCCGGACTACTTCGCGCGGCTGGCCGGCATCCGCTTCCAGCAACGGCAGTGGAGCGGGACCCTGCAGGCGGCGGAAACGGGCCTGCAGTTCGATCCCGAACACGCCCAGTGCATCAACCTGCGGGCGATGGCGCTGGTCAAGCTGGGCAAGCAGGACGAAGCCGGCGCGGCGCTGGAAACGGCCCTGCAGCGCGATCCCGAAAACGCGGTCACGCACGCCAATCAAGGCTGGCGGCTGTTGGAGCAGGGCGAGCACCAGAAGGCCCTGGAGCACTTCCGCGAGGCGCTGCGGATCGACCCGGAACTGGACTTTGCCCGGCAGGGAATCGTCGAGTCGCTGAAGGCACGCTACTTCATCTACCGCATCATGCTCGGTTATTTCCTGTGGATGGCCAAGCTCAGCGAGCGGTCGCAGTGGCTCGTGATCGTCGGGGGCTACATCGCGTATCGGGTCTTGCGCAGCGTGGCCAGGAGCAACCCCGAACTGCAGCCGTGGATCATGCCGCTGCTGATCCTGTATGCCGTGTTCGCGATCATGACCTGGATCGCCAGCCCGCTGTTCAACCTGCTCTTGCGGCTGAACCGTTTTGGACGGCTGGCGCTGTCGCGCGAGCAGATCGTCACGTCGAACTGGGTGGGGCTGTGCGTCGCCGGCGCGTTGGTCTCGCTGGTGCTGTACTTCACCGTCCACGCCGACGGGGCGTTGATTTCGGCACTGGTCTGCGGCCTGCTCATTCCGCCGCTGTCCACGATCTATCACTGCGATCCGGGCTGGCCGCGCACAACCACCGTGGCGATCGCGATCGTCTTGGCGGTCGCGGGCTTGTCCTCCGCATCGCTCGTCTGGAGTTCGCAGTTTCTGGCCGGGGATGGCGCAGAGCTGGCCGGCGGACTGGGCTGGCTGCTGTTCTTCCCCTTCGTGCTGGGAGCGCTCGCGTTTCAGTTCGCCGCCAACGCCTTGGTCTCGGCGAAACCGCGCCGCTGACTTCCCCGAGACGAAAAAGTGCTAGAATGCAATGGCCGGAGCGACGGGTCCGCAAGCTCGTCGGCCTGTGTCGAAATCCTCCAACAACGACAGGCAACCATCATGTACACGCCAAAACTCGCAGTCGTCCTGGCCGTGACCGTTTTGGGGGCCAGCTACGCGCTAGGGGCCGAGCCCGCCACGGCCGATGCGCCCGACGCGGCCAAGTATCTCCAGCAGTACGGCCTGGAAGAGATCCACGCCAACTATGTCAGATTCTTCACCCTGCTGTCCGAGGGCAAGGCAGTGGATGCCAATCAACTGCTGTCGGAATCGATGCCCAAGGGCGTCAACCCCGCCGTTCGGGATCAGGTGCTGCGGGCCACGGCGGGACTGTCTGCGGTTTTCGACCGGGGCGTCGAAGACGCCGAACTGATCGGCCTGAACAAGATCTCGAGCAAGTCCATCGTGTTGTACTATGTGCTGAACAGCAACAGCGGCCCGGTGCTGGTGATCCTGATGCCCTTCCGACAGCGCGATGCCTGGCGGACCCACACCTGGATGATGGAAACCAACGCGCCCAAGATCATCGAGGCGTTGAAGGGCGTCGGCCGGTTCCCCACCCCGGACGTGATCAAGTTCAAACCGCGGGGCGTGACGGCCTGAGGTAACGGAAGAAGCCGGGCTGCCGCAGGACGGATTGCCGATCCGTCCCCGAATTCGAAACGTAAGCAAAGAAGCCCGGCTTTGTCAAACAAGCCGGGCTTCTTCTCGGACGAGAACCGGGGCGCGGGCGTAGCGCTGTGGCTCAAGCCACGTCCACCCACTGGCCGGATTTGGCGCTGGCCAGGACGGCATCGCAGACCTTTTGGGTTTCCAGCGCGTCGCGGAATGTCGGCGAGGCCGGCTGGCCTTTGCCCATGCCGTCCAGGAAGTCCGCCAACTGGTGGATGAAGGTGTGCTCGTAGCCGATCTGCAGGCCGGGCACCCACCAGTTCTTCATGTACGGCATGTCGCCGTCGCTGATGTGGACCGACCGCCAGCCGCGGACGAGGGAATTGTCGCCGTGGTCGAAGTACTGCAGCCGGTGCAGGTCGTGCAGGTCCCAACGCAGCGAGGCCTTCTGGCCGTTGAGTTCCAGCGTGTACAGCGCCTTGTGGCCGCGGGCGTAACGCGTGGACTCGAACAAGCCCAGCGAGCCGTTGGCAAAATGGCACATGAAGGCACAGGCATCGTCGATGCTTACCGGCTCGACCTTGCCGGTCTCCACGTTCTTGCGTTCCTTGATGAACGTCTCGGTCATCGCACAGACGTCTTTGATGCCGCCGTTGAGCCACACCGCCGTGTCGATGCAATGGGCCAGCAAGTCGCCCGTCACGCCGGAGCCGGCGGCCTTGACGTCCAACCGCCAGGTCGCCATGCCGCCCTGGGGCACGTCGGCCGAGATGGTCCAGTCCTGCAGGAACTGGGCGCGGTAGTGGAAGATCCGGCCCAGGCGACCTTCGTCGAGCAGCTTCTTGGCCAGCGTCACCGCCGGCACGCGGCGATAGTTGTAGGAGACGAAGTTGGGCACTTTGGCCGCCTCGACCGCCGCCGCCATCTCCTCGGCTTGCGCCGCGTTGAGGGCCAGCGGCTTTTCACACAGGATCGCCTTGCCCGCCTTGGCGGCGGCCAGCGCGATTTCCGCATGCACGTTGTTCGGCACGCAGATGTCCACCAGGTCGATGTCGTCGCGCTCGATGACTTTGTGCCAGTCCGTCACGACGTTCTCGTAGCCCCAGCGCCGCGCAAAGGCTTCCGCCACGTCTTGCTCCAGCCCGCAGATCACCTTCAACTGCGGCTGGTAGGGGACGTCAAAAAAGTGGTTGACTTGGGAATACGCGTTCGAGTGGGTGCGCCCCATGAACCCGTAACCGATCAGTCCGACGCGAAGAGGCTTGGTCATAAACGGTCCTTTCCAAGTTGGTCATTCGTCATTCGTCGTTCGTCAGTGGTCAGTTGTCAGCGGTCAGTTGGCGTCGGTGACGCTGACGTGCCGCGCCGAAGCCGGCAGCCCGCGTCACTCCGCCCAACCGTGCGCGTCGCGGACGGCGATCATGGACGCCAGGATCTTGTTCCACGTCGCGGGCATCATCATCACGTCGTTGGGGAACATACAGCCGTCCCAGCAGACGTGGCGGAACTTCTTGGTCACTTGACCGGCCCCGTCGCGCATCCAGAATCCGGCCCGCTTGACGATGTCCAGCTTGCCGTTGGGGTCGTCCGGCAGGCAGTGCCGGCCGGTCTTGTCGTGCGAGCCGGAGCCCTTCACGGTGGCGTCGTTCTGAGCCACGTGGAAGTCGATGGTCCAGGGCCGCAGCGCGTCGGTCAACGTCCGGTAGGCCTGGTCCAGCGCGGCTTCGTCCTGCCAGTCGAAGTCCTGCGGCAGGAGTGCGTCTTCCGGCGCGTTGTGGCCCAGCAGATAAAGCAGCGTGTGGGCCATGTCGGCCTGGAAGCCCAAGGTTTTCGGCCGGTCGACCATTTCCAGCAGTTGGACCATGCTCTTCAAGCTGTGCATGCCGCCCCAGCAGATTTCGCCTTCGGCCGCCAGTCGCTCGCCGTGGTCCTCGGCGATATCGCACGCCTTGCGGAACGTGTCCGCAATCCGCTTGGTGCCCTCCAGGGGGTTGGCCGACCAGTCGGACACGCCGCAGGCCGAATCGATGCGCACGGCACCGTGCGGGCGCATGCCCATCTCCCGCAACTCCTTGGCGATCCGGCAGCCCTTCAGGACCTGCGTCAGGAACTTCTGCTGTTCCGCCGCGTCGCCCATCGCCGAGCCGCCGCCGGTGGGCGGCCAGACGGGCGCGACGACCGTGCCGATCATCAGGCCGCGCGAGGAGGCTTTGTCGGCCAGCTCCCGCAGTTCGTCGTGCGACGCATCGATGTTGATGTGCGGCAGAAACAGGAACAGATCGAAACCGTCGAATTTGACGCCGTCCACTTCCGCCGCCGCGGTCAGGTTCAGCATCGTGTCCAAGTCAATCGGCGGCTCGGCGCCCGGACCTTTGCCCACGACGCCGGGCCAAGCCGCGTTGTGCAGCTTGGGAAAGTTGTTGACATGCGTACTCATCGCAAGGGGACCTTTCGTATGAACGCGTTGGGGCAATTCGTCGTAGGTTGGGACTCCGCCCCGACGGGGCCGGAGTGCGATCGGGTCGGGACGGAGTCCCAACCCACTTTGGCTACGGCTGCTTACTTTTTGTAGTCGCCCACGTTGGGCACCTTGGCGAACGTGTCCGGCCCGAAGTACCGCAAGCCGACCAGCGGTTCGCTGCCCGTGTTCTCGATCTCCACGCCGGCCGTCGCCGCCTCGTACGTGATGTAGACCTCGTCCTCGGTCTCCGCGCCGAAGCGGATCATCGCCGGGGTCTGCAGGTTCAGCTTGCCCATGCGGCCTTTGCCCTGGACCGTGATCCAGCTGCTGGGGCCGGGATCCTTCAACACGCACTTCGCGCCGGGCTCGACCGTCAGCCGCTTGGAACTGACCAGTTGCTTGCCGGCGAACAGCCCGTACACGATCCAGTCATCGACCCAGCCCTTCCCTTGGTCGGCGGTGATGGGTTCGAGATAGTGGTTGTCCTTGAAATTCGGATCGACGTTGCCTTCCCAATCGAGCTGTTCGACGATGAAGTCCAGGTCTTGATGCTTGTCCTGCGGCACGTCCTTGACCAGCAGCGACCAGGGCACGATGCGCCCTTCGACCAGTGACTGATACATGCCGAACACGTCGCTGCCCCACTGCGGTTCGTACGTACACAGCGAACCCGGAGCGTGCAGGATGCCCGGCGGAACGTGCCAGCCCGCGCCCCGCTTCAGCCGATACGCCTTGGAAAGATACAAGATTCCGTTGTCGCCCTTGTTCCAGTCCTCCAGGCACTTGCGGACTTGAGCTTTCGTCGTGCCGGGCTCCAGGCCGAAGAACGTGTGCGGAAAATTGTTGTCGCAGTTGTTGTACTGCGGCGGGAAGTAGTAAGCCTCCGGCTTGCCTTCCTGTCCCGTCAGCTTGGCGTGCTCGAATCCTTGGTGCATGTGATGCGGGATCGGACCCATGTTGTCAAAGAATTTGGAGTACACGGGCCAACGTCTGTACTTGTCCCAGATGGCCTTGCCGACCACGCGAACGCCGGCTTCGGCCACGGCGTCCCGGAGCAAGAAGTGCTGACCCTCGAACGAGCAAAAGCTCAGGCCTTCGTGCCAGACGCGGCCTTCGTTCGCCGCCTCCGTCGTACTGCCGAACCAGCGTTCGTCGATGCCGCCGCGGTCACCGCCATAGGCGTAGTAATGGTCGGGATGCAGCTTGATCCGCTTGCCGGGGTGCAGAAAGCTCCGCGGAACCCAGGTCGGCGTCAGCCGCAACAGTCCGCCGCCGGCATCCAGGGCCCGATCCAGCACTTTCGCCACACTATCGCCTTTGAGAATCTTTGCTTCCGCCATGGGTTCTCGCACTCCGTGTTTGAGGAAGGTTCTGGGGATATCCATCACGCTTTTGGCTGTCTCGATGTTTTAGTCGATTTGCCGGGCGCCGACAAGTAAGCGGACCCGTATTCGCCCGTGACGAGCAAGAAGTCCGGCTTTTTTCACGCGCGACACCGTAGACCGCTCGCTCCGCGAGCGGGACCCCGTTCGCGGAGCGAGCGGTCTACGATGGGGTGCAGCCGCAGGCAAACTCGTACAGAATCTCACTCGCCGCGTGCAACTGGTCGATGGCGATCCACTCGTCCGCCGTATGCGCTTGGGCGATCGAACCCGGGCCGAACACGACCGTGGGAATCCCTCGCTTTGAGAACGCCGGAGCGTCGGTCCCGTAGGGCACGCCCAGGCACTGGCCGGAGCCCCCGTGGCGGCGAATCGTGCCGCTCAGGCGGGAGGCGAAATCCCGGCTCAATTCGTCCGACAGGCCGCTGGAGATGAGGTACGGCCGTTCGTGTTCCACCAGCGGGTCGCGGGCCAGCGTCTGGGCCACAAAGGCCGTGACGTGTTCGAACGCGCGCTGCGGGTCTTCGTCCGGCAAGACGCGGCGGTCGATTTCGATCGTACAGCAGTCGGGCACGGTGTTGACGCTGACGCCGCCGGAAACCAAGCCGACGCTCAGCGTGGGACGGCCCACCAGCGGGTGCCGGCCCAGCGTCGGGGCCACGGCGCGGGCGTAATGCTCCAGCGCCTGCAGCACGCGGGCCATGCGATAGATCGCGTTGTCCCCCAAGTCCGGCTGCGAACTGTGTCCGGCGCGGCCGCGGGCGTGGCACCGCCAGCGCAGGGCGCCTTTGTGAGCGACGACCACATCCAGCGCCGTCGGCTCGGCGACGATCACCGCGTCCGGCGCTCGCGGCAGGAAACCCGAACCGTCTTCCCACAATTCGTGGATTCGCGGGGCGCCGCCGAATCCGTGTTCTTCATTCACCGAGCAGGCCACGACGATCGTGGGCCGGCCGCGAGGCCGCTCTTCCGCCGCGCGGGAAAGGGCCGCCAGCATACAGGCCATCCCGCCCTTGATGTCGCACGACCCGCGTCCATAGAGGCGGCCCTCGCGGATCGCCGGCGTCCAGGGCGGGATCGTCATGCCGTCGACCGGGACCGTGTCCTGGTGGGCTTCGAACATCAGGATCGGCCCGCCGTCCTCCGCCGGAACGTCGCCGTCCAATCGCACCACGATGTTGTCCCGGCGCGGCTCGATGGTCTGACGCCGCCAGGGCAGTCCCAGCCGGTCGAAGAGCCGCTCCAAATAGTCCGTCACCTGGTACTCGAAGTACTCGTCGCCACTGACGTCGCGCCCCATCGGGTTGACGCTGGGCAGCCGAACCAGATCGCAGAGCGTTTCAATTACGTCCAGAGGCATCGCGTGAACCCAGGGTTTGCGGTAGACTGTCCGTTTTGGCGATTCCAGGATAGTGTACCGATGTGCGACCAAAAGACAACGCTGGGCGAACTGCGGACGATCGTCCGCCAGTTTGTCGACGCCCGCGACTGGCAGCAGTTCCATTCGCCCAAGAACCTCAGCATGTCGCTGGCGATCGAAGCGGCCGAATTGATGGAGCATTTCCAGTGGATCACCACGGATGCCTCGCGCCACCTCGGCCAACAGCCGGAAAAGCTGACGCAAGTCGGCGAGGAGCTGGCTGATGTCATTTGCTACGCGTTGGCGCTGGCCAACGAGTTGGAGATCGACATCAGTGAAACACTCCGGGAGAAAATGAAAAAGAACGAGGCCAAGTACCCGGCCGCCGAATACCGCGGACGATACGGCCCCGAAGATGCCGGATCGAACTCAATCACCACGTAGGCCGGGTGTACTCACCCGGCAGGATTTCGCTGGCCCGATGACCCAGGATAGAAGTCGATGACCAAACAGGTTCTGTTTCTCTGCACGGCGAACTACTACCGCAGTCGGTTCGCCGAGCATCTGTTCAACTGGCTGGCGCAAAACGCGGGACTGCCTTGGCGCGCCGATTCCCGCGGCCTGGACGTCGAAAGCTGGGGCGACATCGGCACGGTCTCGCGATTTACCGTTGACGCCCTGCACGAGCGCGGCATCCCGCTCAACGGCCATCACCGCTATCCGCGAGCGCTGACGCAGGAAGATCTGGACCGCTCGCACCTGGTGGTGGCGGTCAAGGAAGCCGAGCATCGGCAGCTGATGGCGGAGCAGTTCCCGCAGTGGGCCGACCGCATCGAATACTGGCATATCCACGACATCGATTGCGCCTCGCCGGTGGACACGATTCCGGTGCTGGAGCAACACGTCGAAGCCTTGGTACAGCGACTGGGCGGGGCGGAACGCAGCGCGCCGGACCACCGCCAGGCCGCGCGGACAGGATCGCTCCCATGAACTCACCGAAACGCTATTTGCTCGGCGGCTGGCTGCCGCCGCTGACCAATCCCTCGGACGCGGACTACTGCGAGTTCGGCTGCCCGGTCTGCCGCCGCGCGCGGGCCGGGAATCGGCTGGCACGGCTGGCACAGCGGATCGAGTTGCTGCTGACCCGCGGCGGCTGCCCTTGGGGCCGGGCCCGGCAGGAAAAGTACGGCGTGCCGCCCGATCAACCGCGAACCCGCGTCCAGGACTCGGCGGTCGAGTCCGCCCAAAAAATCCAGAATAAAGCTTGACCTGGACCGTGGTCCGGCTATCATAGGGCTAGAACGTTCGTTCGACAGTAGTGCTTTCTCCTTCCACCCATTTACAAGGGAGGCAGACATGCGACTACCACCGGGCATTGAACAGTGAGAGGCCCTCTTCGGCGGCCTCTCCAAGTGTGGAGCGAAAGCTCGGTCAACTTGACGACCGCGGGTTGATCCAGACTCGCAGGAACTCCTGGCTTGACTGGCTTCGCTGGTCAGTTCCGAAGACCTCAATTCAAACGTATCGAACGAGAGCCTGCTGGCGCGCGCCAAGCGCCCAGCTGAGAACGATCCATACTCCGGAGCGCTGCTCTGGCCCCGTCCTGCGATAGCGGCTGTATGTCATCCGTTGCGGCGAGCCGTCGCGGCCGGATCCCAGCCAAGCCTGAAAAAGGCGCTGCTCGATGGGGCTAGAGAGTGTTCGTAGGGGCGGAGAGTTCGGTTCTCCCACAAACTCACCCGGCCCCCGTTGTCTTGGCGGCGACGAGGGCCTTTTTTGTTCCCCCCGCCACTGTCAGTCTAGTCATCCCCCAGGTGCAACGGCGAGCGGCGGGCGTTAGCCCGCCGGTTCTTCGGCCCTCCGCCGGGCTCCAACGCTCGTTGGCAGATTTCGCGCGAAGTGAAAAAACGGCAGCCGGAGAATGCCGGACTACGCCGGCAAAACCGGCGGGCTAACGCCCGCCGTTCGCCGGATCTTCGGCAACGTTTGGAGGCTTTGCTGGCGCGCAAAGCCTGACTCAACACACCGATCACCGATTACCGATCACCGCTCCCTACAGCCCAAATGCCGCCTTGAAGGCACCGGCGATCTCGGGGTGTACCGTCGGGTTGATGCCGTCCGCATCGTAGGGCAGGCCCAGCACCTCCAGATCGTGCTTCAGCTGGATCGTTTCTTCCTCCGGCGTGACGCGCGGCGGTACGGATCGCGACAGGGGCGTGAGCCAAGCGTTCAGCGTATGGCCGCCATCGACCATCAGGTCGTGACCGGTGACGTAATTCGAGGCGGCGGAGGCCAGGAAGATCGCGGCCCCGTACAGGTCTTCCGGACGTTGCACGTGCCCCAGCGGCGTCAGCTCGCGAATCCGCTGGCGGACCGCGACCGGCGTCGAAGCGTGCATTGGCGTGAGCACGTAGCTGGGGCTGAGACAGTTCACGTTGATATTGAACCGGCCCCACTCGGCGGCCAGCATGCGCGTCATCTGCACCACGCCAGCCTTCGAGCCGTTGTACGAGGCGTTGCAGTTACAGATGGTCGCGGACATGGACGCGATGTTGATAATCTTGCCCGCGACCGGCGACTGGCGGAGAAACTGCTGGGCCTCGGCCTGGGCAGACAGAAAAACGCCGGTCAGATTCACGGCGATCACCTTGTCCCAGGCCGCCTGGTCGATCTCTTCGTCCGCGCCCAGGATGCCGATCCCGGCGTTGTTGACGGCGATGTCCAAGCGGCCGAACTGCTCGGCCGCGCGGCGGACCATGACCTGGACTTGGTCCTTCTGCGTCACGTCGCAGGAGACGAACAGCGAATCGCGGCCCAGGCCGCGGATCTCGTCGGCGGTCTTCTTGCCCGCCGCTTCGTTCAAGTCGACGATCGCCACATCGGCCCCGGCGCGGGCCAAGGCCACGGCGCAACCGCGGCCGATGCCGACGGCGGCGCCGGTCACGAGCGCTTTCTTGCCGGTCAGATCGAAGAGGGAAAGGTCGGCCATGAGAATCTCCTTGCCACGGCGCTGAAGATCGGTCCTGTTTCGCAGCACGCTTTGCTCGGCGATCGCTCCACGTTGGGGATCACGATACCAGGATGCAGACTCGCCGTGGACAAGTCAACCCGCGCTCCCCCGTGGCCTCCAGCCGCGCGGGTGGCCGGCCAAGGGAGCGGTCGTCCTGATTTCTTGACGCGGGCTTTCCGCCCGCAACCCAGAACCCCACTATTGTTCCAAAATCCTGCTATACTGGAAGCCCGTCGTTTCGAGCCACGCGCCCGGAGATTCGCCATGACGAGCAAATTTCGACCCTCCCTCCTGACCGTAGTCGCTCTGGCGGTCATTGCGCCGGCCGGGGCCGCCGAGCGTTGGGGTCCGCCGCGGGATGCGGAATTCCGCTCCGAGTTGGACGGCTCGGTGCAGCGGTACGTGGAGTTGTTGCCGGAGCCGTTCGACCCGGCGCAGGAAGCCCATCTGCTGATCGGCCTGCACGGCCACGGGTCGGACCGCTGGCAGTACGTGCGGCAGGAGCGGGGTGAATGCCGGGGGGCGCGCGACGTGGCCTTGAAGCACGGGATGATCTTCCTGTCGCCGGACTACCGCGCCCCGGACTCGTGGATGGGGCCGGCGGCCGAGGCGGACCTGGTGCAGATCATCCGCGAAGCCCGTGCGCGGCACCGAATCGGCTGCGTCGTCCTGGGCGGAGGCTCGATGGGCGGCACCAGCGCGCTGATCTTTGCCGCACTGCACCCCGAACTGGTCGACGGCGTGGTGAGCCAGAACGGCACGGCAAACATGATCGAGTACGAACGCTTCCAGGATTCGATCCGCCGATCGTACGGCGGGACGAAGGAGCAGCGGCCGGACGAGTACCGGAAACGAAGCCCGGAACTGGCGGCCGACAAGCTGACGATGCCGATCGCCTTCACGACGGGCGGCCGGGATACGCTGGTGCCGCCGGAGAGCGTCTTGCGTTTGGCCAAGGAGTTGGAGGAGTCGAACCCGGTCATGCTCCTGCTGCACCGCGAAAACGGCGGACACGCCACGGACTATGACGACACCGTGCGGGCGTACGAATTCGTGGTGCAGCGCGTGGTGGCGGCAAAGAAATGAGGGCAAGAAAATGGTGGAGGCGGCTGTGGAACATCGCATCTTGATCGTCGGCTGTGGCAGTATTGGCGAGCGTCACCTGCGTTGTTTCCAACGCACGGGCCGAGCGGAACTGGCTGTCTGCGACGTGAACGAATCGCTGTTGGCAACCGTTCGCCAGCGGTACCAAGTGCCCGGCTTCCGCGACGCGGCGGCGGCGCTGGCCGCCGGACAGTACGACGGCGTGGTGATTTGTTCTCCCGCGCACACGCACGTCGGGATCGCCGTCCAGTCGCTAGGGCACGGAGCGGGCGTGTTGATCGAGAAGCCGCTCAGCACGCGGATCGAGGACGTCGACGCCCTGCGCTCGGCGGTCGCTGCGGCGGGCAAATTCGCGGCGGTGGCCTACGTGTACCACTTCGTCCCAGGCGTGGTGGCGATGCGGGAGTTTCTTCGCGGCGGGTCGCTGGGCCGCCCTTTGCAGGTCTCGGTGGTCACAGGGCAACATTTTCCCACCTTTCGTCCCGCGTACCGCGAGATCTATTACACCCGGCACGAGACGGGCGGCGGGGCCATTCAGGACGCGCTGACCCATATGGCCAACGCGGTCGAATGGCTGGTCGGTCCGACGGTGCGGCTATGCTGCGAAGCGGCCCACCAGGCGCTGGAAGGCGTCGACGTGGAAGACACCGTCTGCGTGTCGGCCCGCAACGGCGACGTGCTGGTCAGCTACACGCTGAACCAGTTCCAGGCGCCGAACGAAGTCACGATCCTGGTCCACTGCGCGGACGGCAGCGTGCGGTACGAAGGGCACGAGCAGCGGTGGAGCGTGTTTCCCCGCGGCAAACCGGGCTGGACGCACCACGCCGCGCCGATTGCGGAACGGGACGATCTGTTCGTGTCCCAAGCACAGGCGTTTCTGGACGGCTTGGAAGGCAAGCCGACGGCGCTGTGTACGGTCGAGGAGGCAGTCCAAACCCTGAAATTCAACTTGGCCGCGCTCGAATCGGCGCGGACCGGCAAGGCGATGACCATCCCATGAACACCACACGTGAACTCCGTTTGGCCATGCTCGGCATGATCGAGGGCAATGGCCATCCCTATTCGTGGTCGGCGATTGTCAACGGCTACGATCCGGCCGCGATGGCCGCGTGTCCTTATCCGGTGATTCCCGTCTATCTGGGAAAGCAGCCGCTCGAGTCCGTGCGCATTCCCGGCACGCGGGTCACGCACATCTGGACGGACGACCCGGCCGATGCGCCGCGCGTGGCGGCGGCCAGCAAGATCGAACACGTCGTGTCACGCCCGGAAGATGTGATCGGCCAGGTAGACGCTGCCGTGATCGCCACCGACGACGGCGACGACCACATCCGCCGCGCGCGGCCGTTTGTCGAAGCCGGCTTGCCGGTGTTCGTCGACAAACCGCTGGCGACGAACCTGGCCGATCTGAACCAGTTCGTGCGCTGGCACTTGGAGGGCCGGGCGATCCTGTCGACCAGCGGGCTGCGGTACGCGCCGGAAATGCGCGACGTTGCGCAGCGGCAAGACGAATTGGGCGAGTTGCGGTGGATCACGAGCTTGACCTGCAAGACTTGGGAGCGGTACGGAATCCACGCGCTGGAAGCGGTGTATCCGCTCGCCGGGCCGGGGTTCACCGACGTGCAGACCGTGGCTCAGCCGGGCTCGGATCTCGTCTGTCTCCGGCACCGCAGCGGCGTGCAGCTGACGATTGCGGCGATTCACGACGCCGTGGGCAGCTTTGGCACGGTCCACGTCTACGGCACCAAGGGCCAGTTGCCATTTCGGCTGACGGACACTTACACCGCGTTTCGCGAGCAGTTGCTGGCGTTTGTCGAATTCGTCCGCACCGGCCGGCGGCCCTTTCGCTTCGAGCAGACCGTCGAATTGATGGCGATCCTGATCGCTGGCATCCGCAGCCGCGAGCAGTCGGGACGGGCCGTCGCGGTGGCCGAGGTGCTGCAGCAGTTGGATAGCGGAAGTTGATTGCGGAAGAGATTCGATATCTCGCGGGCGTCTTCCGCTGGAACCGCATCCTTGTTAGACTGGTCGTCCATGAACACACGCTCCAGCCGCTTGTTGAGGAAGATTCGCGCGGGCCAGTCGGCCACGTGCATGAAGATGAACCTGGGCGATCCCCGCGTCGTGGAGTTGGCCGGACTGGCCGGCCTCGACGCGGTGTGGCTGTGCAACGAGCACGTGCCCAACGATTGGCTCAATCTGGAGAACCAGATCCGGGCCGCCAAGCTGTACGACATGGACACGATTGTGCGCGTGGCCAAGGGCAGCTATAGCGATTACGTCAAGCCGCTGGAGGCCGACGCCACGGGCTTGATGGTGCCGCACGTGACGAGCGCTGACGAAGCGCGGCACATCGTGCAGATGACCCGCTTTCATCCGCTGGGCCGCCGGGCCTGGGACGGCGGCAACATGGACGGCAAGTTCTGCCAGGTGCCGGTGGCGGAGTATCTGCACCACAGCAACACCGAGCGGGTGCTGATCTTTCAGATCGAATCGCCGGAAGCCTTGGCCAACGTCGAACAAATCGCGGCGGTGCCCGGTTTTGACGGCTTGCTGTTCGGCCCCGGCGATTTCAGCCATTTGATCGGCCGCGCGGGTCAGATCCGCGAGCCGGAGGTCGTGGCGGCCCGGCAGCGCGTCGCTGCTGTGGCGCGGGCCCACGGCAAATTCGCCATGTCCGCCGGGTTGTTCGAGCCGCGGAGCGTGCTGGAGGCCGAGGGCTATTGCGTGTTCAACGTGGGAGCCGACGTGATCGGGTTGGGAGATTACTTTCGGGCGAAGGTCGCCGAGTTTGGGCCGTCATGACAATTCTCGATCAATTCAGTCTGAAGGAAAAGGTGGTCGTCCTGACCGGTGCCGCCGGATTGTACGGCCGCGGCTTGGCGGCGTCGTTGGCGGAGGCAGGGCCCACGCTGGTCATCGCCTCGCGGAATCTCGAACGCTTGCAGCAAGTGGCGGACGAAGAAACGGCCCGCGGCTTCTCGGTCGTTGCGGAGCCGCTGGACCAGGGCGACGAGGCGTCGGTGCTGGCGCTGCGCGACCGCGTGCTGGACCGGTTTGGGCGTGTCGACGGCTTGGTGAACAACTCGGTGCTCCGCCCGATGCGTTCTCCGGACGATCCGGCCGCGGCCTGGGAAGCATCGATGCGGGTGAACGCCACCGGCGTGTTTTTGATGACGCGTGCCTTCGGCGAGGTCATGTGTTCGCAGCAGTCCGGAAGCGTCGTGAACATCAGTTCGATCCAAGGCATGGTCGGGCCCAGCTTCGAGCTGTACGCGGGCACGGACATGGGCACGCCGCCGCCGGACTATTTTTTCCACAAGGGCGGCATGTTGAACCTGACGCGTTTCTACGCCAGTTTGTTTGGCCGGCACGGCGTGCGCGTCAACACGGTCTCGCCCGGCGGGTTTTTCAACAATCAGCCGGAGCCGTTCCTGACCCGCTACTGCGAACACACCATGCTGGGCCGCATGGCCGACAGCAGCGACCTGGGCGGCTCTGTGATATTTCTGCTCAGCGACGCCTCCCGTTACATCACGGCCGCCAATCTGGCCGTGGACGGCGGCTATACGGCCAAGTAAGGAACTTGGGGTCACGCACTTCAAACCTCAATCTTCGCCGTCGAACGACGAACCATGCCGCTGGTCTCTCTTCGGCAAAGATTGAAGTTTGAAGTGCCTGACCCCGGCTTGTGCTCGGATCCTGCCCCCTTTCCCCCCGGAGATCGCAAGATGAAACGGAATCTGGTTTGCGTGCTGGCCCTGACGCTCGGCCCCTGGACCACGGCTGCGGCGGGTGACTGGCCTACGTACTTGGGCGACAACGGGCGGACAGGGGCAGCCGCGGAACAGCCGGCGTTGCCGCTCCGGCAGGCTTGGCTCTTTTCCTCCACCGCCGCTCCGCGCCGCACCTGGACGGAGGCCGTAGGGCGGATCATCGAGGGCAAAGAGATCGGCGACCGGGTGCGATTTGACGATGCGCTGCAGGTGGCCGCGGTGGGGCCGCGCGTTTTCTTTGGCTCGTCCGTCGACCATCAAGTCCGCTGCCTGGACCTGCGAACCGGCAACGAGATTTGGCATTTCTTCACGGACGCTCCCATTCGACTGGCCCCCAGTGTCGCGGCGGGCCGGGTGTATGTCGGTTCCGACGATGGTTGCACGTATTGCCTGGACGCCGAGTCGGGGAATCTGGTCTGGAAGCAGCGGCTGGGACCGGCCCACGAATGGATCCTGGCCCGCGGAGAGATGATCTCCCGCTGGCCCGTGCGGACCAGCGTGCTGGTGGACGCGGGCGTGGCCTATTTCGGAGCAGGCATCTTCCCCCACGAGAACGTCTACCTGGGCGCCGCCCGCGCCGACGACGGCACGCTGGTGTGGCGGAACGACAACCTCAGCCACCTGGATGCGGGCCGCAACGACCTTTCGCCGCAAGGCTATTTGCTGGCGACGGCGGACGTGCTGTACGTCCCCTCCGGCCGCTCGCGTCCCAAGTCCGTCAATCGCGCCACGGGCGAACTCAGCGGCGGCGGGACGGCCGCGTTGAGCCTCGCCAACACGACCATCGCCGGCACCGATGCGGTGATTGCGGACGGGCGGTTGCAGTCGTACTCGCTGGGCACGCACCTGGTCCCGGTGGGCGACGCCTACTACGTCACGGCCGGCCGCGAGTTGCTGCGGACCCAGCGCAAGGAGTTTACGGCGGCGTGCAACGAGCGTGTCAGGATCGCCAACGAGTTGCGGGATCTGAACCGCAAGCTGCCGGCGGCTCGCGACCAGGCCGGCGCGATGCGCCAGCGGATGGCCGAATTGCGGAAGCGCGTGCAAGAGATCGTCGATATGGGCGTCGTCTGGCGGAGGCCGTGCGCGGCGGATGCCAGCTTGATCGTGGCCGGCGGCACGGTGTTCGCCGGCGGGCAGGGAGCCGTCATCGCCTTCGAGACCACGGCGGGCCAGGAAGTCTGGAAAGCCGACGTCGAGGGCCAGGCCCGGGGACTCGCCGTCGCTTCGGGCAATCTGCTGGTCAGTACCACGGCAGGCAAGATTTACTGTTTCGCCGGCGCGTCGGTTCCCCCGGCATCGCCGGTCGCCTCGGCCGACGCGCCGACCACGGACAATCCGTTCCCGAAGGACCAGTGGACGGCCCTGTACGAGCGTGCCGCGGAGGAGATTCTGCACGCCACGGGTGTGAAAGGCGGGTACTGTCTGGTCGTGGGCAGCGAGCGGGGGAGGCTCGCGCTGGAGTTGGCACGGCGCAGCGAACTGAAGATCTTCGCGGTCGAGCCGGACGAGAAGAAGGTTCTGGAATCCCGCCGAGCGCTGGCGGCCGCGGGGGTGTACGGCCATCGCATCACGGTGCATCACGCGGACCTGAACGCGATTCCGTACTCGAACTATTTCGCCAATCTGATCGTCTCGGATAGCTTGCTGTTGACCGGCGCGATCCCCGGCGATCCGGAAAAACTGGCTCGGCACCTCAAGCCGGCGGGCGGCGTCATCGCCCTGGGCCGGCCGGCGGGCGCTCCGGGCGAGGCCTTGCCCGAGGCCGCGACGAAAGCCTGGCTGGCAAAGCTGCCCCTCGCCGGCCAAGGCACCGTCCGGACCGACGGATCGTGGGTCACGTTGACGCGCGGCATGTTGCCCGGCGCGGGCAGTTGGACGCACCAGTATGCCGAGCCGGGGAACACGGCCAACAGCGGCGACACGCTGGTCAAAGGCGGCCTGGGAGTGCTCTGGTACGGCGACCCGGGACCGGACCTGATGGTCAATCGTCACCTGGGAGCCGTAGGCCCGCTGGTCGTCAACGGGCGGATGTTCGTGCAGGGGGAAACGAGCCTGATGGCCTACGATGCGTTCAACGGGCAACGGCTGTGGAAAGTCGAGAACCCGCAGTCGATCCGCACCGGCGTCTACCAGAATCGGAATCCCGGCAATCTCGCGGCCAGCGGTGATCGCGTCTTTCACATGGCTCGCACCAAGGTTTACGAACACGACGCGGCGACGGGAGAAGTCAAACGCGTTCACGAGCTGCCGCCGTCTGTCGATGCCAGGACTCACGAGTGGGGCTATGTCGCGGTCCGCGACGGCCGGCTGTACGGCACGGCCACCACGCGGCCCGAGCTGATCGAACTGAACCTCCGCAGGCGAGGCAATCCGGGCGACGCGGCCACCGACAGCATCTTTGCGATCGACGCGGCCAGCGGCCGGCACCTCTGGAAGTACCAGGGCCAGAGCATCAACTTTCAGACCATCGCCCTTGGGCCGGAGCGGGTGTTCTTCATCGACAGTTCGGTGACCAGCGAACAGCGGGAGGCCATCCTGCGGCAGGACAAGAGCGAGTTGGAACGGCTGGAAGGCGCCGCCCGCCAGAACGCGGAAGACCGCCTGAAAGCCCTCGACGTGCGGCTGGCCGTCGCCCTGGACGCGGCCACGGGCAAGGAACTCTGGTCCACCCCGGTGGACGTCACCGACTGCAGCGAGATCGGCATCGGCGGCGGCAAGCTGACGATGATGTACCACGACGGCGTGCTGATCCTGTGCGGAGCCAACGCCAACGGCCACTTCTGGAAACAGTTCGTGGCTGGCGACTTTTCCCGCCGCCGGCTCGTGGCGCTGTACGCTCAGGACGGGTACAAGATGTGGGCCAAGGACGCCAATTACCGGCACCGGCCGATCATCGTCGCCGACCGGGTCATCGCCGAGCCGTGGGCCTTTGACTTGAAGTCCGGCGAGCAGAAGACCCGCGAGCATCCGCTGACCGGAGCGGCCGTGCCGTGGAGTTTCATGCGGCCGGGGCACCATTGCGGCGCGGTTTCCGCGTGCGACAACATGCTGCTGTTCCGCAGCGGCCACACGGGTTTCTTCGACCTGGCAAGCGACGCCGGCACGCGGCACTTTGCCGGGCACCGGCCCGGCTGCTGGATCAACGCCATTCCGGCCAGCGGCCTGGTCGTGATTCCCGAGGCCAGTGCCGGCTGCGTCTGCATGTTCTCGATCGCCTCGACGATCGTCATGGAGCCGCGCGAGGCGCGCCGGCCGTGGAGTCTGTACAGCGGCGTGGGAGCCACGACTCCCGTCCGGCAGATGTCGCTGAACTTCGGAGCCCCGGGGGACCGGCGCGACAAGCAGGGCAAGTTGTGGCTGGCCTATCCGCGGCCTACGCCGAACCCGTCGCTGGAGACCAGCCTCGATCTCAAGTTGCAGTTCGAGACCGAGCTTCAGCCGGGGGGCGGTTTTTTCACCGGCGACGGCGACGCCTCCGAACGCAGTCGGTCCGAGTGGGCCTGGATCGTGTCGTCGGGGGCTCGGGGCTTGAAACGGCTCGTGCTCCCGCTGCGGGGCGCCAACGACGGTCCGGCGATGTACAACTTGCGGTTCGTCTTTGCCAGCGCCGCAGGCGACCAGCCCGGCCAGCGCGTCTTCGACGTTCGCGTCCGGGGCGAACTCGCCGGGGCGCGCGTGGACGCGGCCGCCCAGTCCGGCAGTGGCGACGGGTTTGTCGTGCGAGAGGTCAAGAACGTCCCCGTGACGGACAATCTGGCCATCGAATTCGTCTCCGCACACGCCTCGCCGACACCATTGCAGATGCCGATTCTCTGCGGCCTGGAAGTGGAACGATCGGGCCCGCAATGACCTTTCTACGGGCCGTTGAGCGCGGTAGAGGATGACGACGGGCGACGTCTTGGCTATACTTCAGGTCAACCGCCACGGGCGGGATCGATCCCGACGGAAACGGTTGGCCGGCAGCAGCGCTGAACTTGACCCACGTTCGGATCATGACTACCGAATTGCCCACGATCGCAGGCATGGCGCAGGCGCAACAGGACGCCAACGAGGCGGAGTTCCGACACTTGTGGGATCTGTCGCTGGAAGAGCGCGGGCGGATGTTGCAGGCCGCTTGTCAAGCCGCAGCGCAGTTGGCTGCCGGCCGCCGTGCCGCCGGCCTCCCCGATCCGCTGCCCGCCCCGTGGCCTGCTTCTACCGTCGAGTTCCTAAAGAG
>CAYUFW010000095.1:0-7218 GCA_964443915.1 uncultured Pirellulaceae bacterium
GTTAACAACGGAATCAATGAGGCATTGAAAGGATTCGTAAGCAGAGAGCGGCAACCAGTGATATTTGATCATTTTCCATAACTTCTCGATCAGGTTCAGCTCTGGACAGTAGGGTGGGAGGAAATAAAAAATGAGTCCTTGCTGGGCCCATCGTTCGAGACGCCTATCAAACTCTGCGCTGTGATGAATGGAGGCATTATCCAGTACCACAACCGTCGTCCGTTTTAATGTCTTGGCGAAAGCATCCATCACCGTAAGGATGCACGAACTATCGACGCATCCCTCGACCGTGAAGGCCGAGAGTTGCTGCTCCAATCCCAGGAAGCCAAGCACGTTGAGGCGTCGGCTGCGCTGAGACGGAATCTCTAAACGTTCGCCCAGCAGTTGCCACGCGTAGGGAACCGTAGGCACGAGGGAGAACCCAGCTTCATCGAAAAAAAATAAGTCGAACTCACCCTGGTCATGGAGGTACACCAATTCGCGTATGTCGTCCTGCGCTGCCCGGAATTCCTGCTCGTTCCGCCGCGACTTCAGGGAACGTCGCACACGCTTCCAACGCAGATTCGCGCGCCGCGCAATGCGTCGCAGGGTCGATCCACTAATCGTGTTGCCATTCAAACGCTTCGGGATCTCATTCAGTACCGTCTTCGGGGACTGGGGAGACTGCTTCAGGATCTCGATCACGATCGCCTGTTCCTCGTCGGTCAACGCGGGCGGTCCACCCGGCCGCGTCGCATCGTCCAGCCCCTCCATCCCGGCTTCGTTCCACCGATCAATCCATGAACCTGCAGTCTTCGTGCAGACCCGGAAAATCCCGGCGATGTCTTCGATGCTCCTCTTCTGATCGCTAAGCAGAATTGCGTGGGCTCGGTGACGCTGCCGAATTGTGGTCCCCGTGCATACCACTTCCCACAGCTCCTCCTTTGCGCTATCGCTTAACGGTTCGACGAACTTGACAGGCGTCTTCGCCATCGGACAGCCTCCTTGCTCCCCGGTAATAAATGCTCTTGATTCAACCCCCCGTCACACCCATAATGCCCCGAACCACCGTGTTTTCAAAAGAGGAAAAAACTCCTAGTCGCGTGCTTACTCCGCCATCATGCCGTGTGGAGCTGATCGTCGCCCATTCGTGCATCCTGTTTTCCATCAAGGTGCCACGCATCACGTTCCGGACGATGCGGCGGATTGTGGCTATCTTGAACCCAATGTTCACCCGATAATGGTCGTAGGTGATTGATCGTGAACGAAGTAGAGTCATTACTGCAAACCGTCGTGGATGGAGGCTTCTGCGTCGGTTGCGGGGCGTGTGCCGCCGTTGCGGATGACGTACTCCAGATCGTCATGAGTTCGCAGGGAATGTACACGGCGCGACTTCGCGAGGACGTGGACCATCTCTCCGGAAGCACGAAAGTCCTTCAGGTTTGCCCCTTCTCCGGACTGGGCCCGGATGAAGAGGAGATTGCCGCAAAGCTGTTCGGCACGAGCTGTGAGTATTTTGACGGCATCGGTTACTGTCTTCGCAGCTATGCGGGATTTGTAAGAGAAGGCAGCTTCCGTGCGAATGGCAGCTCCGGTGGCCTGGGGACCTGGCTCGCACACGAGCTGTTGATCGGCGGTCACGTTGATCGCGTGATCCACGTGAAGAGTTGCAGCACCGCACACGGCGCCGGAGTGCTGTTTCGCATGGCCGTGTCTTCGTCACCGGAGGAGGTCCTCGACGGGGCCAAATCACGGTACTACCCTGTGGAAATGTCGGCCGCCCTGAAAGAAGTCAAGGCGACCGCCGCAAGGTATGCGATTGTGGGTTTGCCGTGCTTCATCAAGGCGGTCCGGCTGCTGGCGAATTGCGACGAACAGTTTCGCCAAGGCATTCACGTGTGCATCAGTCTGGTTTGCGGACACCTGAAGAGCACTTGCTTTGCGGACATGCTAGCTTGGCAGATGGGAATCGCACCGGGTACTTTGGAGCAGATTGACTTTCGGAGGAAACAGCCGCACGGGACTGCAGATCGGTATGCCGTTGCGGCGCGAGGTAGGGGAGGGAATCGCCAGACAGAATGCTGTCCGGCAGCGGAGCTGTTTGGCACGAATTGGGGGCACGGGTTCTTTCGCGTCCCCGCCTGTGATTACTGCGATGACGTTTTCGGCGAGACGGCCGATATCTCCATTGGCGATGCATGGCTTCCGGACTATATTGATGACCCAGAGGGCACGAATATTCTGGTCGTGCGAAATCCAGCCATCGCCGATCTGCTAGACTCCGCACGGCAACAAGGGCGTCTCGAACTCCAAGACATCTCTCCCACAACTGCAGTATCCTCACAGGCTGGGGGATTGAGACATCGGCGTGAAGGGCTCGCCTATCGTTTGCATCTGAAGGACGCCCTCAAGGCATGGAGGCCGGCCAAGCGAGTTGGCCCAGATCCGATGGACCGTGACTCCGCGCGACGAAAGACTTACGATCTGCGGTTGAAGGTCGCAGGGGCCAGTCATGCCTCTTGGCAAGAAGCCATCAACCGTGGCGACTTCGGGTATTTCATTTCCGCGATGAGTTCGGTGGTTGAAGAACTTGATTCTCACTCACGCAAGTGCCGATCCCTCCGGGCACGCTTGACGGGCGTCCTGCCGCCCTGGCTGAAGAAGTCTCTGAGGCGACTGTTCTACAATTGGCTCAGGAAAGCTCGCCGGCGATTCCGATGACCTTTTTCCCACGGGCCTACGCTGCTTTTCGCTGGACAACCAGCCTACCGCCTCTCTTGTGGCGTTGACAGATCATGCGGGTGCAATCGATCACGCGCCGCAGTTCGGATTCCTGCATATCGGGAAAAAGCGGCAGGCTGATCAGTTGTTCCCAGACTCGGCTGGCCGTGGGAAGTTCATGAGGACGCCAGCCAAACGTGCGTTCGTAGTAGGGGTGCAAGTGTAAGGGCCGCCAGTGGACCGAGCAACCCACGCCGAGCGACCGCAGTTCGTCGATGAAGCCGTTGCGGTCGAGGATTAGATCCTCCAGACGCAAGCGGATGGGAAACAGGTGCCAGGAGTGCAGCCGGTTCTCCGGCACGGGTGGCAGTTCCAACTGGTCGACGGCGGCCAAGGCAGTCCGGTACCGGTAAGCCAGCTCCTCGCGCCGCAGACGCAACGCTTCCGCTCGCCGCAGTTGATGGATCCCGATCGCGGCGGCGATGTCGGTCAGGTTGTACTTGTAGCCCGGCGCGACGATCCGGTAGTCCCAGCTGCTGCCGCCGGAATACCGTTTCCAGGCGTCGTGCGAGAGTCCGTGCAGCGACATCTGCCGCATTCGCGCCGCCAGGTCCGCGTCGTCGGTGACGGCCATGCCGCCTTCACCGGTGGTGATAGTCTTGTTGGCGTAAAACGAAAAGCAGGTTACTGCGGCCGTGTTCTCACCGCAGCGTCGCCAGGGCTGCGAGTGATCCTGCCGGTACGCAGCCGGGAGGGCATGCGCGGCGTCCTCCACGACCCACAGGCCGTGCTCTTCGGCAAATCGCCGGACCGCGGTCATATCCACCATCACGCCGGCCACGTGTACGGGAATCAGGCCGACGACTTTCAGAGAGGGATCCAACGGCGTTTGCCCGCAGCGCAGATCGCTGATTTTCCGGCCGGCGTCATCCAGGTCGATATTGCACGTCACCGGATCGCAGTCCACCAGCAGCGGCACGGCGCCTTGGTAGCGCACCACCTCGGCAGTGGCGGCGAAGGTCATGGTGGGCACCAGCACCGCTTGGCCCGGCCCCAAGTTCAGCGCCTCGACGGCCAAGTGCAGCGCCGCCGTGCAGGAATTCACGGCGACCGCGTGCTTGGCACCGACGAAATCGGCCAGGTCGCTTTCGAATCGCTTCACCCGTTCACCCGTCGTCAGCCAGCCGGACCGGAGGCACGCGACGACCTCGCCAATTTCCTCCTCGCTGATTGCCACGCGGAAGAAGGGAACTTTCGCCGCGGGCAGGGCGACCACATCCGGACCCGTGCGGGGGGCGCGGAAGCGATCCAGCAACAGGTGGCCGATGGTCAGCCACACGATCCGCAGGTCGCCCGCCAGCGAGTGGTGCCGGACGTATTCTTTGGCCAGCCGGATTTTTTCCGGGAGCACCTGCTGGACATATGCCTGCTGCGGGTCCCCGGCTTGGGCCAGCACGGCCGCTTCATCTCGGTAGCGCAAGGAAGCCAAATCGGTGATGCCCGGACGCACTTGGAGGATTTCTTCGTAATCTGCACGGAACCGTTCTACGTACTGCGGCACCTCCGGACGCGGCCCCACAAGACTCATGTCGCCCCGGAGCACGTTGAGCAGTTGCGGCAGTTCATCCAGCTTGGCCTTGCGCAGCACTCGTCCGGCCGCCGTGATGCGGTTGTCGTCGCCGACGGTGATCGGCGCCCCCCGTGCCGCGGCATCGTGGACCATCGTGCGGAACTTGAAGATGCGAAAGGTGCGCCAGCCGCGACCGACTCGCAGCTGGCGAAAGAAAACCGGTCCCCTGGAACTCAGTTTGATCAGGCAGGCGATCGCCACCAGCAACGGGGACAACGCGATCAGCCCCACGCTAGCAGCCAGCACATCGACGATTCGCTTCATCCGCTCACCTTCGCTTCATCTGCTATACCGCACGCGGTTGAGGATGGCACATCTTCGTTTAACCCGGAGCCAACGGCGACGGCGTAGATCGCCGCACGCCGTCGCCGTTGGCTCCGGGTTAAACGAGCCAATGGCTACCGCGTGCTGTATGACATTACCTTGAAGTCCTGCGAATGGTACCCAGGTACTGCCCGCGGAGCCACGGCAGTTTTTCGGTCGACAGCATCCTCCGGCAAGAGCGGAGGACAGCGTCTCCAGGGGAGTAACCTCTCCACGCTAGCGGGAGATCGGAACGTCGGCAGTCATCGGCCCCGAGCGTCTCGAGAAGAACAGGAATTTGGCCACTCCTCGCAGGAACCCGAAGCCGTACGAAAAATGGAGCGTCGGAAAGACGAGCAGCATGGCCAATCCGCAACGAAGCCCACGTCGCCATCCGATCGGCACCGCCGCGGCCAGCAGGGCGGAAACATAGGCCGCCAGAATGGTCGCGGCCAGCCACCAGGCACCGGGGGCGACCAGCACCGCCAACCACGACATCACGAGGCTGACGACCAGCGTTGCGGGCACGAGTTGCCGGAACGTCATCACGCCGCCGACCTTCTTGACGACCAGCGGCTTGAAGTAGCCGTACTGGTAGTACATCTGCCACAGCTTCCGGAGCGAATCCCGGGGATAGTAGCGCGCGGCGATCTCCGGGATCAGCAGAATCCGCCCACCGTGCTTGCGCAGCCGCAGATTGAATTCGTCGTCCTGGTTTCGCACCAATTCCTCGTCAAACAGGCCGATCCGTTCGAAGACATCGCGGCGATAGCACCCAAAGGGCACCGTATCGACGCAACGGCGGGTCGCCGAGCCGATGCGGAAGTACGAGTTGCCGACGCCCAGGGGGTGAGAAAGCCCGATCGCAATCGCGCCGGCGATGGCCGTGTCGCGGGCAGGCCGCGTGAGACAAATGCCGCCCACGTTATCCGCCCCGGTCTCTTCCAAGGAGCGGACCAGCGCGGACAGGTAATCCGCGGGATAATCGCAATGCGCATCCATTCTCACAATCACGTCCCCCCCCGCCGCGGCGACGCCGAGATTCAAGGCGGCGGGAGTGATTCGCCGAGGGTTTTCCAAGACCCGTGCGTAAGAATGCTGCTCGGCGAATTCCTGAGCGATCGTCCGCGTGTCGTCGTCGCTCATGCCGTCCACGACCAACACCTCCAGGCGATCCTTGGGAAAATCGCACTCGGCGATGGACGCCAAGCAGGAGCCTATATGCCGGCTTTCGTTGCGGCAGGGAATGATAACGCTGACCCTAGGGAATTCCGAATGCACCGTGATGACCCTCCGCAGCACGTCACTTCGTTCAAGCCGCCTGTTTCATGGCCCCCGACCGATCCCCCTCGGCGTCCAATCGGCGGATGACTCTGCCCGGCACGCCCGCCACCAGGGAGTGGTCCGGCATCTGCCCCGTGACCACCGAGTTCGCGGCGACCAGAACGCCCTGGCCGACAATCGCTCCGCTGACCACCGTGCAGTTGGCGGCAATCCAGGTGCCGCGTCCGATCCGCACGGGGGCATTGCAGCGCGGTCCGAAACGATAGCTGCCCTCCAGGCGGGTATGGTTGCCGTCCGTGACCACACTGTGGTAGGCGATCATCACTTCGTCCTCGATGACCACTTCGTCGCCGGCGAGCACGGCCACACCGGGAGCGAGGTACACATGGTCTCCCACCGAGATGTGCTCCAGCCCCTTCAAGTGAACGCGACTGGCGACTTGAAAATCCCGGCCGCGTCCTCGCATGCACCAGCCGTACAGCCACCCCCGCCAGCGCATAATCGGCGGCGCATCGGGAAGCCAATCGAAGCAAAAGGCCACGAACCAACTCCAGAGGAGTGCCCAACGGTGTTTCATGGAATTCTCCTCCTCGACCGGTTTCTGCTGGGTGCCGGGCAGCTTGCGCGGTGCCGGCATTCACGCCGCCCTGGCGCCGTGCGGACCATCCGTTCCCTCGGGCGATGCAAGGCGCCGCCGGCGCGTTTTCCTCGCTGCTGCTTTCAAACGCTGGACCATGCCGCGAACGAATTCGCGGCAAGTGTGCTGGGCGGCGATCGCATAGGCGTTGGCGATGCAGGTCCGCCGCAACGGGCCGTCGTCGATGAAACGTCCGATCGCACGGGCCATGGCGGCGGAATCGTTGGCCGGCACAACCAAAGCACTCTGTCCGTCGGCAAACAGGTCACGAACTCCTCCCACGTCCGTGAGCACGCAGGGCAACGACTGCGCGGCGGCTTCCAGCAGGGTGCGGGCGGCGCCCTCAGTCAGCGACGGAAAGGCGTAGATGTCAGCCGACCGGTATTCCTGATTGAGCGCCGGTCCCAGCGGCACGTAACCGGCGAATTCCACTCGCGTCCCCAGCCCCCGCGCAGCCGCCCGTCTCTGTAACGAGTCCCGGTACGACGGGGGCTCGGCCGCGCCGATGATTCGGAGACGGATAGCGCGCCCTTGCGATGCGAGTTCCGCGACGGCGTCAATCAGGGTTTCCAGACGCTTGGCAGGCCGCAGCATGCCGACGTAGAGGACGCGAATCTCGTCCCCGGTGCAGGTCTCGGCACGCTGGTAGAAACCCTCCTCCTCC
>CAYUFW010000095.1:7228-20354 GCA_964443915.1 uncultured Pirellulaceae bacterium
TGCGCGTTGGGGGCATAGGCGTTTACCAAATAAAAATCCTCCGCCTCCAGCGTGGAAGAGATGATCGTTTCCGGGGCAGGGTGCCGAGGGCCGTAGCGCCGCGCCACCTCGCTGCCGTTCAGGAGCAGGGTATGGTTCCGCGCGGCGCGGAAAGTCAACCACTCCTCCGGCCAGAACAGCCCGCGCCGCAGCCAACGGCCGGCCCAGGACCAGTCACGGCGCTGCCAGATGCCCTGCACGGGGTCGCCCACCATGTCGTACACCAGGCCGACACCGTGCGCTTCGCAGAGGGGCGCCCAGAGCCACGGACAAGGATCGAACAAGCGAACGTAGACGGCGTCAAGGCCGGGGAGCCGTGCCTGAAGGATCTGCCGCAAATGCCGCTGCGCAAGCCAAGCGGAAACAAAGGAGTTCACGCCCAGCGGCACCACTTCCAGGCGCGGATCGGAGACGGACTCCCAGGGGGCGTTGCGAGCAGACGAGACCACGGAGGTGAACAATCGGACTTCATCGCTCAGGTCAAGAAAGTGCCGCAGGTAGCGTGCATGGCAACCCATCATGCGCACGCAGCCCGGCTCTTGGGCAACATTCCAGTAAGCGTAGATGCCTATTCTCATCGGTCCTCAATTCCTATTCACGTTTTTCAAAAACGCTTGCCCTTCTCGGCACAACGCGCCGATGGTTGGTCTTTTCGGTGTCTGTTCCGGTTCGCTTCCTAAGCCGTGCTCCACCCGCTCCGCGAAACCCCCGAGCCTCCCTCACGCAACCCGCCTCGCGGCAACGCGCACACCGGGTATCCGGACCATCTCCCGCAGCAGTTGCCCGGCCGCCATCGCTCGGTCACGGACGGCAGGCATGGCACGTTCCAGATGCGCGCGAATGCAGGCGGCGTCGCGAAGGAGACGGACGACACGATCGGCAAGCGTGGACGGGGTGAGTTCACTCGGCTGGAGGCAGAAATCCTGAGAACCAAACAGATCCTGGTTCAGGCCCTTCGCCTTGGCGCTGTAGGCCAGGCTCAGCGTCGGCACGCCGGACGAAAGCGCGGCAATCGTCGCGTGCGTACGGGCACCCACAAAGGCCGAACAGCGGCCAATGACCCATTTCGTCTCCGCCGCAGTCAGCCGCCCGCCCACGCAGGCGACGGGATCACGGTGCCGAGCGGCAACCGCATCGGCCACGCGGCGAAGCAACGCGTGGTCGTCGCTGTGCGGAGCGGTGACGTGCGGTACCAGGACGATGCTCCGGCGCGTGGCTTCGGCCACGGCCCCGACCAATGCGGCGCAGCGCCGGACCCATTCGTCGCTGTCCCCGTGGCTGGCGTATCTCGCCATCAGGGGACTGAAGTTCAACCCCACGGCGCCCTCCGGCAGGACGCAGCCAACCTGTTGCTGCTCCGCCGGTTTCGCCGGCATCAGAAACGCCGGATCGGCGACTCGGTGAAGATTGTCCCGCACCGCGCGCCGCCACAGGTAGTCGTAGGAGTGCGGTTCGCGTACGAAGACCCCTCGCAGCCGCTGCAAGTGTTTCATCATCTGGATCTCGAAACGCGGTTGGGAATCGAAGGGACCGACCGAGGCGCCCCACAGGATGACGGGCACCCCGCATCCGTCCAAGAAGCGATCCATGTGCATGAAGTCGAGCGGTCTGCCATATTCCAGCGAATACAGGTCGCCGCCGATCTCCAGGGCGCAGCACGCCGTCCGGGCAGCCGCAGCCAGCACGCGCGTGTCGCAGATCCCTTTCCCGACGGTCCGCAGCAATTGCCGCCGCCACCACGCCGGCGACCAGCGGAGCAGGGGAGCGGGCCGCAGGAGGACGTGCCGGATGCGGCGATCCGTCTCGCCCACGGCCTGTTGCTTGACCTGCTCCGGACTGCCGATGGTTCCCAGCGTGACCAGGAAGTCGCTGCCAAAGGCGTTTTCCAGAACCGACATGGTGCCGCGCACAATCGCCTCGTTGCCCCGGTTGGCATAAGGACCGTTGCCGACGAGCAGAAAATGCGGCGGACCGATTTGCGGTGTCATCCAACATTCCTCCCTGTCCGCGCGATGTCATCCCAAAGGGCCTCGAAGTTCTCGGCGACGAAATCCCAATTGGACCGCCTCACGACCCACTCGCGTGCGGCCGCTCCCAGCATCTGCCGGCGGCGGCGATCGGCAAGCAAGGCAGCGACTTGTTCCGGGAACTCGGACAGCGCGGTCTGGACGGCCTCCGTTCCCGGCTGAATTTCGATGGCCTCGAACGCCTCGCGAGTGCCATCGCCTCCAGGACCTTGTTCTTAATCCCGCCCCCCATGGCCAGCGGTGCGGCGTACACGGTCCCCGCGCGCAACTCAGCAGCCAAGTCATCGACGTATCCGGCAAGTTTCAGCCAGGGCAGGCCGCCTACCGTCCGCCTGAGACGATCGTCGGCCCCCCCGCCGATGACGCGAATCTCGAAGGCGTTGGGACCCAGCCGGCGCTGGAGCCAAGGTCCGAGCACGGTGGCCAGAAAGCGCACACAATCCGCGTTGGCGACATAAGCCAGATTTCCGTGAAACAGGATTAGTGGCGGCGTCGGGACGCGGTTTGCGGCCGCGGGCTGCAGTCGCTCCGTATCCACGCCGTTGGGAATCACCGCGACGGAAACGGAAGGCGGAAGGGCCACGGCCGCCGCGTCTCGAGGCCCGACAAAGACAACTTCGTCGTAGCCAGGGAAGTACGCGTGCTCGTAGTGCCGATATCGGCGTGCCACCTCGTGGTGATAGAGTCGGCGGAGCCAACCGGCTGAGTTACAGGCGATGCTCCGGTGGAGCATGCTCATGCTGTCGCAGGCAAACAGGACCCGCCGCAGGTGGGTGGCCGTGCGGTGCAGCGTGGCAGCCCAATTGGGACTCCAGACCATAAGCACGTCCGGGCTCCAATCATGGACAACGCGGTCCACGGCGGCGCGGAGCGAATCGCCAACGCACTTTTCGAAGAAATCCACGCCGGGAGGACGCTGGCTGGTGAGCAATCCGGCCAAGCGGCCTGCGTTCGAGATGGTGGGCCGATCCACAATCTCGACTCCGTCGTTGTCGATGCCCAGGGCAGCAAGGGCCTCGGAATCCATCTCCGGCGGGTCGCGAGGCTCCCGCAGAACCACAAAACGGAAGCGGTGCCGCGCGCTCAGCCGCTTGAGCACGTGGTAGCGGTTGATCCGGCCGCCGTCGAACGGGGGACCGGGCCAGGTCGTGACATGGACGACTCTTCGAGGTTTCGTCCGCAAAACCGCCGGCTCGCGAGGTCTGTCGATGCCAACTCACTGGGGCCGGAAGCCGCTTTCGACGCAGGAAATCCTACTGGCGACACTCGGTTTCATCGTTTGGGATCTCCATAGCTGCCTGGCAGCGGGTGGGGTTCCAGCGATCGAATGCCACGGGCCACAAGGACCCCCTGCGCGATCATCGAGGCAGCATGGGAGCACAGGAGCGAGAGGGCTACGCCGCTGGCACCAAGCCGGGGAACCAAGACTTGGCCCAGGAACAGAGCCATGCCCCCTCCGGCCACGGTCACCGCCAGGTAGGCGCGAGTGAGTCGCAAACACAACAAGAACTGATTGACAATCAAAGCCGGTCCGTAAAGAACCGCCCAGACGCAGAGAATTCGCAACGGCGTGCTGGCTGCCTGGTACTCTGGACGGAAGCACAGCGACAGACCCCAGGGAGCAAGAATCAACAAGGGCACGGCGAGCATCAGCGTGATCAATCCAGACCCAACGCTGAAGCGGATCAGGTCGCGACGCATTTCGCGGCTCGGAGTTCCCGGCCGCGTGATCTCTGCGATGCGGGGCGTGAGAAACCGCAGCACTTGCCCCTGCAAGATCGTCACCAGGGAAATGAGTTGGAAGGCGATCGCATAGTAGGCCAACCCCGTCGCCCCGTCCTGGTGTTCCAAGAACAATTGGTTCACATGGGTCAGCATCAAGCTGGCCACCGCGGCCCCCAAGACAGGCGCATTTCCTTGCGTGAGGGCAATCAAATCCGTTCGCAACGCACCCGTGCGCATTTCGGGCCGGAAACTCTCGGCCGTGTGGCCCCATTGTGTCACAAAACCAAACAGACGCGAACCCGCCAAGCATAGCAGGGCGGTCAGAATCGGTTGAGCGAGGCCGGGTCGCGAAAGCAAGCCGATCAGCAAGACGGCGAAGACGACGCGCTCGAGCAGCGTCAGGGCCGCACTCAGCCGCATTTCCTGACGGGCATCCAGCCACGCCGTCGGCAACAGCCCCATCAACGTGCCCCAAACGGCACCCAGCAAGATCGCCCAGGTCCGGGTCGGTTCGTCGGCGGAACTCCACGCGGCGATGCCCAGACAGCCGCTGGTCACCAACAGAGCGGCGACGCTCCGCTGCACCAGCGAGGCCGTGAACACAGCGTTCCGGTCGCGAGCCTGAATCAGATCGCGGACGAGCGTCTTGTCGCTGGCAAACCCCACGAGGGTGGCGCAGATTCCGCCGACGACAAGACAATAACTGAGAACTCCGTAGCCTTCGCTGCCTAGCCGGTTGGCTAGCCAGAGATTGAGAGCGAATCCAATCCCCGCCTGTAGATAGTTACAGACCAGCATCCAGACGACCGTTCGTCCGGCGGCCGACGACAACCAGAGGAAGCAGCCTGTGCCTTGCGCGACCGCACTAGCGCGCTGCGCGAGAACACACCGAACAGATGCCAAGGTCTGGCTCCCGACGCGGGCGGCGTAGCTTCGATCAGAGGCATGGGGTTCTACGCTCGACACGGCTGGGACCCTCCGTCTGTCTCGTCAAAGGACCGAAGAAACGAGAACCGACGAGACTCGCGACCGCGGTGATTGCCGGTGCTGCCCCTTGCTCTTTTTGGGGCGATCAGCCGCTGCAGCAAGTACACGACCACGCCGTGAATCGCCACCACGGAGATGAGTCCTGAAATGCCCTGCCCCGCGATCATCAGCGGATAAATGAGAAACGCCAAGAGCGTGCGGGCCAGCGGTCCGGATCGGCTCAAGCGACGGGAGATGAGATCGTAGCCGCAGCCCGTGAGGAACATGCCGATCGCGACCCCCGGCAGTCCGAAGTTCAGGTACCAATCGGCCGCAACGGGCACGGTCGCCGAACCGGCTCCCTGATACCCCATCCACTGGTACGCCTGTTCGCCCAGACCGATGGTGGGCTTGCTGGGCCAAAGCACTCGCGGGACAAAGACGATCAGGCTGTCCAGGAGCGAGGCACCGTACAGCCAGCCGACCTGTTCGCGACCGCGTACCACGACGGTCCCGCCGTACTGGAGATGCGAGAATCGGGTGGAAATGCGCAGCATCGCATCGCCCCAGGTCTCGTCAGCTCGCTCGCTGTCATCGCAGTACGGGTCGAACGCCTGTCCCAGGGCAACCTTCACCTCATCGATTCTCTCCAGTCCCGCCGTCTTGGTGCGCTCGCTGCCCATCATCAGCTTGAACCGTGTCAGGAGCGGATAGCTGACGACAATCGCCAGGGCCAGACCAGCGGCCACGACCACCGCCGAACGGATCGACCGGGAAGGCCCTCCGGGACCCAAGAGCATGACGCAGGTCAGGAGCAACGCCGGTACAAACATGTCGGCGCGTTGGCCGGAGAGCAGACCCAGCACGGAGTAGGCCGCCAACAGGACCAGACAGGCCACACGATACCGCCGCAGCCCGGCTTGCCACAGCGTACACGTGCAAATCATGCCGGCGTTGGCCAGAATCGATGGCAGCACGCCTCGGTTCAGGAAGTTATCGCTGCCCTCGTAGAAAGAGTACAGTTGGACCATCAGGCGAAAGGCAATTCCCGAACACCCGACCCAAAGCAAGGGCCCGAGAAACGTGGTGGCTGGCTTGCCTATCTGCCCTGGCCGGGCGGAATCCCGCGCTCGAAACGCGTGACTGCAGTAACCCCAAACAAAGGCCAGCCATCCCAAACCGCCCACGAGCAGGCTGTGGGAGAGCGTCTCGGGATCCGTCGCCAGCATGGGATGCGCGGTTTCCGGAAACAGCCACAACAGCAAACCGCTGCCCGGATACGCGAAGGCGTAGACGCCACAGAAACTCAACGCCAGCAGATGTGTCTGCCATCCCTGACGAGCGAGACTGAAGAGCACCAGCACGGCGCTGATCGTGAGCGCGAACGACGCGGCGAAAAGCACGTCTTGTCGCGGGAAGCAGCCGAGCAAGAGCAGCGAACAAGACGACAGCAGCGTTGCTAGCACGAGGCAGAAGAAAGCATCGGATACCGCTGCCGTGGTTGCCTTGCTCGACTGCCTGATAGGGGGGGTGTCGAGCATTTTGAATGGCCTCCCCGAACGCGAGCGGTCAAGCAGCATGTGACGGCCAGACATTGGAACTCCAGTTCGAGGCGGCGACTGCAGGCAGACAGGTGGAGGAACCGTGCCGAATGTCGCCTCTCCCCCGCTGGCTTCCTTGGTTGCGGCCGCAAGGCCGCGTTAGGTTAGTCCTTGAGGGGAATCGCTTCAAGACCAGATTCACCGCTGGCACCGTGTGGCGTGAACTCGCGCCGGCGTCCGGCACTTGGTGTTTGACCGCTCGAGGTGGCGTGCATCAGGCCGCCCTGCGCCGTGTCTTGGGTCGCGCGGCCGACGAAGCGTCGAGCGTCACGACGTGGCCAGCCTGATCGTCGGCCGTCAACGCAGTTCCGTCGTCATCGTCTGGCACCACACGGAAGGTCGGTTGCGGGATCGCCTCGGTGGCCGCATATTGGGGCACAAGAGCCTGCAACGATGCGATGATCGCCGCCCGCGGACTGTTGGCGATTTGGCGCAGTTGCTCCAGCGCGCCTTGGAGCACGGCGACGTCGATCGTCTCCGGTTCCGCGACCAAGATTTTGGGGTGCGACGTGGGCCGGTGACGCTCGCCGTCGCAGTTCAACTCCTCGAACAACTTCTCCCCGGGACGCTGGCCGACAAACTGGATTTCGATGTCCTGTCCGACTTCCAGGCCCGACAGGCGAATCATGTCGCGGGCCAAGTCCACGATCTTGACCGGCTCGCCCATGTCCAACACGAAGATCTCGCCGCCGCGGCCCATCGCGCCGGCCTGAATCACCAATTGCGACGCCTCCGGGATCGTCATGAAATAGCGGACCATGTCAGGATGCGTCACCGTCACCGGCCCGCCCGCCGCGATCTGCTGGCGGAACAGGGGTACGACGCTGCCCGCCGAATCCAGCACGTTGCCGAACCGCACCGTGACGAATTGGCAGTGGGCCTCGCCCGCCTTCGCCTGCACGTACAACTCCGCCACACGCTTGCAGACGCCCATGACGCTGGTCGGATTGACCGCCTTGTCGGTCGAAATCATGACGAAAGACGATACTCCACAGCTCTCGGCGATGTCCGCCAACAGCTTGGTGGCCAGTACGATGTTCTTGACGGCCTCGCCCGGATGGGCTTCCATCAGCGGCACGTGCTTGTAGGCGGCCGCGTGGAACACTACGTCGGGACGATGAGCCTGGAACAGGGTCCGCATCCGCGTGGGATCCGTCACGTCGCCGATGCAAATCCGGATTTCCAAGTCGGGGGCCAGGCGCCTCAGTTCCCGCTCCAGGAAGAACTGGCCGTTCTCCGAGCGGTCGACGAGCACCAGACGCCGGGGAGAGAACTGCAACAGTTGCCGGCAGATTTCCGAGCCGATGCTGCCGGCGCTGCCGGTGACCAGCAGGACGCGATCGTCGATCCAGCGGTGCAATTCGGCCAAGTTCAAACGGACCGGCTCGCGGCGGAGCAGGTCCTCGATCGAGACTTCGCGGGGGCGCAAGGCGACCGTCCCGCTCAGCAACTGCTCGTAACTGGGCAGGACGCGGACGTTGATCTTGGCTTGGCGCGCTTCCTCCACCAACTGGCGGACCTGCTGGCCAGCCAACTCACCGGCGGTGATGAAGACGTCGGAGATGCTGTACTGAGTAGCCAACTGGCAGGTTTCGGCCAGACAGCCGATCACGGGGACGCCGCCAATCTGGGAGTCCACCGCATTCGGGTCTTCCGCGATGAAGCCGACGACACGGTAGGCCAGCCGCGGATTGCGGCGGATCTCGCGAAGCAGGGCCTCGCCCGAATCGTTCGCGCCCACGATGAACGCGGGAGTGGTGCCACCGGAGAACAACGGCGAACGTTCCCGCTCCTCCAACAACCGAGCCAGCGACCGCAGGCCGCCGATGGCGACGATCGTGAGGCCCCAATCCATGAGGAACACGCTCCGCGGAGTCGAAGCCGCGGGAAAGAGCAAGAAATCGACCAGGAGGATGGCGAACGAGCTGGCCGTGGCGGCCTTCAAGAGCAGCGTCAGATCGTGGAACGTGACGTATCGTCCCCAGCCTTGGTACACGCGGAAGTAGGCGAAGGCGGCGACCTTCAGGCAGGCCACCCAGGCAAACGTGGATAGGAAGAGCCGCAATTCGGGACCGTTCAAGCCGCCCTCGAACCGCAGCCAGTAGGACGTGAAGTAAATCAGGGCAAACAGCGGCCAGGAGGCCGCCGCTCGCGGCGCGACCTTTCTGGAGACTCCTGCCCTTGCCAAACACTTGAACATAGTTGCCTCTGCTAGCGAACGATGACTCCTGGCGAGGTCAGCCTTTGCCGATTCGCTTGCTCCAGCTGTTGCTGGACGCTCGTGTCCTCCGGCTGGCGGCTGAGACACCACTGCAACTGCGAGACGGCCTCGTCGTATTCCCGGTTGTTCATCAGGGCCGCGGCCAGACGCTGGTGCAGGCCAAAGTCGTCTGCGGCGTGGTGGACCGCAGTGCGGGCACACGCGGCTGCTTTCCGCGTGTCTCCCAAATAGGTGTACACGCCGCTGGCCTGGTCCCAGAGCGACGCTGCTTCCGCTCCGCCCTTGTGAGCCGCTTCCCTTTCCAACTCCGCCACATAGCGGGCGCCGACGAACTTGGCCGACTCCAGCACGGTGTGGTCGCGGTAGAAGTAGTACAGTTTGCCCAGCGCCACTCGGTCCGGTTCGAAAACCTCGACGAATTCCTCGGCACGCGCGTGCAGCGCCAGCAACTCGATGATCCGCATTTGCTGATCGGGGTCCAGATGGAACGCCTGCTTCCACAGCGCCAGCGCGCGTTCGTGGTCCTGCATCAGGGCGGCTTCCCCGCCAGCGGCCACCAGGACGATGCCGCTGTAAGGCCGCACCCGCAGCGCCTGCTCGACCAACTCGCGTTTCAGCTGCGGGGACGAGCTGTCCAGAAAAGCCAATTCGGCCAGATGTGCGTAGCCCTCTCCCATCAAGGGGCACAGTCGCAAGGCCCGCCGGACGTGCAGCAGGGCCAAGTCCAACAGCCGCCGATTTTCGCCGGTTACAACCGCCAACCATTGGTCTTGTGCCTGGCGCGTGGGGAAGTGCGAGTCCAACGCCGCATCGCGGATTTGGCTCAGCGGCATCGGGTTCGCCATCGTCTGCTGCCAGACGTCGAACTGCCGCAAGTACACCCCGGCGATTTGGATGTTGGCGCGGGCATGGTAAGGATCGCGGCGCAGGGCGTCCTTCAGGTGCGCAGCCATCGCGTCGAGGCGGGCGCGTGATTCGGCCGGGTCCTCCCACGCGCCCCCGTGGCGGGCCGCCCGGACCAGCTTGAAATGGGCTTCCCAATCCGGAACCGCCAGCGCGGCCGGCACCCGGGCCGCCGTCATGGCCACCGCCAGGCCCCCCAGACCGCAACCGGCGACAATCCAGGCCGTGCGCCCCACCGCGACCTCGCCGCCGCTGATGAGCGATCGCAACCAATCCCACCCCAGTCGCGTCGCCGTGCCCCGCCCTGCTTCGCGGCAGGCTGTCAGCTGGAACAGCCTGCAAGCACAGGCGGCCAGCACGATCGTCAACGACAAGCAGGCGGGAATGTACCACACGAAATCGCCGAACGAGTGGAGCAGACTGGCCGCCAGACCGGGCACCAGGGCCGCTGCCAAAGCCGGGCCGTCGGTCTGGGCCGGAGCCTGCGCGATGCCCAGACACCAGAACAGAATCACCCCCGCGGCGGCTAGCATCAGGACCAGTCCCGGAACGCCGGTCTCGACCAGCAGGTGCAGGTAACCATTCTCGCCGTGCGTGAACTCGACGTCGAAGTCCTCCGGCATGTAAGTCGGGTAGATGTAGGGATGGCTGCCGACGCCGGTGCCCGTCCAGGCGAATTGAGGAATGGTCCTCAGATGGGCGGCCCAGAGGGCGCTGCGGCCTCGGCAGACCTCATCGAGCGACCGAGCATCCCGGAGCGTGCTGAGCCTCGTGGTTAGCGGCTCGTAGCCGTAAATGGCCAGGGCCCCGCACGTCATCACGGCCAATCCGCCGATGGCCGCCAGCGACTTCTTGCCCAACAGCCCCCGCCGAATCAGCAGACCCAAGGCGATTGCCGCTGCGGCAAACATGGCGATTACACCGCCGCGGGAGAAGGTCAGCAAGCCGGCGAAGGCGACCAGACCCAGACCAATCGTCAGGGCGTGCTTGGCGATCTCGCGCCGATCCGCAAAACGGCCGCCGGACCCGAAGGAAGACTTCGGCGCAGCGGTCCACAAGCGGTGCAGCCACCACAAGAGCGGGCCGATCCCCAAGGCGAGAAAATGAGCGAAATGATTCTGATTCTGAAACGGACCCTTGACCACCCGATACGTGTCGCGGGATGGGTGCTCGTAGAGCCACAGGAACTTGCCGTTGCTCAGCAGCATCTGAGCCAGGCCCAACGCGGCCATGCCGACGGCCGCCAAGGCCAGCCAGCGCACCAGCCGCTTCACGTCGCGTTCATCCCGGATCCGCTGGATCAGCACCAAGAACAGCAACGCATGAGCCATCAGCGTGATCAGCCCGCCGCGAGTCGCTTGGGGTGCTAGCGTCAGTTGGTTCCACACGCCCAACTGCGTTTCCGGGGTGGCTTGCGTCGTCCACAGCGGCAACAGGCCGCTGATTCGCGGCGACAAGGCGTTCAGTACGTTCGGCGACAGCGGTGTCAACTGCAAGACGACCAGCCCCACGCCGGCCAGGAGGATGGCCTCCAGACCCGACCAGCGCCAGCGGGCGTCTGCTAGCAGACACTGCCGCAGCAGCCAGCAGACGGACGTCCAGCACACCAAGGCCACGTAGACCAGACGCCCGATGTCCCCACGCCCACCCATGAACAGCGGTGCGACGAAAAGCACGCCGATCAGGCCGGCGTCGACCAACCGCAAGAGAACACGGTTGACGTCTTCCGAGCCGGATGAAGCCACGCTCTGCGACTCGCGACGATCGTGCTTCCGCTGACAAGTCGATGCCTCCCGTGACACGCGCTGCACCCTCCGTATTGGCAGAGAAATGGGAGGGGGAGAGTACAGTTTTGCCCGTTTTCCGACAAGACGAATTGCGGCGAGTCCAAATGGCAGCTAGCAGCCCCGACCAATCACGGCCGTTTGATGCCGGGAACCGACACCGGGCTTGGTGGAACGGATCACGTTTTCGGCTGCGGTCCGGGAAGGCGACGCGCCTTGATGCGCACGTAAGGAGCGACGAAACAACAGCGGTGCCCGAAGGCGCCCACGGCGGCTTGGGGGTCTGCGTGCCGCGGTTCCTCCAAGTCTTCGATCACGAACCCGGCACGGCACAGTCCGCCGACCAACTCTTCCCAGCGGTGCAAGTACTCCAGCGCCCCGGTTTCGCGAAGCAAGCTATGTGCCGCTTTCGGCAACGGGCCCTGGCGGTAGTAGGGCTCAACCAACTCGTATCCGCGTGACGACGGCCGCATGCCGGCCTGCAAGCTGGTCGGCGTCTTGTGTTGGCTCATGTAGACGCCGCCTCCGGTCAGCACGCGGGCCACTTCCGCGTACACCCGGCCGAGGTCCGCCACGTAGCACGTGCTGACCGGCTGGACCACAAAGTCGAAATGGCCGGCGGCGAACATGGGCATATGGTCCATCGACGCCTGCACCGTCTGCACGTTGACGCCGCGGGCCGTCGCCACGTCGCGGTCGATCCGCAGCATTTCCGGGCTGATGTCCACCACGGTCACCTGGGCCCCGGCCAAGGCGTACAGCACGCCGTGGCGCCCGCCGCCGGCGGCCAGACACAGCACGCGCCGCCCGCGAACGTCGCCGCCCAGCCAGTGCAGGGCGGCTTTCCTCCGCAACGGGTCCGACAGTTCCTCGTCCGTCAGCGGTTCCGTGTACGCCTGCCCCCGCCGCGCCCGCTCGTCCCAGACGCGCTGGTTGTGACGCTGGATCTCAAGCGAAGGATTGTCGTCAGCCATTGGCAAGTCTCGACTCGTCCAAACGTTGCACGAATCTCGGCGAACGGTGGGCGTAAGCCTCACCGGTACATGTCTCTGCGGGCCAGTCCAGTTCACTCCCGTCCGCCGATTTCGCCGACGGTGGTGTCCACGGACACCGCAAAGAAACCCATCGGCGTGCGGAGAACCGGCGGGCTCACGCCCGCCGTTCGCCCTCACTATTTGGAGGTTGACGAGGCATTAACCGAACCGCACGCCCACTTTCTCCGCCACTTCCAGCAAGTACTTCCGCGACTGGTCGTACTCCGCCGCTCCCTTCATGTGCTCGATCATCAGCGGTGGCGACTGAGGCAGTGCGGCGAGCCGCTTGAGGTACGTCGCGTAATCCAACGTGCCCGTGCCCAGCACGACTTCGCGGAAATGCACCTGCATCTCGACATCCCAGGTCACGTCCTTGGCATGACAGCTGACGATCCAGGGGCCGAGCTTGTCGAAGCACTCGTTCAGCACCTCGCGGTTGCGGTAGTAGCGGGCCGGCGAGTTGATGATGTTGCACGGATCGAGGTGGACGCCGAATCCGTCGCGGGCGATGGCTTTGACCAGGTCCACGTACGAGTCGGCGCTGTCGGGCAACGCCCAGCCCATCATTTCGTAACAAAACTTGGCCCGCTTGGGCTGGACTGCATCGATGATCTTGCGGGCGTTCTCGACGACGGCGTCGAAGAACCGGGGGGACTGGTTGTCCGGGTGCGGACCGTACCAGACTTCGGCGTTGAACGATCCGGCGATGTCCACACAGCAGCGGGCGCCGATTTCGTCCGCCAGCGCCAGCCCTTCGGTCACGCGTTGCAGGTTCTCCGCCCGTTTGGCGGCAGCGGGCTCCAGCAAGTTGCACCAGCGGCCGACC
>CAYUFW010000095.1:20364-25034 GCA_964443915.1 uncultured Pirellulaceae bacterium
CGGTGCGCGCGGCAGGACTGCCGGGGACAGGCTGTCGCGGCCGACCTCGGCGATCACCACGTCGTGTTTGGCAAAGGCCCGCTCGATCTCGCGAATCCGTTCTTTGTCGTTCAGTCCTACGCCGGGACAATAGGCGGCGCGATAGCCCTGCTGGCGGTGGGCCAGAGCCAGTCCCTCCGGATCCTGCGGAGCGTTGAACACCGGCGCTCCCAGGCGGATCGCTGGCGCAGGAGCCGCTTCACCAGCAAACGCGGAAACTTCGGAGATGGCCGACCCTGCCGCCAGAGCGCCCCCCGCAGCTTGCAGAAATCCTCGACGCGTTGTCCCGATTGTGTTCATGGCAACCTCAGGGAAAAAAGTAGACCGGTCACTCCGTGACCGGAGGACCGCGTCACGGAGTGACGCGGCTACGTGGGCGTGGCTACGTGGGCGCGGCTCCGTAGTATTCCCGGTACCAGGCCACGAACCGCGCGATGCCCTCCTCGATCGGCGTCGCCGGCTGGAAACCCACGTCCCGCCTCAGATCGTCCACGTCGGCATACGTCGCCGGCACGTCGCCCTCCTGGATCGGCAGCAGGTTCTTCTCGGCCTTCCGCCCCAGGCAGTTCTCCAGCACCTCGATGAAGTACAACAACTCGACCGGCTGATGGTTGCCGATGTTGTAGATCTTGTACGGCGCCAGGCTCGTGCCGGGATCCGGGGCGTCGCCGGACCAGGCCGGATTCGGCGCCGGCACCCGGTCCGCCGCTCGCACCACGCCTTCCGCAATGTCGTCGATGTAGGTAAAGTCCCGCTGCATCCGCCCGTGGTTGTAGACGTCGATCGGTTGCCCGGCGAGGATCGCCTTGGTGAACTTGAACAGGGCCATATCGGGCCGTCCCCAAGGCCCATAGACGGTGAAAAACCGCAGGCCCGTCGTCGGCAAGCGGTACAGATGGCTGTAGGTGTGCGCCATCAGTTCGTTCGCTTTCTTGGTCGCTGCGTACAGGCTCACCGGATGGTCGACGTTGTGGTGTACGGAGAAGGGCATCGTCGTGTTCGCGCCGTACACGGAGCTGGACGAAGCGTACGCCAGATGCCGGACGCCGTGGTGGCGGCAGCCCTCTAGGATGTTCATGAACCCGACCAAGTTGCTGTCCACGTAGGCATGCGGGTTCTGCAGCGAGTAACGGACGCCGGCCTGGGCCGCCAGATGGATCACCGCCTCCGGTTCGGCGTCCGCAAACAGCTGCTCCATGGCCGCGCGGTCCGCCAGTTCCGCTCTGACAAAGCGGAAGCGCGCCCGCCCTGCGAGCTGCGCCAAGCGATCGTGCTTGAGCCGCACGTCGTAGTAGTCGTTCAGGTTATCCAACCCGACGACCTCGTCGCCCCGATCGAGCAACCGCCGGCTGACGTGAAAGCCGATGAACCCCGCGGCTCCGGTCACCAGTAACTTCGTCATGACTGCACTTCCCGGCAAGAAACAAGAAAACAACGGCCATTGGTCAGCGGCGCGCCGGTCAGCAGTGTACCCGATTTGCCGTCGACGGGGGCTGGGGTCCGCAACGTCGCCCGGCTTTTCCCCAAAAAACCGGGCTTCTGCAGGTGCCGCCGCGGGCCGTCGTTCCGATCAAGCCGCCGGCTCGACGCTCACGGCGGCGTTGACGGGCGCCCGAAATCGGCCCAGTACGACCGTGACATTGTCCTTGCCGCCGCGGTCCAAAGCGATCCGCAGCAAACGATCGCAAGCGTCTTGGGCCGTGGCGCAGAACTCCAAGGCTTGGGCCAGTTCCCGGTCGTCGATCAGGTCGGTAAGGCCGTCGGTACACAGCAGCAGGGCGTCGCCCTCCTGCAACCGCAGATGATACACGTCCGTCCGGACTTCGCGCGCGTCGCCTCCGAAACAGTTGGTCAGGATGTGCCGGAAGCGGATCGTGTCCTCCCGCGGCATGCCCGCATCGATCAACTCCTGGGCCAGGGTCTGGTCGCGCGTGATTTGCCGGACCTGGCCGTCGTGGAAGTGGTACGCCCGCGAGTCGCCGACGTGGGCGATGATCACGTCCGCGCCCAGGACGTGAACGCAGGTGAGCGTCGTGCCCATGCCCGACAGACGCGGGTCCGAATGCCCGTATTCCAGCAGCGTCCGGTGGATCACGTCGGCATAGGTTTGGATGCGATCCCTCGTTTCACGCGTCTCGATATCGTGCCGTTGCGTGATCCAATGGCCCGCGTTGCCGACCAGTTCGTCCGCCGTTTTCAGCGCCAGGCGGCTGGCCAGTTCGCCGAAGGCCGCGCCGCCCATGCCGTCGGCGACGACCATCAAGTAGGACTCGTCGTCCTGCAACGAGAGATCCTCCGGCGGCATGTTCGTCAGCAGCACTTCGCGGCACCGCTTGCGCCGAATCACGGCGAAATGGTCCTCGTTGTTGCGGCGGATATTTCCCAGATGGGAGACGGCTCCAAACTCAACCTGCCAAGGAACTGGCTTGGGGGCGAAGAAGCGGCTGTCGAGCGGGGCCGTTTCCTCGAAGTTCACGGTCTCGTTTTCGCTGATTGTCATGGTGCATCGCTTTCGAGCTTGCATCAGCGCTGGGGCGAATCCGCGGACTGCGGTTCGCGATAAGGTTGCTGCTTGCGGTACAGTTCGAGCCGTTGGCGATACCACCCCGCCTCCGCCGGCGCCGACTCGACGATGCGAGCCAAAATTTGGCAGGCCTTGTCGAACTGACCGGCGTTGGCATACGCGGCCGCCACTGTATCAAGATATTTGACGTCGGCCTCGCCGTCCAGTTCCAGTGCTCTTTCCGCGGCCTGGACGGCCAAATCGGCGTTCCGATAGCGGTCCACGGGGCAAGTCGCCAGGAACCACGCAGCGCTCTGGTAGGCCCGGCCGGAGCGATGGTCCAAGGCCATCGCCCGCCGGTACTCCTCCGCTGCCAACTGCCATTGGCCCAGGCGGCGGCGGATGTCTCCGCGGTTCAACAGCGGTTCGACTTTGTCGGGAGCCAATTGTGCCGCGCGGTCATAATCGGCCAAAGCCTCGTCGAACTTGCGGAGTTGCCGGTAAGCGTGTCCCCTGCGCAGGTGGCTGTCGTAATCATCCGCTTTCAGTTTGATGGCCTGGCCATAGTTCGCAATCGCCTCGTCGTACTCGCCCCGCTCGGCCTGAAGCTCGGCGATGTTGAACCAAGCGTTGGCATAGTCGGCCTTCAATTCCACGACGCGGCGGAAATCGGACAAGGCTTCGTCCGCTTGACCCGCCAGAGCCCGGCTGACGGCGCGGTTGTGGAGCGATTTCCAATTCTTGGGGTCCAACTTGACCGCCTTCTCGAAATCGTCCAAGGCCTGCGCGTCCAACTCGGCAGCCTTCGTCGGCTGGTCCCTCTTGGCCAATTCCGCCGCTTGGTCGGCGCGAGCCTCGCCGCGCCGATTGTGGGCCCAGGCCGACAGTTCGTTGGCGTACGCGGCCACCTCGGCCGACGGTTTGCCCTGCTGGGCCTGCTGGCACAAGCCGATAATCTGATCGTAGTCCGGGGTGCCTGACGCAGCCTTGGTTTTCGCGTACGCTTCGCGCAGCAAGGACTCCGGCGACGGGGCCGCGGCCGCGGCCGCCGCCTCCTGGCTCATCGCCGCGCGTCCCGTTCCCAACAGCGACGCGACGAGTAAGACGGCCCACCTCGTCCGGCCAGCGAAGTAATCCGTTGCCACCAGCGACTCCTTCCTTGCGAGTTGCCCGCTCCCTTTCCCTCTTGCCGCCCCTGGACTTTTCAACTCTTCAACTTTTTCCCTTTTTCACTCTTCCACTCTTCCACTTTTCAACCTTCCGGCTCGTTCTACCTCTGCGGTTCCGTCATGCGCATCGGATCCAGGGCCGCCTGGAGCGTCGCTTCGGGGAGGATGCCTTTCTCGCGGCACAGTTCACGGATGGTCTTGCCCGTCGCAAAGGCGTCCTTGGCCAGCTTGGCGGCGGCTTCGTAGCCGATGTGCGGATTCAAGCTGGTGACCATCGACAGGCTCTTTTCCACCGAGGCCTCGCACGCGGCGGGATTCGCCTCCAGCCCCTCTGCACAGAAATCGACGAAGGCTCGCGAGGCGGCGGCCAGCAAGCGAATGCTCTCCAAGGCAGCCTGTCCCATGACGGGCATCATGATGTTCAACTGGAACTGCCCTCCCGCGGCCCCTGACACGGCAATCGTCTGATCGTTCCCCATCACCCGGGCGGCCACCTGCATGAGGCTTTCGCACATGACGGGATTGACCTTGCCGGGCATGATGGAACTGCCGGGCTGGCGATCGGGAAGGACGATCTCGTAGAACCCGCACCGCGGTCCGGAACCGAGCCAGCGCAGATTGTTGGCCACGTTGAACAGCGACACGGCCACGGTCCGCAATTGGCCGTGGCATTCGACCAACCCGTCGCGCTGCGCGTTGGCCTCGAAATGGTTGGCGGCTTCGACCATGGGGACCCCGGTTTCGCGGGTCAGCAGTTGGCAAACGCGGCGGCCGAACTCGGGATGGGTGTTGATGCCGCTCCCCACGGCCGTTCCGCCCACCGGCAGTTCGGTAATGGCCTCCAGGGCCCGCCCCGCCCGCGCAATCGACAGTTCCAATTGGCGGGCCAAGCCGCTGATCTCCTGCCCCAGCGTCAGCGGAGTGGCGTCGGCCAGATGGGTGCGTCCGATCTTGAGAAT
>CAYUFW010000096.1:0-6880 GCA_964443915.1 uncultured Pirellulaceae bacterium
CGAAAGCCACCGCGAACTCGAACTGCGGCTGCCACGTCCGGTCGTGCCAGGGAGGCGCATATTCGTTGTACGCACAGACGACTCGTCCTCCTTGCCCGGGCGTGATCCGAATCAGGTACCACGAGTTTCCGTCGGCATTCGAATCGATCAATAGGTCGACGAACTCGGCGGAGGCCGCCGAGCCGGCGACGCGTCCGTGGCGGCCGTGCGCGGAACGATCGGCCACTTGATTCCCCGGCTTCTCGACCATCGGCCAGCAGGCCAACACCGTGTCGCCCGCGGCCGGCGTGCGGCCCTGATCGCGAAACCGGGCTTGGATCTCGTCAGCCGACAGCGCCCGGCTGTAGATCACCGGCATGGCCAAATCGCCTTGCAGATGGTTCACCGCCGGTCCCTTGTGCCCGCACGCTCCCAGCCACAACGGCGCGGCGCCGGGCAAGACCGGACCCGCGAACGTCGCCTCTGCGACCATCCGGCCGTTCATCCACAGCGACTTCGTCTTGTCGTCCCAAGTGCCCACCACGTGCTGCCACTCGCCCAGCGCCAGAACCGGGCCGTGAAGCACCCGCTCGGCCCGATAGTCCTTCCCATCGCTCAGATACAGTTGCAGCCGCCCCTGGTTGTCAACAAACAGCCCGTAGCCACAGGCCACGGGATAATTGTGTTGCGCGATTAGCGTCTGCCAGGCGTCCAGACGTCGAGGCCGCACCCAGCACTCGAGCGTCAACGCGGGAAGAGCTTGCTCGGCCGGCAGGCCCTTGGCGACCTGGATGAACGAACCCGGTGGCATGGCCAGCCCGACAGGCGGCGTTGCGGGACTCGCCGTTTCGCCAACTGGTCGGGCCGTTTCGGACATGGCGAGATTCCCGGCACAGCGGAGGCCGAGAACCAGATGGCCGTCGTCGCGCAGGATGAACACCTCCGTGCTGGACGCACCCGCGTCGCCCTGGGAGCCGGCTCCGGAAAGGACCTGAAGCGGGCCTGTGCGCGCCGCGTCCTTCCAGGACGGCTCGTCAAGCCTGCCGTCAATCGCCGGCCGGGACTCGATCAAAGGCACACACAGGACCGGCCGTTCGTCGTGCCTGCTTTCCGCAGCCGGCGTTTGGCCGGCGCACAGCACGGAAGCCAGCAGGCCCGTCAGAATCGAAAACGGGACCGGATTTCGCATTCGTCATCTCCTTATTTGCTCGTCCAGCGTGAGCATCCGCGATGCAGGCGACGCAATGCTCGAGCACGGCACTCGTGCCGCAGGCCCCAGGGCTCTTCACGCGATTTGGAGATTTTACTGGCACCCCGGTCGGCAAGTCTTGCAGTTATCGAGCGGTTTTTGGTATTTTTCGATCATGAACGACACATCGGCCAAGGATTTTCAGGACCAGTTTTTGTCCAGGAAAGAAGAAACGGACCGCGTGAATCTGAACGGGGCTTCTCATCCTGGATCTTGAGAAGAAGGAGAGCAATCCGTGACGCAAGCTTGGACAATCCGTCTGTTGGTGGGAACCACGTTCGCAGTCGCGGCCCCGATCGTCGGCCTCGGTGAAGCAAGGGCACAGACGGGCCAGGATGACATCTTCCGGCTCACCATCGCGGCGGCCACCGCGCGGAACCCGCGGAACAGCGAATCGGACATCATCCCGTTGCGGGACGGACGGCTGCTGCTGGGGTGGACGGAGTTCTACGCGGGCAACGGCGCGGATGACGGCGCGGCGCGGATTGTCGGGCGCGTCTCGACCGACGGCGGACGCACGTGGGGGGACAAGTACACGCTGGTGGAGAACGACGGCCGGTGCAACGTCATGGAGGTCAACTTCCTGCGCCTCAGCAGCGGCCTCGCGCTGTTCCACCTGCAGAAAAACGTCGAGGTCGGAGGCACCCAGACGCCCGACTGCCGCGTCATGCTGCGGACGTCGCAGGACGAAGGCCGGACCTTCGGCCCGGCCCGGCAGCTCACCGGCGAGAAGCGGTACGTCGAGACCGCGTCCGGGCGCGCCCTGCGCCTGAAGACCGGGCGGATTCTCGTCGAGTGCGACACGCTGGAGGCGGCCTTCTGCCTGATCTCGGACGACGACGGCGCGACGTGGCGCGAGGGCAAGCCTGTGAAACCGTCCGCCGGCGGCTGCTGGGAACCGGCGGCAGTCGAACTCCAGGACGGGCGAGTACTCATGTTCCTGCGGACGGGGCTCGGAGGGCAATACCAGACCATTTCCGAGGACGGCGGCGTGACGTGGGGTGCGGCGACGCTCACGGCCTTGCGCGGCACCGCGGCGCCGATCGCGATCGAGCGCATCCCGAAGACCGGCGACCTGCTCGCGGTCTGGAACAACGACCTGGGCCGTCCTCGCGCGCGGAACCCGCTCACCGCAGCCATCTCGCGTGACGACGGGAAAACGTGGGAGCACTTCCGCAACGTCGCCGACGCAGCCGGTGACGCCTTCGCGTACCCGTCCGTCACCTTCGTCGGCGACCGAGCCCTGCTCACCTACTTCAATTACCAAGGGGGCATTTCGCTCTTGCTGCAGGGAATTCCCGTGAAGTGGTTCTACGAATGACGGAGATCGCCCAACCGCACGAACCCATGCTGCTACGACCGCCATCAAGTTCCCCTGCTGGCGGCCCTCGCGGGTCGCGGCCGATCACTACCGGAATGAGTCGTGCGAGACGGATAACTTCACCAGAATGGTTCGGGCCCCGGCGCGCAGCACGCAGTCTGGCGAAGTTCGGCTCCCGCGAGTGTGTCCCGTAAACGGTCGTTCGATGGCACAAGGGGCTCTCAGCCGTCAGGCATGCGCGGAAACGACAGCGCCCCCCTGCACGCAGCCGGGCGACGAATTGTCACTGGCCACCCAGCGTGCCTCAATCGTATCAGCAGACAGATCGGCACCGCATGGCCACTCGATATAGTAGCCACCGTTGCGTACTCGCTCAAACTCACGGCTATCCTGTAGTGGACGAAACGCCGGTGACGAAAAGTACGGACGAACATCGAATCGTCCGACACGCCCATCGTCCGAGACCACAACGAGAACCCCAGGCTCCGCCGGACGCACGTCAACCAATCTCATTGATCAAGCCCTCGTATGGGAAAGGGATTATGCCCGTTGACGGCCAGCTCCCAGTCGGCGAGCAGGTCTTCTTGGTGAATCTCGATCCACGCCACGACCAGCTTGTGCTTCTTTGGAGGAAGACCGCCGGCCAGCAGCCTGCCATCGCGGATGGAATAGACCCCCACCTCTCTTTGATACTCTGCGTGGACATGAGGTTCGTGATGACGATCATTGTCATGGAAGAAAACGGAAAGACGGAAAGGACAGGCATCATTCAGTATTTGGACAACCTGGCGGCGACCACGGCGTAGCAGCCTGTTGAAAAAAGACCGACCTGGCCGCTCGAAGACCGGCGCTTGTTCCGCTTGACGTTTCTTCTGACTCTTGTCGCGCGTTTTGTGGCCGGAATGAGCGGTAGGCGGTGGTACGTCTTGGCTGCGAGCAGTCCGTGCCGCCGCGAAAAAAACCGGTGGGCTAACGCCCACCGTTCGCCAAGAACCGAGGCGATTTCGCCGGAGTAAGACTGTCGAAGTAGACAGCCCGGTCGGTTTTCGGGTCGGCACTCAAGGCGGGCCTTCCACGGCTGCCGCAACGGTCTGAAAGAAGCGGGGCGACCATTCGCCGCTGCGGGGGCCGCTGTGTTTGCGGACTTGCGTGATGACCAGTTGCTGCTCCGGATCGACGACGAAGATACAGCCGGAGAAGGAGCCGTGTCCGACGGTGCGCGGACTGAACAGCAGGTCTTCGGGACGTTTCGAGTTCGGCGGAGCCCCCGGCCTTGCGTGCCGGATCCAGTGCAGGCCGAGTCCCTCGTCCGCGACGGAGCCGTGGTCGGGGACGCGCAAGGGCTGTGGCAAGAGTTGATCGAACGTTTCGGGCGCGATGAACTCCCATGGGCCGTAGCTGCCGCGGTTGGCGACCCATTGGCCAAGGATGCCGAGTTCCAGCGCGGTGAACTCGCCGTCGGAACTGGCGTTGCCCATCGGCACGTCGCCAAAGCCGAGCGGGCGAAAGAGGTGTTCGTCGTAAACCCGAACGGCACTCTTGCCGACGACCAGTTCCATTGCCTTGGCGGCCAGTTCAAAGCCCAGGCCGCTGTAGGCGTACTTGACGTTGGGTTCGTTCTGGTCGATCCCGTTCAGGACGATGTTCTCCAGGTGCGCATTTCGCATGCCGCCAAATTCGCCGTGACCCGCCAGACCGCTGGTGTGATTGAAGCACTGCCGGAACGTCGGCACGTGCGGATCGTCCGGCGGATAGTCGGGGAACACCGCGGACAGCGGATCGTCCCAGGCGATCAATCGCTGATCGACAAACCGGCTGAACAGCAACGCCGTGACGGTCTTGGTGATCGAGGCGACCCAGCAGCGGTAATCGCGGGTAATCGGTTGGCCGCTGGGATCCCGGCCGAACGCTTCGTGGGTGACGATGACGCCCCGCCGCGCCACCAGGGTCACAAATGGCTCGCCCGTATCCTCCGCCCAGGCCCGACAGACCTCGTCGATCTTGGTCTTGGCGTCGGGGCGCATGCCGGCTTCGGCCAGCGTGCCTTCGTGGAGGACGATGGCGGGCCGCTCGCGGCGACGGGGGGGCTGGAGCGAACGGACGCGCTGCTGCAATCCCTGGACCTTGAGCTTCAAGGCCAGGTGATAGTCGCCGTTCAGAACGGCAGCCGACTCGACGAACCGAGCCGGGCGTCCCAACGGCTTGAACTCCGCCAGACCGGCAAGCAAGAGGGCTCCTTTCTCGCTGTCGAGGACCGTGTGGGGGAGGATCTCGTTCGCCAGGCGGAACACTTCGGCTTGATGCTCTTGCAGCACGGCCGGGGCCTTCGCGCCGGGAAAGTACGGCAGCGCGACGGTCAAGTCGGGGCTGTAGGCGGTGGGGAGTTGCTCGGGCAGTCCGTAGAAAGTCAACGAGCGGCGAAACGGCGTCCCGTTGGGCGCGGTCCCTTCGAGCCACGCGAGCCAGCGGCCGGATTCCTGGGGCGCGGGGAATTCGTTCAGCTGCGCGTCGAACCAACGGACACGAAGCCGAGCGTCCGCGCCCAAACGTTGGACGGTTTCCACGTCGCGCCAGACGATGCGCGGCGTCTCGCCCGGTTTGAAGATCCAGGTGCCGGGCAGAGCCGTGATCAGCTCCTGCGCCTGAAACAGCCGCCGCTCGTCTTGCTTCCGTTGGGTCTCCGACCCCGCCGAAGCATCGGACCGCACGTTCGGCCTCGGCGGATCCGCTGCGATCACCGACGCCGACAGCACGGCTGGGCTGAGCAACAGGGCCAGGACGCACGTCGCCTTCATGGCCGGTCGGTTCCTTTCAAAGACTCCGCGACTTTCGCCAGGAATCCGTTCCACACCTCGTCCTTCGCCTTGCCATCCAGGCCCAAGCGGACGATGACCATAGCCGTCCACGCCCTGCGACTCGGGCGGGGCCTCCGCCCATTGCGCGCCGGGAAAGACGGTTGTCTCCGCAGCATGACAGGGGCCCGAGCGTGTTGCCCCCGTCGTGATTGTCCGAGTCGCGTTTCCTGTCCATCAACTCCTCGGCCGGCCAAACCGCCCGCAGGCTGCGTCATCTGGACGGCTTGGCCGGCGCGCGGCCGATCGCGCGCAGCTGGGCGACGAAGGGCTCCGGAATCAAGCCGCTCTTCTGAATCGGTACGTCCCAGGTGATCACGCCGCCCTTGGCAGTCAGATCCCGTACGTAGCCGACGATTTCGCGATCCGGCTTCTGGGGACGCTCGCCGCGGCACCAAGTCTGGCCGAGGAAGCTGAGAATCTGGAACTGCACGCGGCGCCCCTCACGTTCTATCCAGCGGCCGGGACACGCGCGGATGGCCTCCGCGACCTGATTCAGATTGACTTCGCCGGCCGTGTAATCTTCCACGGGCGTGTGACAGACGACGGGCACCTTGACCCCCGGATTGAACGCTACCAGCGAGTCGGGATTGCCGGCCTTCAGCGCGCGGGCAAAGCTGGCAAAATTCGGCTCGTCGGGGTGGCGATACATCTCGTCGGCGAAATAGCAGCCGTCGATCCACCAGCCGTCGACCAGGCGGCCCCAGCGCAGCGACCAATCGCGGCAGATCGCCTCCCAATTCCGCTGGAACTCGACCAGCCGCCCGCCGGTCGGCTCGCCGGGCAGCTGCCAGCCCCCCGGCGCGCCCCACCGCCATTGCAGCTTCCGCCGGGCCACGTGGTCCGCGGCCGGCGCCCCGCCGGGCAGATAAGCCAGCAGCCGAATCCCGTGCGGCTGCAACGCCCGCGCGAGGTCGGCGATCAGGTCCCGCCGCGAGCACTTGCTGGGCTGGATGCCCACTAGGCGATCGTACGTCGCATTCGGGGCGCAGTAGTGACCGGAGTTCTGACCGACGGTGAACAGCAGGTACTTCGTCCCCGTCGACGCCAGTTGCCGCACCAGGCCGTCCACGTCGAAGGCGTCCACCTGCGCGTTCCAGGCCGCGGCCGACAACTCCGCCCCGCCCGCGGAACTGGGCGGCGCGCCCAAATAGTGCGTCATCACGCCCCAGCCGGCTTCGTGGAACCAAGCGGACGGTTCCGGCTCGGCGGCCCACAAGCTGTCGATGGCCGGCCGCGGTACGGCCAGTCCCGCGGCGGCTGCGGCCTGAATCAAAAAACGACGGCGCGGGAGAACGGTGGGGAATGGTGAGTCGTTCATGGGAGCGTGATCTTCCTTTCTGTTCATTTGTCAATCCGGCGGCCGGAACCCACTTGCTGACCGGGCGGCGGGAATGCCCAGGTAGAAGAACGGCTGGCCTTCGTCCGTCATCAGGAAGCGGCGCTTGTAGCGGAAGAGGTTGCGGCAGGTCACCTTCC
>CAYUFW010000096.1:6890-19025 GCA_964443915.1 uncultured Pirellulaceae bacterium
GCACCAATCGCAATCGCCACCAGGCAGCGGACAGAGTTGTGTTGACGGGCCATCGGAAAGACTCAGGGTGCCAGGTAAGATGATGTCGGTGCGCACAATCGTACCAAACCGCGGCGCGGCCGCAACGGCGGTGCCCGCCGGGGGCGAGGCCGTCTGTCGGTGTGTGGGAGGATCGGATGGCGGAAACAACCAAGCTTGGTGAACGGCTCGTGCCGGTGGTCCGCGAGATCGCGGCACGGCTGGACGAGGATCTTCGCGGCGCTTGCGACGCGACGGGCGGCTGGTCGGACGCGGCGGCGACGGAGCGGCTGGCGTGCGGGGCCTTGCAGCAGGCGCTCGACCGGCTGTCGGCCACCGGCTGCTGGGGCGAGGCCAATCGGCTGCCGTCCAGCGAGTTATGGCGGATCGCCGGCCGATGGCTGGAAGTTGGGACGCTGCAGTTGCGGGCCCGCACCAAGCCGCGCGGCTACGCCGGGGACTTCGAGATGCTGGAGCAAATCTGCACCCATCATGTCTGCGATCATCCGCTGGGCGCGGCTTTCGACCGGTTTTTTCAAGCCCAAGCCGCTCCGCAGGCCGTCCGCAACCGCACCGATCTGATCGCGGCGTCCGTCGCCCAATTCGTCCGCGGCTGCGGTGCAACGCCGGTCCGCGTGGTCAGCGTCGGCAGCGGGCCGGCCATCGACCTGCAGCGGGCGTGTGCCGCTCTGACCGAGGCGGAACGACGGCGGTTGCGGATTACGCTACTGGATCTCGATCCCGTGGCGCTGGATCACGCCCGGCTGCGATTGAGTCCGCTGGCCGACCCGCAGCAACTGCGTCCGGTCCGCGAGAACCTCTTTCGGCTGGCCCAACCCGGCCGCAGCAACAACGCCCTGCGCGAACCCGACTTCCTCGTCTGTTCGGGCCTCTTCGATTACTTGGACGACGCGGCGGCCGCCTCCATGCTGTCGTGTTTCTGGGAGTCGCTCCGGCCGTCAGGCCAAGCGCTGGTGTTCAACTTCGCGCCGCACAATCCCAGCCGCGCCTACATGGAGTGGATCGGCAACTGGTACTTGACTTACCGCAACGCAGGGCAGCTGTGCGATCTGGCGGCGCGAGCCGGGATTTCGCGCGGTTGCGTGACCGTTGCGGCGGAGGCCAGCGGAGTGGATCTGTACTGGCACGCTCGACGGCCGGCAGCGTGACGGTAGACAACACAAAACGCGCGGACTGTCTGCACGTGCTACCGCCGGAAACCCAAGATCGTCCGGCCGCTGAGGGGATCGAACAGGTGGCTCCTGGCCAGATCCAGGAACAAATGGAGCGTCTCACCCGGCCGATGGTTTTGCTCCGCGGAGCCGCGCGCGGTCAGGTCGTGGCCGCCGCAGCGGAGCCGTAGGATCGTTTCCGCGCCCAGCGGTTGACAGAGCAGGACCTGGGCTAGCAGCGCGTCCCAGTTCTCGCTGTCCGTGGGAGCCGTCCGCACGTCTTCCGGACGAATGCCCAACGTGACCTCCCGGCCGGACCAGGACCGCAACTGGGGCAGACACCGACGCGGCAATTTCAAGGTCAACTGCGGGCACTCGATCGTCGGCGTGTCGTCCTCGATTTGCACCCGTCCCGGCAAGAAGTTCATGGGGGGATTGCCGATGAACTCGGCCACAAAGCGGTTGGCCGGAGCGCGATAGACCTCCAACGGCGGGCCGACCTGCTGGATCCGTCCCGCGTTCATTACGGCGATGCGTTGACCGAGCAGCATAGCTTCCACCTGATCGTGCGTGACGTGGATCGTGGTGGTGCCCAATTGCCGCTGCAGTTCGACCAGGTCCGTGCGCAGGGACTCCCGCCAGCGGGCGTCCAGGTTGCTCAGCGGCTCGTCCAACAGGAACACCTGCGGATCTTGGACGATGGCCCGGCCCAAGGCGACCCGTTGCCGTTCGCCTCCGGAAAGTTCCTCTGGCCGGCGCTGCAGCAGGTGCTCGATGCCCAGGGTGCGGGCCGCGTCGCGCACGCGGACTTCGATTTCCGGCCGGGGCACGCGCCGCAGCTTCAACCCAAAGGCCAGATTGCGGGCCACGTCCAAGTGCGGGTACAAGGCGAAATGCTGAAACATCATCGCCACGTGGCGGTCCTTCGGCGCCAGGTGGCGAACCGAGCGGCCGCCGATGTGGATCTCGCCCGCCGTGGGCTCGTCGAGCCCCGCGATCATGCGCAGCGTCGTCGTCTTGCCGCAGCCGGAGGGTCCGACCAGCACGAGCAACTCGCCGTCCGGCACATGCAGATCGACGCCGTCGACGGCCGCTACGCCGCTGAAGGTCTTGCGCAGGTTTTCCAGGACGACTTCGGCCATGAGGTTACCGTTTGCTCACCGTTTTTGGCCGGCATGGTGCTTCGATTCCGCGATTTGTTGCTGGCCGGGCACGAATACGAGCACGCCTTCGCTGAGGACGAGTCGCTGGAACCGGCACGAGCTACCGCTTCTTCATGGTCACGCCCACACCGGCGCCTTCCATCAGCAGGAACGAGGTCTCGAAGTTGGGGTTCTTGGTGATCGCGTCGAGGTAGCGCGGATCCGCGTTGGGGCGGACCATGTTGTGGGCGATGATCAGGCCGCCGGGACGAATCTTGGGAACCAGCTTGTCGAGATAGTCCAGGTAGCCGCTCTTGTCGGCGTCCAGGAACAGGATGTCGATCGGGCCCTCGACGTCTTTGACCTTCTCATGTGCGTCGCCCTGAACGATCGTAATCAACCCCTCGACGCCGGCCTTCTTAAAGTTCTCGGCGGCGACGGCCGCGCGGCCCGGATCGATCTCGTGGGTGATCAGCTTCCCGCCCGTCTTGCGCAGGGCCAGGGCGAACCAGAGGCCCGATTCCCCGGTGGACGTGCCGATCTCGACGACCAGCTTGGCGCCGGTCGTTTCCGTCAGCAGACGCAACAGCCGTCCGTCGGCTTCGGAGACGTTGGCATATCGGGGGCCTTGCCGCGACTGCTGCAGCGAATCGAGGATCTTCTTCTCTTCCTCGTCTTTCGGCAGCGGAACGTTTTCGATGGGCGTGCGAGCCTCGGGTCTGGGGCCCGGGCGGCGGGGCCCGTCAGGGCGCTGAGCCCAAGCGACCGTCGAGAACAAGGTAAAGGCGGTCAAGACACAAACAGCGAACGTCAGACGCGGCATCAACTGCTCCTCGAAAGTTCAGGAAACGGAAGTCTTCTTGTCCGGATCATACACGGTAACGGGGATGCAGACGATTCACTTCTGGCGCGATGCGCGCAACGTTTCGGCGGCATCTCGGGCGTTCTCAAACGCCTCCTCCACCGTCTCGGCCTCGGTGATTAGTTCGGGATCAAGCGGAGAAGTCACGATATAGCCACCCTCTTCGGCGGCTTCCAGGTTCAGTACCAGCCGCCCATCGCTCACCGTGTGTGACTTTGCCTTGGCCATCTTCAGAGTCCCCAGTCGCACATGACAGGTTACCACTGCTTCTCTTAGAATAGCCGCGACGGGTACGAACCATCAAGTGCCGAAGGCCAGTTCCTGATGACCCGATTCAGTCCCTCGTCGCGTTGCGGAACTCGTCGTCGGTCAGCCCGCTCGCGATCAGGTACACCGGCGTGCTGTCAGGTGTGAACCGGCGGCCGGCTAGCGGCTGGCCCATCAGATCGAGGATGCGGACTTTATCGTTTTCCAGCGAGATTTCTTTGGTGGCCCGCGTGTTGTCCGCCCACACCACGCAGACAAGGCGGTCGCCGTCGCGGAACAGGTAGGCGCGCGTGGGAGCGGCGAGCGCTAGCCGCGAAACGAACTTGGCCGTCGGCGTCAGAAAGTGCGCCATCACGGCCTGGGCCGCGTAGATCTTGTGCGGCGTGCCGCCGTACTCGAAGAAGATCCCCTGCAGGCTGTCCTGGTTCAGGCCGTCGCAGGTGCCGGCGTGATAGAAGATCTTGTCCACGCCGTGGGCCAGGTTCAGCACGGCCCAGCGCACGGCATATTCACTTTGCTGCCGCTCGCTGGCCAGCGGTTGGTTGAAGCCGTGGTGTGCCAAGGGCACCGTCGCCGGATCGTCGTCGGCGTAGTAGCCGTATTCAGTGAGCCAGATCGGCTTGCGGCCACCGTGCTTGTCCATCAATTCGTTCAGCTTCTGCAGCGGACCCTCGATGAATTCCGGCGGCCGCAGGCGCGGGTAGTGATGGATGTCGATCGCATCGGCGGCCGCCAAGCCGCCTGCGGCGAAGAACTTTTCGAAGTCCTCCAGGATTTGCCCGTCACTCAAGTAGCCGATGCCCGCCAGCACGCGGGCCTGCGGGTCAGTTTGCCGCGCCGCGCGGGCAAACGCTTTGACGTGTGTGGCGTAGGTCGTCCCGTCGTAGCCCAGCTTGCGCGGCAGCGAGTAATCCGTGAACAGCGGCTCGTTGAACACTTGCCACCATCGCACGCGGCCTTGGTAATGCGTCACGGTCTGGGCCACGTAGTTCTCGAACTCGGCCAGATCGCGCGGGGCGTACGCCGCACGCTGGCGGTTCTCCGGGTAGCGGTCGCCGGCCCGGGCGCTCGCCGGAGCGGACGACGACCAGTTGCTGGAGGGAAACGGCAGCAAACCCAATACCTGCAGTCCGTGCTTCCGCGGCCGGTCGATCTGGTAGTCCGGCTCGGTGAATGTGAACCGGCCCTTCTCCGGCTCGACATCCTGCCACTTCAATGACCAGTCCCGCATCCAAACCAGACCGGCCTGCCGGCACAGGTCCAGCAGATGCGGCCAGGGGTAGGCGTGGTTGACGCCGAAGCGTGAATCGTCTCCGCGATGGATCGGAATCGCGGCGATGCGCATCGTGCGTTCGCTGACGAGATCGCCCGCTGTCAAGCGGGCGTGGATTCGCAGGAAGCCTCGCAGTGTTTCCGACGGTGGGATCTCGAGGACCGTCTCGCCCGAGGTCACGCGGTCGATGGTCTCAGATCGAACCTGACGATCGAAGAAATCGGTCATCCGCCATTCGATCCGCGCGGCCCGGAGCCGGTCCGGCTCGCGGCTAACGATCAAACGGACCCGCAGCGGCTCGTTCCAGTCGAAGACGTTGCCGACCTTGTCCGTGGACAGACCGATTTCGACGCTCTGCGCGGTTTGGAACTCGCTCGGCGCTTCCGCCCGCTCCAACTGGACCGCGTCCAGCCACACGGTCGCGCGAGCCGGCGGCGCGCGGCGATCGGGCGAGGGCCGCAGGTCTGGCCCGGCCAGGACGTAGCACCAGCGCGCCGTGGGCTTGAAGGTGAGGGCGAACCGCTGCCAATCGCGGCCGACGCGCACCTGTTTCTGTTGACTGCCGCCGCCGAACTGCCGCACCGCCAGCAGCGCGGGCGTGTCGTCCTCCGCCGCGCGCAGAGAGGCGGACAGCGTGTAGGTTTGTTCCGGCTCGACCTCCAGGAACCCTTGGTTCCCAGCCAGCGGCGCGCGGACGGGGCTGCGGTGCAATTCGTAGTAGTCGAAGAACGACACCGGCTGGTTGTCCGGATTCAACTCGATGCGGAGGCTGGACCGGCCGTCATGCGCCTGCTGCGAATCCAACTGGCCGAACAGCCGGTTCATGGGGCCGCCCCAGTGCGCCGTGCGGTCCCACTCGGCCGAACCCCAGCCGTCGCTGCCGCACTCGAAACTGGCGTTGGGAACCAGGTTCCGCTGGCCCGGCGCCGCCGCGACGATCTCCCCGGGGCGATACAGCTGGTCACCCGCTTCCTCAAACTCCATGTCATCCAGCCACAGCGTGCCGGTCGACTGAAACCAGATTTGAAAGCGGCTGCCCTTCGCGCAATCGCGGGACGCGCGAAACACGAAATCGAACTGCGTCCACTGCGGCGAGGGCACGAACGAATCTTGCAGCCCGCAGTCCGCCCAGACCGCCGTGTCCGACAGGCCCACGGAGACCACCTGGTCCCCGATGCCCTCGCCTTTGGCCCAGAACGAAACCCGGTATCCGACGCCGCGCCGCACCGGGATGTCCATTTGGCAGATCATGGCGTGCGCGGCCGGATTGCCCGCCTGGTAGCGCGTACAGGCCAGCCGTGCGCACCGCGCGCCGTCGCGCCCGGCGTCCAGCGCCAGCGACTGTTCGACCAACCGCGCGTCGCCTGACATCCGCCATTCGTCCGGCACTCCGTTGCCGTCCGAGTCGCTCTCGAAGCGGGGATTGCGAGCCAGGTTGTCGGCCTGCAAGGGGCCAACCAGGGCCAGCCAAGCGGCCAAGCTGAAGCAAATTCGGGACATCGGCGGGGTTCTCCGTTATGTGGCGCGGCTGGGACCTTATTGTTGCCTGGGGACCGGCAATCCATGCGTATCGGATTCAGTTGACACCGATGCTAGAACAAGCAGATCATCGAATCAATCTGGCGGGCCCGATTTCGCGGCTTGCCGGCTCGATAGAGACGACCCAAGAGAGTTATACTGGAGCAAGTCACGTCTTCGACAACCACAAGAAGGTGCCACGAAGGATGGACGCCAGGAACGCTTCTCGGCCGGCAGCAACGGATCGGCCGCCGCAGGAACCGAACGTCGCACGTTCACCGGCCGCGTCCGCGGAGAGCAAGGTCGGTCCGGCGGTTTCGGCCGCCGGCCACAGCGCGGGAACGTCCTCCCTGTTGGAATTCATGGCCCGCCGCGTCTCCGGCACCGTCTGGACGACGGACGCCGAGTTGCGGTTTACGAGTTCCTTCGGGGCCTCGCTGCAGGAACTGAACCTGCAGCCGAATGAGGCAGTCGGCAAGAGCCTGTACGAGTATTTCGGGACCGCCGACGATGCTTTTCCTGCGATCGAGGCCCATCGCCGTGCCTTGGCGGGCGAACCGGTCGACTTCGAAATCCACTGGGCGGGCCGGCACTTCCAGACGCGAGTGGAACCGCTGCGGGACGGTGCCGGGAGGATTATCGGTTGTGTTGGCTATGCCCGCGACGTGACCGAACACGACCAGTTGATCGGCGCCCTGCGGGCCAGCGAACGGCAATATCGGCAGTTGGCGGAATCCATGACGGATTATGTCTTCATCGCGGACCACCAGGGGACGCTGCAATACGTCAACCGAAGCGCCGCGGAATGCTTCGGTGTCCCGCCCGCAACGTTGCACGGCAAGCACCAACGCGACCTGTTCCCCCCGAACCTGGTCCAGGTCCATCTCGCGTCCATCCAGCGGGTCGTCCAATCCGGGATGCCGTACGAGGAGGACGAGGCGATTCCGCTCGCTTCGGGAACCGTGTGGATGAACGTGCGGTTGATTCCACTGCGGGACGAGCAGGGACAGGTTGCCTCGGTGATGGGCGTCTGCCGCGACATCTCCGACCGCAAGCGCGCCGAAGAGACGCGACAGCAAACCCACCAGAAGCTGGAACAGGAGGTCAAACGGCGGACGGCCGATTTGCGGCGGGCGAACGAGCAGTTGCAGCACGAGGTGGAGGAACGCCGGCAAGCAGAGAACCGGCTGGCGATCTTCGAACGCTTTGCCGAAGCCGCCGGGCAGATTTTCTGGATGGCCGACTTGGATACCAAGATCATTTACATGAACGCGTTTGGCTGCCTGCTGCTGGGCGCCCGGTTCGACGAGATCCAGGGAACGTCCTTCCTGGACTATTATCGCGGGGAGGAACGCGAGCGGCTGGAGACGAAGGTGCTGCCCCACGTGCTGGCCGACGGCAAATGGACGGGCGAACTGGCGATCTCGACGCCGGCAGGTGCCCACATCGAGGGCTTGCAGCATTTGTTCCTTGTCCGCGACAATCAAGCGGGCGAGCTGCGGTTCGCGACGGTCGTCACGGATGTCACCGGCCTCCGGGCGGCACAAGAGGCGCTGCGGCACAGTGAAGAGCAGTACCGGACCCTGGTCGAAGCGTGCCCGGACGCCGTGGTCATCTTCGATCCGGGGCAACGCGTCGCGTTCGCATCCCAGCAGGCCCTGGAGTTGTACGGGGTCAACACGCCGGCCGAGCTGGTCGGGCGGCAACTCGAAGAGTTGATTGCCGAACAGGATCGTCCGCGGTTGCGGGCCAACTTGCCTGCCCTCTGGCAGGAAGGCACGCGCCGAACCGTGGAGTACACCTTGTACCGTCACGACGGCTCCACCTTTGCGTGTGAGATCTCCGCCGCCGTGGTCCGAGATCCGCCGGGGCGGCCCCAAGTCCTGATCGCGGTGATCCGCGACGTCACGGAACGCAAGCTGGCCCGGGAGGCCCTCGAACTGGAACGTCAGAACCTGTGGCACATGCTCCGCTCGAGCGATCACGAGCGGCAGCTGATCTCCTACGAAATCCACGACGGCTTGGCGCAGGAATTGGCGGGTGCCCTCCTGCAATTCCAGACCTTCGAATTTCAACGGGATCGCAATCCGGCACGGGCGCAAGAGGCCTTCGAGGCAGGTCTCGCCGCCCTGCGGCAAGCCCACTTCGAAGCCCGGCGGCTGATCGGCCGCGTGCGGCCGCCCATCCTGGACGAGTACGGCATCGATGCGGCCTTGTCCCATCTGGTCGCCGAGAAATCGCGGACGGCCGAGCCGCGATTGGAGTACGAATGCGAAGTGGGCTTCGACCGCTTGGCGCCGATTCTCGAAAACACCCTCTACCGCATCGCCCAGGAAGCCCTGACCAATGCCTGCAAGCACAGCGGCAGCCGCGAGGTCCGCATGCGTCTCGTGCAGGAGGACGACTCCGTGTGTCTCGAGGTCCGAGATTGGGGCGTCGGGTTCGATCCGGAGGCGGTCGTCAAGCAGCGGTTCGGTTTGAAGGGCATCCGGGAACGCACGCGGATGCTGGGCGGCCACCTGACCGTCGACAGCGCTGCGGGCCAAGGGACCCGGATCCGAGTGGTGCTGCCGATGTTGGAGCGCGAGGAACCTGCGATCAAGGAAACCCCATGAACAAGGCTTTTCTCCGGGAACCGGAGCGGACCGCCGATTATTGCCCCCGCTGTGGCTCGCAGGGGGAACCCGTCGGCAGCGAAACGCTAAGGCAATTCCTCACGGAACCGCAGCTGCGTTTGCTGGCGGACCCGGCCAATTTCTGTCCGTCACCCCAATGCCCGGTGGTGTACTTCGACAGCTTCGAGCACGCGCTGCTGACGACCGACTTGTCTCGTCCCGTGTATCCCAAAGATTCGACCGCTCCGATCTGTGCCTGCTTCGGCTTGACGGCCGAAGACATCGAACGCGACGTCGAAGAAGGCGTCACGACGCGGGTCAAGGCGGCGGTGGCCAGGGCCAAGTCGCCGGAGGCTCGCTGCCGCCAACGGGCCGCCAACGGCCGCTCGTGCGTCGCCTACGTGCAGAAGTACTACATGCGGTGCCTGAACCGGAAGCGGTGAGAGAACCACCGTTGCTGTCGTTTCGAGCCGGCCGCTGGCGGCCGGGATGACGGTTTCAACGAGGGGTGGACCACCAAGTGCGGGCTCGGCCCTGCAACGTCGGCTTGGGCTGCGGCGGTGCGATGTCGCTGGGCAGATCGATGTTGACCTCCAGCGGCGGTTCGGCGGGCGGGTTCAATTCCGGAGGCGGTGTCGCGGTGGGAGGGGCCCGCGGCCCCGGCGGCCAGTCCGGAGAAGACAGCAGCGAGGCCGCTGGCGCTTCCGGCGGCGCCGGCGCCGCCGTCGGCTCGCCGGGCGCAGCCACGGGGGCGCCCAGGTCGATTTGGAGATCCGGGTTTTCCGGCCCGTTGGGGTTCGAGTTCCCGCGGCCGCTCAGCGGCTGTCGGTCTTCCGCCGCCGACAGTTGCCGGAGTCGCTCGGCCTGCTTTTCGAGTTGGGCCAGACGGCGATCGCGGATTCGCTGGATCAGGGTCCGCGACGCCGCGGGCGGCGCTGGTACCGCTCCCGCTGCGGGAGGCGTCGCCGAGGGGGCCGTCGCGTCCGGCGTTCGGACGGTGCCCGGTTCCGTTGACGGGGCGGAGAAGCGAAGCCAACCGGGATTGCGCCAGAAGCTTGGCGGCGACCTGGGAGTTTCGCCTGTGGCCGGGGGCGGTTGCGGTGGGAAAGGCGGAGGCACGTCTTCCGCGGCGACCGTCCGATCTGGGCTGCACAGCGGGTTGAACGCCGCGCCGCGCTCGTCCGCTGCAGCCATTGCAGCAAGGACAGCCCACGCGGCGGCAAAAGCACTACTGATCGTCATGATGCGGATATTCATCACAGCCTCCCTGCTCGTTATCCCTTCGCGCCGTCCGGGAGTCGGCCGCCTCGGGGTCCTGATTTAGGATCGGTTAGACGCAACGCGGCGCTGAAGTCAAGGGCGGGGAATGCCGGGAGCAGCGGACAGGGAACCGAGGCAAGTGAGAAGCTCGGCTTCTCCTAAGAACCGCCAACAAAACCGTTCGGCGCGGGTCTCTGACCCCGCCGAAACCGCCGACCGAAGGTCTCCGATTTCGGTTTTGTTAGCGGTTCTAATGACCAGGCTTCTGCGCGGCGGCTACAGCGTCCACCCCGCGCGGTAGGGCGGATTGAGCAGCCGGTTCGCCGCGTCGGAATTCTTGAACTGCAACTTGTCCGCGTCCCAGTACAGCTTCTCCTGGGTGCGGATGGCGATGTTGCCCATCAGCACGACGGCGGCCAGATGCGCGGCGTGATCGACGAAGTTGCTGCCGGCCGGCTTGCCGCCCTTGCAAGCGTCGATCCATTCCTGGTAATGGCCGGGCGAACGCGGCAAGACTTGCGGCGGCTTGCCGACCTCCTTCATCCGCGACTCCGGCAGCAGCCGATGGCCCAGCAACATGCCTTGATCGCCGACGATCAGCGTGCCGTCGCTGACGAAGATGTTCTTGCCTTCTTCGACTTCCTTCGGGATCGGCGGCATCATGCCGCCGTCGTACCAGCGGATCAGCAGTTCCGGCCGGTCGCCTTCGGCCGCAAAGCGGAAGGTGACGATCGACGCCAGCGGCGCCGTCTCGTTCTTGATCTCGTCCGGCGCGTTCCAGTGCGTCGAACAGGCCTCGACGCTTTCCGGCCAGCCCAGTTTCAGGGCTTTGAAGGCGGCGGACAGATTGTGGCAGCCAATATCGCCCAGCACCCCCGTGCCGAAGTCCCACCAGCCGCGCCAACTGAACGGCAGGTAGCACGGATGGTAGGGCCGCTGCGGCGCGGGTCCCAGCCACAGGTCCCAGTCCAAGTTCGGCGGCACGGGCGGCGTCTCCTTGGGACGCGGGATGCCGCGCGGCGAGATGTCCGGTCGGCGATTGGACCAGCCGTGGATCTCGCGGACCTTGCCGATCGCCCCGGCCCAGATGAACTCGCTGACCAGCCGTGCCCCTTCGCTGGCCTGGCCCTGGTTGCCCATCTGCGTCGCCACGCCCGCGGCCTTGGCGGCCTTGCCGATCTCGATCGCCTCGTACACGCTGTGCGTCAGCGGCTTCTGGCAGAACACGTGCTTGCCCATCTTCAAGGCCATCATCGTGACCACGGCGTGATTGTGGTCCGGCGTGGCGACCATCACCGCGTCGATGTCCTGCTGCGTTTCCAGCATCTTGCGGAAGTCGCTGTATCCTTTGGCTTGCGGAAACTGCTTCAACACGGCGGCCACGCGGTTGGCATCCACGTCGCACGCGGCGACCACGTTTTCGGTCGGTACGCTGCGGATGTCGTTGAAGCCCATCCCGCCAGGCCCAACGGTGGCGACGTTCAACTTGTTGTTGGCCGACGGCGCTTCGGCGCTGCCCAACACGTGGCGCGGGATGATGGTGAACGAGGCCACCGTAGCCGTGCTGGCGAGGAACTGGCGGCGATCAAAGCCGGGCTTCTTACTCATCGGTCGGTCTCCTGGGAAGGCTTGTGGGAAGGCAGGGAAACGGCGTTTGGACCCGCCCGCCATTGTAGACCAGATGCCCGCGCAGGGGATAGCCCGGTTCCGGCTTCGGTCCGATCCGACCGGAGATTCCAACGTTCCATCAGGCGGCGTCCACCGCTACGCTTCGTCGTGGTCCAGCGGCGTCACCGGGTCGATGAAACACCACGCCAGCGCGCCCACCCAGTAGACCGCCCCAAACACCCAGAAGGCAACCGTCCAATCCCCGCCGCTGAACTTGAGGATGTAGGGCACGGTCATGGGACCGAACATGCCGCCGAAGTTGCCCATCATGTTCATGCTGCCCGACAGCGAGCCGGCGTACTTGCCCCCCACGTCCATACAGGCGCCCCAGGCCCCGGGC
>CAYUFW010000096.1:19035-24760 GCA_964443915.1 uncultured Pirellulaceae bacterium
ACCCAGATGTAGTCAGTGTCCGGCAGAGGACAGTCGGTATTGTCCGGGCGGCAGTGCAGGTAGGAATCATAGCCCGACTTCGCGAGGATCTGTACCAGGCCCCGGGCATGACCAAGTCGTTGGCGAAACTGGCCGCGCCCATCGCCAGCATAGCCAAAGTAGGACTCTGCAGACGCGACGACAGGACGATCATGATCCCGGCCATGACCAGCCCGACGATGGCGATGCTGCGCCGGACTCGGGCCGTGCTGCCCAGCAATCCGACGAGATGCCGGGCCAGGAGCCCGGCGATCAAGCAGCCCAGGCCGCCGAAAAACAGCGGGAACCCTGCCAAAATGCCCAGCAAGACCTTCTCCACCAGGCCCGCAGACATCAGCCCCTGAAGCGCGTCTTTCAGCCACAGCGCCAGCGGGCTCTGCGCCAAGGCCAAACCGCGAGCCTCGTGCAAGTACGTCGGCAGCCAAGTCACGTAGAAGTACCAGCCGTAGCTCATGCAAGCGTACTGCAGCCACAGCATCCAAACGGTGCCGCTGGAGAGAAGTTTTCCCCACGGCACGTCGCCGTGGCCGCGGGCATTCTCGTGCGAGCCCTCCATCAACACCAGTTCGGCGGCGTTCACGCTGGGGTGTTCGCGCGGGTCGTCGCGGAACCAGCGATAGAAGAACGCCGCCCACACGACGCCGATGCCGCCAAACAGGACGAAAGCCCAGCGCCAGGGCATCACCTCCAGCACCAAAATGACCAGCAGCGGCGTGAAGGCCCCGCCCCAACGCGCGCCGAGCCACAAGATGCCCTGCGCGCGGACACGCTCGCGCTGCGGCAGCCAAGTCGTAAAGGCTTTCGTCAGATTGGGAAAACAGCCCGCCTCGCCCATCCCGAAAAAGAAGCGGAACACAACCAGCGAGACCATGTTCCAGGCCCAACCCGTGGCGGCGGTGAACAGCGACCACATGGTTACGACCCGCATCAGCACCTTGCGAGGCCCGATCAGGTCACCCAACCAGCCCCCCGGGATCTCGAACAGCGAATAAGCCAGCAAGAAAGCCGAGAACACATAACCCATCTGCACCTTGCTCAGGCCCAGGTCGTGGCGAATGAAACTCTCCGCCTGCGAGATGCAGACCCGGTCGATGTAGGTGATGATCGCCAGCGTCACCGCGAACACGATGACCCATTGTCGGGCCTGGCTCGGCTTGCCGAGCGTGCCGCCGGGAGGAACGGAGGGGGAGGCTCCGTTGCGAGTCTGTTCGCCATCGGTCTGCATCGTCACGTCCCTCCCGAAGCCACGGCGTCGTCTCGGATCGCCAGTCAGCATACCAGTCCACACCTCCTGCCGCAAGCAGCAGGAGACTAACAACCGTCACACCTGGATCGGCCCCAGCAGCATGAGGATGACGATCGTGATGAGCAAGAGGAGTAACCCGATCCCCCACATGATCAAGTTCTTCTTGAAACGCCAAATCTCCTTCTGCGCGGCGGAACGCGACCGCAGTTCGGTGGCGTCATCGCCGGCGCCGACCGTCTTCGCCGGCTCGCGCAGACGGACGATGCCGCCATCCGGCGTGGGCAGCACGATGGGACGTGCCGGACCGCTGGCCGGGCGGAGCGGCACGGGCCCGGAACTGGGCGGTGTGAACGGAGCCTGCGGCCCCGCGCTGCCGCCACGCGGCTTGGCCGCCGCATCGCCTGCCGGCCCGGGCGGCAGCAACGATTCGACGCCCCCCAGCGCGGCGGCCGTGGGCTGCGGCCCGGTCATGGGCAGCCGCGCCGCTCCCGGCGGTGCGACGACGGAGCCCGGCACTCCGCCTCCTGCCGCCGCCGGAGACGACAACGGCGCTTCCGGCCGTATCGGCGCGGTGGAAGTGGGAGCGGCGGGAGAGGGCGCGCTCGGCATCCGCTGCTCCAAGTCGCCGGGACGCGGTCTGGGCGCCGCCGGCACCGTCGGCACGGCGGGCGCACTCGGAGGCGTCAAAGGCGCCTGCACGCGACCCCGCCCGCGCGCCGGAGCCGAACCTCTTTCGCCTGCTTCTGCCTGCGGCGGGGGAACCCGCGTCGGGCGACCCAGCGGTCGCTCTTGGGCTGCCGGTGGGCTTGCCGGCTGCGAGCCCACCGGCATCGGCCGGAGCGGGCGCTGGGGCTGCGGCCCTGGAAGAGGCCGTTCCTGTCCCGCAGGCGTCTGCGGCGGAAACGGAACACCTGGGGCCGGACTCAAAGGACGCTCTTGGCCGGCGGGGACGCGCGGCTGCGGAGGAAAACCCGGTATCGGCGCCAACGGCCGCTCCTGACCGGACGGCGCCAACGGCCGCTCCTGACCGGACGGCGCCTGCGACGGGGCCTGACCGCCCGGCGGAAAACCGGGGAACTGAGTGGGCGGCCGGACCGGCATCTCCTGGCTCCACGGGCCCGGCGCTCCGCCGCCCGGGCCTCCCGGATATGGCCCCGCCGGGACGGCCGGCTGAGATGGGCCCGCCATCGCGGGCAGCGCGACCACGTTCCCGCAGTGCGGACACGAAACCTGTTGGCCACCTAACGAGCTGTCGACTTGAAACAACCCGCCGCAGTGCGGACATGAGAATTGCATCGCAACCATGAAAACGCCTCGCCAGGGCCGATCGACCATGTTTTCCACGTCAACAGTGTACGCCAAGGCGGAGCGTCCTGCCACTGCCGATTGCAGCCGGAGGAGAGCGACGAATGCGGGTTCGAACGCGTTGGACGGCAGCCAGACCGCCGGCTGTTCGAGCAGACAGCCATGATCCGCAGCCGACAGCCGCTGGATTCGTCCGCCGCCCGGTTCCGCCCGCCCGTTGTCGCGGGCCGCCGGCCTCCCTATACTTTAGCCGACAGGATTTTGGCAGATCGCCGAATCTACGTGAATTGGAGCGGAGTTTCGCCCGGCACGGGAGAGGAACAAGCATGTCGGCAAGACGTATTCTTTGGCTTTCGTCCGCGATGTTGATTGGCTTGCAGCTGGCCGTCAGCAGCCTGCGCCAGGATTCGATTTCGCGGGCCGCCGAACCGAAGGACAAGCCCAGCCAGGTGACGGGAGAGCCCGCCGAGCCGACCAAGAAGTCGGCGGCCAAGGACCCGGCGGCCAAGGACCCGGCGGCGAAGGAGGCTCGGGAGAAAGAGCAGCAAGAGGAATTCGAGTTGCTCGAATTGTTCGCCGACACGCTGGACCAGGTCGAGCGGAACTACGTCAAGGAGGTGACGCGCCGACAGCTGATGGAAGCGGCGATTCGAGGCATGTTGTCGGAACTGGATCCGTACTCCAACTTCATTCCCCCTCAACAGCTCGACCGGTTCAAGGTGGAGGTCGAGAGCGAGTTCGGCGGCGTGGGCATTCAGGTCTCCGTCGAGAACGGCCAACTGCGCGTGATCAGTCCGCTGGTGGGCACGCCCGCCTACCGCGCCGGCGTGATGGCCGGCGATCTGATCGTCGAGATCGATGGCGAGAGCACCAAGGAAATCACCCTGGACGAAGCGGTGCGCCGGATGAAGGGCCCGGTGGACACGCCGGTCACGCTGAAAGTCCTGCACCTGAACGCGATGGAGCCGGAGACGATCACGCTGAAACGCGAGAATATCCGCGTCGAAACCGTCCTGGGCGACGAGCGGAATCCTGACGACTCCTGGCGTTGGATGTCCGACCCGGAGAAGAAGATCGCCTACATCCGCGTCATCGGTTTCGGCCGGCACACGTCGGAAGACCTGCAGCGGGTACTGCAGCAACTGGCGGATCAGAAGCTCCGCGGCTTGATCCTGGACCTGCGCTTCAATCCCGGCGGACTGCTCTCGTCAGCCATCGAGGTCAGCGACCTGTTCATCGCCAAGGGGCGGATCGTCAGCACCGAAGGCCGCAACGTCGAAGCGCGGGTTTGGGATGCCGAGGAGAAAGGCACGTTCGCGGGCTTTCCGATGGCCGTGCTGGTCAACCGGTACAGCGCCAGCGCCAGCGAAATCGTCGCGGCTTGCCTGCAAGACCACCACCGCGCGGTGATCATCGGCGAGCGGACCTGGGGCAAGGGCAGCGTCCAAAACATCGTTCAATTGGAGGGGGGCGCCAGCGCGCTGAAACTGACCACCGCCGGCTATCACCGCCCCAACGGCAAAAACATCCACCGCTTTCCGAACGCCAAGGACAGCGACGATTGGGGCGTGCTGCCCGACCCCGGTTTTGAGGTCAAGCTGAGTGGCAAGGAAATGACGCAACTGATCACCCAGCGGCGCCAAAAGGACGTCGTGCGGAAGAACGGCGAAGCCAAACCGGAGGCGGCCGAGGCAGCGGAATTCGGCGACCCGCAACTGCAAAAAGCGCTCGAATACATCCGCGCGCAACTGGACGCGCAAAAGCCGCCTGAGGAGCCGAAGGCCAAGACAGAGCCAACGCCGGAAACCCAGCCGGAAACCAAGCCGGACACAAAGCCGGAAGGCAAACCCGTGGCAAAGCCGGAGCCGAAGGGCGAGGAGCCGAAGGGCGCTCCGAGGACCGACGCGGAAGGGGGTCGCCCCAAGCCGCAGAAGGAATGACGGACCTGCCAGACCGCCGGAGCCCGGCGGACCCACGTCGCCATGCAAATCTTGACGATCGAAACGACCTGCGACGAGACGGCGGCGGCGGTGGTCACCGACCGGCTGGAGGTCTTGGGTGCGGTCGTCGCGTCGCAAGACAAGCTGCACGAACGGTTCCAAGGTGTCGTGCCGGAGATCGCGGCCCGCGCGCACGTCGAACGCATCCTGCCGGTGATCGATGAAACCTTGCGCCGCGCGGGGCGGACGCTCAGCGAGATGGACGCCATCGCGGTGGCCAACACGCCGGGCCTGGCCGGCTCGCTGCTGGTCGGCCTGGTGGCGGCCAAGACGCTGTGCCTGGCCTTGAACAAGCCGCTGGTGGCCGTGAACCACTTGTACGCGCACATCTACGCCTGCAAGATCGCCAGCGGCAAGGAGGTGTTTCCTTGCGTGGGGCTGATCGTCAGCGGCGGACACAGCAGCCTGTACCATTGCACCAGTTCGTTCGAGTTTCGGCCGCTGGGCGGCACGATCGACGACGCCGCCGGCGAAGCGTTCGACAAGGTGGCCAGCATGTTGGGGTTGCCCTATCCAGGCGGCCCGGCGATTTCCCGCGCGGCCGAATCGGGCGATCCGCACGCCCACCGTTTCCCCCGCGCCTTGCTCAAGGACGACGATCGCCTGGATTTCAGCTTCAGCGGTCTGAAAACGGCCGTCCGCTACCAGATTGCCGGACCTGGCCGGCCGGATTTCCGTGCGCTGGATCTGGCCCCGCAAACGGTCGCCGATCTGGCCGCCAGTTTCCAGGAAGCGGTCGTCGACTGTCTGGTCGGCAAAACGATGCTGGCCGTCCGCAAGACCGGGCTGACAACCGTCTGCGTCGGCGGCGGCGTGGCAGCCAACCGCCGTCTGCGCGCTCGGCTGCAGCAGGAGGCGGACCGGGCGGGCGTGGACCTGCTGATCGCCCCGCCGGCCCTGTGTACGGACAATGCGGTCATGGGAGGCATCGCCATGGAACGGCTCCAGGCGGGACTGATCGAGGATCTCGAGTTGGACGTCTATCCCGGGATGGTGCGAGCGTAGACCTGTGGCGACCAGCGCGCACGAAAAAGCCGCGATCCGTGTTACCGATCGCGGCTGAAAGTTGACTTCGCGATGCGTGTGCCGGCCGTGCGCGAAACGGCTAGAACATGCCGCCGCCGCCAAAGCCGCC
>CAYUFW010000097.1:0-11788 GCA_964443915.1 uncultured Pirellulaceae bacterium
TCGGATCCTCGATCAGGAAGTCGCTGAAGAACAACGCCGCTTCTTTCATCACCGGGTACGCGCGCTGGCGGAGGAATTGCTCGTCCTGCGAATACAAAAAGTGCTCCCACAAGTGCAGACTGAGCCACGCGCCGCCGGTGACCCAGATGCCGTGGTTGGACGCGTTGATGGGGGCGGTGCCCCGCCACAGGTCGAAGTTGTGGTGCAGGACCCAGCCGCGGGCACCGTAGTGAGCTTTGGCCGTTTCACGCCCGGAAATGACGAGGTCGTCCAGCGCGGCGAACAGCGGGCCGGTGCACTCGCTCAGGTTGGCAACTTCCGCCGGCCAGTAATTCATCTGGGTGTTGATGTTGCAGGTGTACTTGCTGTCCCAAGGCGGACGCAGGCTTTCGTTCCAGATGCCCTGCAGATTCGCCGGCTGGCCGCCGGGGCGGCTGGAACCGATCAGCAGGTAGCGGCCGTACTGAAACACGAGTGCCGCCAGTTGCGGGTCCTTGCCGCCGGCAAAGCCGGCGATGCGCTCGTCGGTGGGCCGGCGTGCTTCCTCCGTGCGGCCCAGATCCAGCTGCACGCGGCGGAACAGCGGCTGATGATCGCCCAGATGAGCGGCCTTCAATGTCTCCCAGGATTTGTCCGCCGCCCGTGCCAACGCCTCGGCGCAACGGGCCGCCGGATCGGCAGTCAGCTTGCGGAAGTTGGCGAAGTTTGTCGCCGCGGCCAGCCGGATGGTCAGAGCCGTGGCGCCGGTCACCTGCAACGCGTCGGCGAGGGGCGTCAGTTGCCCGCCTTCGATCGCGACTTGGGCGCGACTCTCGAACCGCACGCCATCGGGCTGAACCTGGCCGCGCAACACCAGCGTGTCGGCACCCGCCGCCTGGACTTGCGAATCGCTGTGCGGGCTGCTCAAGCGGACGGCGCCGCTGAGCTGCCCCGGCCGATCGCTCGTGACCCGCACGACGATCATCCGGTCGGGATGCGAGGCGAAAACTTCGCGGCGCACGAGGGTCTCGCCGACGCGGTACTCGGTCATGCAGACGCCGGAGTCCAAATCGAGCCAGCGCCGGTACGAGGCGACTTCGCGGTGCTCCGGGAATTCCAGCCACAGGTCGCCGCACGGCTGGTAGGCGAATTGCCGCAACGGGATGCTCATGAACTCCTGCGTCGCCAACTGCTCCGCTTCGCGTTGCTTGCCCGCCCACAGCAGCCGGCGGATCTCCGGCAGGAATTTCACGGCGCCTTCATGATGGTAGGCGCGGGGCTGACCTGTCCACACGGTGTGCTCGTTGAACTGCACCCGCTCCGCCTGGACGCCGCCGAAGACCATGGCGCCCATCCAGCCGTTGCCGACCGGCAGCGCCTGTTCCCATTTCTCGGCCGGCTGCCGGTACCACAGCACCCACTCGCCCTGCGGCGGGGACGCCTCACCGACGAGCGTCGTCTGGGCTGGGAATGTGACGGAGGGCTCGCCAGCCTGGACGCAGATCGCAACCAGGCCGGTGAAGATCGCGATGGCTGCCGAGAAGGAATGAATGCGGATGTTCATGCGTTGGTTCCTGACAAGTACAGGCTACAGGAAGGGGCGACCGGGTCAGATCTGGGTGGATTGCCGCAAGGGAGAGGCGCAAGGCGGTCAGGCACTTCGCACTTCAAACTTCGCCGCCCCACGTTCTACGACTGGCAATGTGTTTTCGCGGCGAAGATCAAAGTGTGAAGTGCCCGCCCCCGGCCATTCTCCCAGTTTGATGGCGTCTCAGCCCGCGCTGGGAGCGCGTTCGGCGGCCTGGAAGCCGCTCGTCTTGTGGGTTCCGTCGCAGAAGGGCTTCTTGGCCGACGCGCCGCAGCGGCAGAGGGCCACCGCCGGCTTGGTCTTGTCGATCGGGAACGGATGGCCATCCGCATCCAAGACCGTCACGGAACCTTCGACCAAGTACGGACCGTTGTCGCGAACGCGAATCACTACGTCTGCCATGCTGGGGACTCCTTTTCTTGGTTCCTTGAGTGGAAACAGCACGGAGACAGTATAGCAGGTGCAGAGTGGAAAGTGAGAAGTGAGAAGTGAAGGGGGCAAGTACGGCGGCGTCATGAGGGGCCGTGCCATTCGTCGCTCGCCAGGCCCAGCGCACTGCCGCGCGGCTGACGCAGGACGAAGATCCACAAGGCGACGACGGCCGCCAGCAGGATCAGGCTGATCCACTGCGAAATCGAGAGCGACGTGTGGAATTGGCCGGGCTCGTCGACGCGGATGACTTCTTCGAAGTAGCGCATGATCGGATACAGCGTCAGAAACAGCGCGAACACTTCTCCGTCCCGCCGGCGGAAAGGATAGTAGCACCACAACAGCCAACAGAGGATGCCCGCGCCCAGGGCGGCGTACAACTGTGTGGGATGGGCGGGCCGGCTGCGCTCTGGGAAGGCGGTCATTTGAACCGTCACGGGGCCTTGGTCCGTAGCCAGCTCCAGTTTCGGCGGCGCGACTCGCAGTGCCTCCTGTGCCTCGGCGAACGACGCGACGCGTTGTCCGGCGACTTCTCGCAACACGGCTCCGACCCGCAGTCCGGCCGCATCCGCCGGCCCTTCCGGCTCGACGGCGCTCACGCGTGCGGCCCCCGTCGCCGGGTCCTTGCTGATTTGGAACCCGTGCAATTGCCCCAAAGACCGCTGGTGTTTGTAGGGCTCGCTCTGCGGCGGGAACGTAACGCCCACGTGCGGCACGTCGCACAGCCCGCCGTAGCAGCAGCCGTTCAGCAGACAGCCGATGCGCCCCAGGGCCACTCCCAGCAGCAGACTGGGCGTCATCAAATCCGCCAGCGCCAGCGTCGGCAGCGCGTGACGGCGGAGGAACCACAACCCGCCTAGCACTGCGCCGATCAGCGACCCGTAGACGACCAGGCCGCCCTGCGTGACGTTCAGGATCGCGCCGATCGTGGCGGCCGCGGTCGGCCGGTGAAACTGCGGCCAGTACTCAATCACGTAGAACACCCGCGCGCCAATGATCCCGGCTACGAAGATGTGGAAACACAGCGAAATCACGATCTCCGGGTCCACGCCGACGCGGCGCCCTTCGCGGACGGCCAGAACAACGCCGGCCAACACGCCCAGCAGCAGCATCACGCCGTAGCCGCGGATCGGCAGCCCCTTGGACGGCCCCGCGTCGGGGACGTCTTCCAGTCGCGGCAAAACGAACCAGACCAACAGGCCAATGATGATCAGGACCGGCAAGTAGCTCCGCGTGTCGGCATTCCAGCCCTGCCGCCGCCACAGCCGGAACAGCAACCCCGCGCTGACGATCGCCCAGAGGATCAGCATCCAACCTGCGCCGAACACCGGCAGGCCAAGCCACTCGTGCGGAATGTGACAGAGGTCTTGTCGCATCGTCCCGTATTACTGTTCCGCGATTTCTGGTTCTCGTGCGGGCATAATTTCCCAATTGTCGATCAGCCGCGTCGTGCCCACCTTGGCCGCAATCAGTGCTATCGCCGGACCGACCAACTCCGAAACGGGTTCGAGGGTTTCCGGGTCCGCGATCGCGACGTAGTCGATACGGCTGATCTGCGCCTCGGCCAGGACGCCACGCATGGCCTCCACCAGCTTTGCCGCCTGCCGCTCGCCGCCTGCCGCCGCCTGCTCCGCCAATTGCAGGCTGCGCGAGATCGCCAGTGCCTGACGCCGCTCGTCGGCGTTTAGATAGCGGTTTCGGGAACTCATGGCAAGCCCATCCCGCTCGCGGACCGTGGGACAGACGCGGATTTCGATGGGCACATTCAAGTCCCGCACCATCCGCCGGATGACGGCCGCTTGCTGGTAGTCCTTATGACCAAAGAACGCGACATCCGCCTGGGCCAGGTTGAATAACTTCAGCACCACCGTCGCCACACCGCGGAAATGTCCGGGACGGCATTCGCCTTCCCAGCGTTGGGCGACCGGCGGCGGTTCGACGAAAGTGGCGCAGCCGGCCGGGTACACCTCTTCGCGGCTGGGAGCAAAGACGAGATCGGCGCGGCAGGAGGCTAAGGCAGCGAGATCGGCCGCCAGCGTGCGGGGGTACTTGTCGAAATCCTCGTGCGGGGCGAATTGCGAGGGATTGACGAAGATCGTCACGACCGTGAAACCGCATTCGGCTTGCGCGGCCCGCACCAGACTGAGGTGCCCCTCGTGCAGCGCGCCCATCGTGGGCACCAGGCCGACCGTCCGGCCGGCGGCCCGCGCCGCGCGGACGGCGGCGCGAAGTTCCTGTGCGGTGTGGACTAGTTTCGGCTCTTCGACTGCGGACGGCGTCGGTGTGGACATGCGGCGAATCCGGAGGTGGGAATTCTGGACGAAACGGCAATCCTGCCGCCCGGCTTTTCCGAAAAGCCGGGCTACCTTGTCTCGCCGTTCCGCGGTAGTGAGATTATAGACCAGGCTCGCCGAGTTGCTCCAGGCGTGTTTGGACGCTGAACCGCCGGCGATCACGGTTGGCTCCGCGTCAGGTTTTCCAGGAAATCCACGTGGTTGTTCCCGCCGTTGGCGTTGTCTTTGCGCGGGCGCCAGAGTTTACTAACCAGGTCGAGGTCGCCGTCACCGTCGAAATCGGCCGCGACGGCCGCGTGTCCGCCCAAGTTGGCGTCCAGAATCACGCGTTCCACGAACTGACGGCCTTTGCCGTCCACGTTCTCCCAGACGAACCAGCGCGGCGGCCGCGCGCCGGGAATGCCTTCCATCTCGCAGGTGAACACGTCCGGATCGCCGTCGTTGTCAAAGTCGGCCACGATCAGCGAGTGGTAAGCGCCACGCACGGCCGTATCTCCGGCAGGCAGGTCGTGCGCGAGCCACGCTCCGCCGCGTCCGTCCGTGTTCTCCAGCCACGCGATCCGGCCGCCCTTGATTTCGTTCTCGGTCATGACCAGATCGTGATCGCCGTCGCGGTCGACATCCAAAACCTGGCAGTGCGTGCCCAGCGGGAACGGCTGGTTCGGATTGCCGAAGGGGATGTTCTCGTGCGTCGTCCACTGCCGGCCCTTCCCGTCGGCGTTCTCGAACCACCGATCCGAACGCACCACGTCGATGTCCCCGTCACCGTCCAGGTCTCCCACCCCGACGCCGGCATGGACGGAGGGGCCGATGTCGTGACGTTCCCAGGGCTCGCGCGGATTCCCGGCGATGCGGTACCAGCGGAGGTTGTTCTTGTCGGACATTGTCAACACGTCCAGCCGCTTGTCGCCGTCCAGGTCGGCCAAGACGACGTCGTGGACGGACGCCAACTCGGCGTCGAAGACGAGCCGCTCGAACAGCTCCGTGCGCGGCTGGCCCGTGTTGCGGTACCACGCGCCGCCGGTCACAAAATCCACCCAGCCGTCGCCGTCCACGTCCAGTGCTGCGCCGCCCACGTCGGACGGCGATTTCTCCCCCAGCCGGTGCCGCACCCAGCGGTTCTGGTTCTCCATGCGGTACCACCAGATCTCACCGCGGCTGCGGCCGGTGATGAAATCCGGCCGCCCGTCTCGATCCAAATCGGCCACCGCCGTTTGGCCCCATGAGGAACCGGGCAACTCCCGGTCCACAAAATGGTGACGGAACGCGATCCCCGCGGCTCCCGCCAGCGCGGCGCCAGGCAGCAAGGCAAACAGCACCGATACTGCGACATTCCGTGTTGTCATCGTTCGAGCCCTGCGGGCAAAGGAAGGAAAATGCTCGACGCCCATGTTAGTTCTCCAAAACTTCTTCCGCAAGCGAGGCACTTTTTGCAGAGGATTGTGGGGCCGGCGTTTCCCCCCGGTTGACAGTAACGCCGTCAGGCCGGTATACCCAACGCTGGCTTTTTGAGCGATTCTCGCAAACGACTTCCGGAGGGCGAGCCGATGATTCTGGGCAAATTCTGGCGTGCGCTGAAAGCGCAGATGAACAAGATGGCCAATTTCTTCTGGACGGCCGACCCGATCGCCCAGATGCAGTACGAATACGATCTGGCGGTGTCTCAGCTGAGCGAAGGGCGGGAAGGGCTGGAGCAGTACCGGGCGTTGGTCGAGCGCGTGAGCCGGCAAGTGGCGGCCGACAAGCAGCACGTGGCCAGCCTGGAGGCGAAGATCAAGGCGTACTTGACGGCGGGGGACCGCGAGACCGCCTCGAAGTTCGCCCTGGAACTGCAGAAGGCCAAGACGCAACTGACGGAGGACCAGAGTCAGCTCGACATGCACGAAACGGCCTACAACAACAACGTCACCAAGATCAAACACGCGACGAAGAAGCTGTCCGACGTCCGCCAGAAGATCGCCAAGTACGATGCCGAACTGAAGATGAGCCGGGCGGAAGCGGAAATGGCCAAACTGGCGACCAGCTTCAACTTCGACGTCACCACCGACTTTGGCCAGATCGAACAGGTGATCCAGGACCGCATCGGCCTGAACCGCGCCAAGGCGCGCGTGGCCACCGATTTGTCCGGCGAGGGCATCGCGGACATCCAGCACGAACAGGCGATGGAGAAGGCGCTGGCAGAAGATGCGTTGAAGGAGTTCGAGATCCAAGCCGGCCTGCGCACGCCGGAAACCGCGGGCGTGACCGACACCGAGAAGCATCTGGGGCCGGCTGTCGAAAAACAGACGGTCGTCCAGTAGCACGGCTCTCCGGGCCGTGCAGTTTTGGCGTCAAGATCCGGAGGCAATTCGCATGACTCAGAGAGCCATGCTCCGGCAAAGAACACCGGCTAACCTGCAAGTCAGGGTTCAAAACGAATGGGAACCCCCGTGTCTGAGACCGCAATGATCGGCGCTGCTGCGACGGCGGATGCCCCCGCGACGGGTCCGGCGGCGACGCTGCCGGCCTGGTATCCCGGCTGGGCGCGCGAACTGGCGGACGCCTACTTCTCGCGGACCACGTGCGTGTTCGTTCTGCACGGCAACGTTCACGACCTGATTCGAGCCCCCGTCGGCGGCCAGGACAGCTACGTCAGCCTGCCCGAGTTTCTGAGCACGCAGGTCTTTGGCAGCTGGGACTTGGTGTTGGGCCACGATCTGAGCCGCGGTCTGCGGTTGATGGCGGGCAGCGATGCGGGGCGGTTGCGGGCGATGGCGCAGTACCTCACTTCCCGCTGGGGCGAGCCTGCCAGTTGGCCACGCGATCCGGAAAAAGTCCTGCTGATGCTGGAAACGCTGATCGAACGCACGCTCGTGGACGATCCGCCCAACCGCAAGAGCATTGCGGTGATCTTCGAGTACGGGCAGTACCTGGTGCCGGCCGGCGATCTTGGTTCGCTGGCCCAGGGCTCGGGCGCCCGGTTGGTGCGGTTCCTGAGCTGGGCTCAGAACCCGCACATCAAACGCGCGAACATCGCTTTCTGCTTGTCGGCCGACCGCGTGGCCGAGGTCAACGACCGGCTGGTGCAGAATCCCTACGTGACGGCGATCGAAGTCCCGCTGCCGGACCGCGACCAGCGGCGGGCGTTCATCGATGTAGCAGCCCGCGGCGGACAACTGGCCAAGGCGACCGACTTTTCGGTTGACCAGTTGGCGGACATGTCCAACGGGCTCAGTCTGGTGAACCTGAACGTCGTGCTCTCGCAGGCGGTCCACGCCGACCGGCGGCTGGACGCCCAGCGGTTCCGGCAACTCAAGAAGACGATGATCGAGCGGCAGTGCCGCGATCTGGTCGAATTCGTTGAACCAACGCACACGCTGGATCTGGTCGTCGGCTATGAGGAGGCGAAGCAACGGCTGAGGCAGGACGCCGAGTGGATCAGCCGCGGCCAGACGGACGCCGCGCCGATGGGGTATTTGATCTGCGGCCCCGTCGGCACGGGCAAGACGTTCCTGTCGGAGTGTTACGCCGGCTCGATCGGCATCCCCTGCGTGGTGCTGAAGAACTTTCGCTCGAAGTACGTCGGCGAGACGGAGGGCAACCTGCAGCAGGTGCTGACGGTGTTGCGCTCGTTGGGGCCGGTCGTGGTGATCGTGGACGAAGCCGACGCGGCCTTGGGCAGCCGCCGCGCCGAGGGCGACTCCGGCACGTCGGCCCGCGTGTTCTCGATGATCGCCAGCCAGATGGGCAACACGCGGTTTCGTGGTAAGATTATTTGGATGCTGTTGACCTCGCGGCCCGATCTGCTGCCGATCGACCTGAAGCGGCAGGGCCGGGCGGAGGTCCACATCCCGCTGATGTACCCGCGGCGGGCGGAAGAGATCCGGGCGATGTTCGCGACGATGGCCCGCAAGAACAAACTGGCGCTGGCCGCCGACGCCGTGCCGGACGTTTCCGCCGACCGCAGGCTGACGGGGGCGGACATCGAAAGCATCGTATTGAACGCTCGGCGGCTGGGACTGGCCGACGGCCGCGGCGAAATCACCCGCGCCGATCTGGAGCAGGCCTTGAACGAGTTTGTTCCGTCGGCCCAGGGGTTGGAAAAGGAACTTCAGGAACTGGCAGCAGTCCTGGAGTGTACGCAGTTGGGGTTTCTGCCGGACGAATGGCGCGAGAAGATCTCCCAACCGGGCGGCACGACGCGGTTGCAGGAGCGGCTGGCGGCGATCAAGCAGTTGATTGGAGAATAGCAGGAAACGCGGCCCGCGGTCGCAGCCGAATTTTGGAGTGCGGTGCCTTGTCACCGCCTTGGACCGCGGCTTGTGGCGGCGCAAACGCTTGGGTTCAGGAGACAGAGCATTGCATCGGAACACCAGGTGCCGGTTGGAGCGTCGCCATCGAGCCAAAGCGGCGACAAGGCGCCGCACTCCAAGACGCGCGCAGGAAGTCAAGAAATCGGGCAAGAGAAGTACGAGCCGACGACGCGCGCCCAGCGCGCGTCTCGCGAACTGAGACGAAATAGGCACTTTGCAGAATGAGGAATACCAAATGGCGGGCAAGATTTCCCGGTGGTTGGACGAAGACACGGATGAGCCGATGATCGCCGAGCGGGCGCAGCGGCTGGAAACCTTCCTGGCGGCGATGGCCGATGGGAAGATCGACGAGGATGAATTGCAGGCCCAGGAGCAGCGGCTGGTGCAAATGATGCGCGAAGTCGAACCGTTGCTGGACGAGAAGCTGCATGCCAAAGTCACGCAGCTGTTGTGCGAATTGACCGCTTACGACATCATGCAGGCCGTACACACGATGCAGCAGGCACGGCCCAAGACCGCTTTCCGCGGTTAAGGAGTAGATCATGGCAGGACAACCCAAAGCACCGTTTTACGGAGTCTTAGGACTGGTGATCCTCGGCTTGCTGGCCTTCTCGGTCTACCGATACCGGGATACCTTAGCCCCGGAGGCTCCGCCGCCGGGACAAGCCCCCGGCCAACCGGGCGGCGATATGAAAATCGATCCGGCGCAACTCGGCCAGGAGGCCGAAGCCAGTGATGTGTCCAGCGTCACCACGGTCAAGGAGTACACCTTCAAGCCGGCGGAGAAACTGCCCGCCGTCCAGGGCGTCTCGGCGTACAAGCCGATGACCGACAACACGGTGCGGTTTGCGCTGAACGTCTGGGCCGGCTGGGGACCGATCATCCTGGCCAATGAAGGCTTCAAGGCCGGCAAGGTCTGGAAAACCCCGGACGGCAAGGACTTCCGCGTCGAACTGGTGCTGATCGACGATCCCGTGGCGATGCGCAACGCTTATGCCGCGGGCGAGGTCCACATCGGCTGGGGCACGCTGGACATGGTGCCGCTGTTCACCGACGGATTCGCCAAAGCGGGCGACAGCCGCATCATGCCGCGCGTCTACCAGCAGATCGACTGGTCCAACGGCGGCGACGGCATCGTGGTCCGGGAGAACATCAAGACCGTGGCCGACCTGCGCGGCAAAAAACTGGTGCTGGCTCAGAACTCGCCGTCCCAGTACTTCGCGCTGAACGTGCTGGTCGCCGGCGGCGTGCAGCCGTCCGAAGTCGAAATGGTCTACACGGCCACCGCCTTCGAGGCGGCCCGCGCCTTTGAGGTCCAGAAGGACATCGCCGGCGCGGTGTCCTGGGCCCCCGATATCTACAACCTGGCCAAGGTCAAGGGCAACCGGATGCTGGTCACCACGCAGACGGCCAACAAGCTGATCGCCGACGTGTGGTTCGCCCGCGCCGACTTTGCCAAGGACCACCCGCAGATCCTGGAGGGCCTGGTCCGCGGCATCTTCGACGCCATGGAGCAGATGAAGCTGCCGGACAAGAAGGAGCTGTGCGCCAAGCTGATGGCCGAGGGCTACAGCATCCCGGTGACCGACGCCATGAGCATGTTCGGCGACGCCCACAGCACGAACTGGGCGGAGAACTACCAGTTCTTCATGAACCAGAACAACCCGACGAACTTCGAGCGCGTCTGGCGCCAGGCGTACTACTTGTACCGGCGGATCGGCGCGATCGAGGGCCAGCCCGTGCCGTTCGATCAGGTGATGGACTTCTCGATCATCGCGAAATTGGCCGCCGAGCCCAAGTACCGTCAGCAAAAGGACGAGTACGAGGTCGTGCTGACGCCCAAGACGGTGACGGAGATCCGCGCCGAGAGCGAAGAGATCCTGACCAACACGATCGTCATCCACTTTGCTCCCAACAGCTGGGACCTGCACCGCAAGATCACGCGCGAGATCAACGGCAAGGAGGTCGAACAGCTGTACGATCCGGCCGTGGACATGGTGCTGGAGGAGGCTGCCAAGCTGTCGGGACAGTTCGGCGCGGCCCGGATCATCATCGAGGGGCACACGGACGCCTCGATGAAGGGCGCGGTGCCCGAGTCGCTGATCAAGGAACTGGCCATGAACCGGGCCAACGCGGTCAAGGAGGAACTGGTCAAGAAGTTCAACCTGGACCCGAACAAGTTTTCCGTCGACGGCATCGGCTGGGACCGGCCCGCCGACTCGAACGACCCCCTGAACCACGCCAAGAACCGCCGCGTGGAAATCAAGGTGTATCCGGCGGAGAAGGAGTGATGGCCAGCCCGATGCCCCCGGCTTGTCCGGGGGAGGTTCACGTTCGCCGCTACAGGCGGCCGCACGAGCGTCGAGCGGATGCCCCCGGCTTGTCCGGGGGAGCCTCACGTTCGCCGCTAGAGTCACCCCCAACGAAACGAGTGTCGTCGGCGCATGACTGAGTCTGCCAACGAATTACCGAAAGGGAAGCCCGAGGCGCCGCCCTCTGACGCATCGCGCCGCTTCACGGCCTTGCGGAGCGAGATTCCCGCTTGGCAGGCGGCCGCGCTGGGCGTTGTCTGCCTGGTCGTATGTTTCGTCATCTGGTGGGGACTGACCTCTGGCGAAACGGTGGAAAGCCGCGTTCTCAGTCCCAGCATCTTGCCCAGTCCGCAGGAAACGTTCGCCAGTTTTCCCCGCTTGTGGTTCGAACGCGCGCTGACCCGGAACACGTGGGCCAGCCTGCGTCGCGTCGTGCTCGGCTTCGGCCTGGCGGTGGCGGTGGGCGTCCCCGTCGGCGTGTTGTGCGGGTGCTTCCGCCGTATCGCCGCCTTCTTTGCGCCGTTGACCATCGTCGGCCGCAACATTCCCATCGCCGCGCTGATCCCCCTGACGTTCTCGTTGTTCGGAATCGGCGAGTTCCAGAAAATGATGTTCATTTTCATCGCTTGTGTGGCCTTTATCGTCAGCGACACGGCAACGGCCATCGGCGAGGTGAGCAGCCGCTATATGGACACGGCCTACACGCTGGGGGCGGGCCGCCGACAGATCATCATGAAGGTGCTCGTGCCGCTGGCCATGCCCAGCGTGTTCAATTCGGCGCGGCTCCTGTTCGGCTTGGCGTTCGGCTACATCATGCTGGCCGAGTTGGTCAAGTTCAGCGGCGAGTCCGGCGGGTTGGGCGACATCATCAATACGTCGCTCCGCCGTGGCTTC
>CAYUFW010000097.1:11798-21125 GCA_964443915.1 uncultured Pirellulaceae bacterium
TTGGCCATCGACCGGCTTCTGTACTGGGTCCAGCGGCAACTGTTCCCGTACTACTACGAAAGCGACGGCCTGCTGCACCACGCCCTGGTCAAGGTGCTACGGGCCTGGGAGGATGTTTGGAGTTTGATTTTCCACCCCAGATCCGCGGCGAGCGGGGAAGGAAAGTAGAAGAGTAGTGACCGGTGATCGGTGATCGGTGATCGGTCATTCGTCATTCGTTAGTGGTCAGTGGTCAGTGGCAAGAGTCTTGTGACCACTGACGATTGAGCACGGACCGCCGATTACCGATCACCAATTACCGATTACCATGTCCACCCCCTCGACCCCTACAACTTCCGCACCCGCCCAGCCGGTCGGCATCGGGCGGATCATCGACCGCACGGCGGCGCCGGTCAGTCGGGGGTTGCCGCGCGTGGTTGAGTTCCGGGGCGTGGCCAAGACGTACAACGTGGGAGGGCCGAAGGAGTTCACCGCGATCCGCAACGTCAACTTCTTTGTCGAAGACCTGCCGGAAAAGGGCGAGTTCATCTGCGTGCTCGGCCCCAGCGGGTGCGGCAAGAGCACGATCCTGCGGCTGATCGCCGGCCTGCCGCCGCAGCACCCGCCCACCGAGGGCGAGGTCCTCGTGCTGGGCCAGCCGGTCACGCGGCCGGGGGCGGATCGCGGGATGGTGTTTCAGGATTACACGAGTTTCGACCACCGTACCGTGCTGGAGAACATCACGTTCGGCCTGGAGTGCCGCGGCGTGCGGCGTGCCGAACGGGAAGAACTCGGCCGCCGGTGGATCGAACACGTGGGACTGGATGTCGCCAACGACGCCCGCAAGTATCCGCACGAATTGTCCGGCGGCATGCGTCAGCGCGTGGCCATCGCGCGGACCTTGATCCTGCGGCCCCGGATCATCCTGATGGACGAGCCCTTCGGTGCCCTGGATCCGCAAACTCGGATGAACATGCAGGACTTGTTAGTCTCGCTGTGGCACGAAGTCCACGCCACCGTGTTCTTCGTCACGCATTCGATCGAGGAGGCCGTGTTCCTGGGCGACCGCGTGTACGTCATGGGCCGCGCACCGGGGACGATCCTCCGCGAACTGGAGGTCGAGCCGGCTGACCGTCCGGCGCGCGTGATGCAGCGCGATCCGCGGTTTCAGGAAACGATCAGTTACATCCGGGACCTGATCAGCCAACTGGAACAATCAGCAACGTAAACTCCCGTGGGACTGTGGAAGTACCTTAAAGCCGCGTTTCTCAACCGCTGGAACCTGTTGGCGTTCCTGGGCGGCAGCGGCTTTGCGCTGCTCAGCGGGCATCCGGACGTCGCCTTGCCGGTGGTCGTGGCCGCCGAGTTGGCGTACCTGGGGTTCCTAGGCACCCATCCCCGGTTTCAAAAGGCGGTCGAGGCTCAGTTGGCGGCAGCGCGGCGCGCCGAAACGTCCGAGGCGACCAGCCAGACGCTGCAGCGCATCTTGCAGAGCCTGCCGCGCGACATGATGCGGCGGTTCCAGGATCTGCGCCAGCGCTGTCTGGAACTCCGCCAGATTGCCACCGACCTGAAACAACCCGGCGATCGCATCGTCGACGAGACGTTCGAGCAGTCGCAACTGGCCGGACTGGACCGGCTCTTGTGGATCTTCCTACGGCTGTTGTACACGCATTTCGCCCTCAGCCGGTTTCTGCAAAAGACCGACAGCGAATCGATCCAGGAGGACATCGAGCGGATCGAAAAGCGGCTGGCCCAACTTCCGGCGGATCCCCAAGGACTGCAGCAGCAGCGGATCCGCAAAACGTTGGAGGACAACCTCGCCACGTCTCAGGAACGGCTTGCCAATTTCAAGAAGGCCATGGACAACCTGCAACTGGTCGAGCTGCAACTGGACCAACTGGAAAACCGCATCCATTCCCTCAGCGAGATGGCCGTCAACCGCCAGGAGCCCGACTTCATCAGCAGCCAGGTCGACCTGGTCGCCACGAGCATGATCCAGACCGAGCAGACGATGAACGAGTTGCGTTTCGCCACGGGCCTGGACGCCGCCACCGCCGAAACGCCGCCGCTGCTGAGGCCGGTCCAGGCACAGATCCTTGAATGAGGCCCCGTCCGACGGAGCCGCCGTCTCTTTCCATGCCGAAAAAGCGCCGCCACGAACCGTCCCCGACGCCCGCCCCGCCGCCGGAACCGAAACGCCCGCCGTCGCGTGGGGTGCGGGTTCTGCTCTGGGCGGCGCTCCCGCTGGTCCTGGGGGGCGGCCTGGTGTTCGCCGACTGGTGGTTCTGTCTGCCGGACGACGCCCAGGCCGGCTATGTCGGGCGCGAGTCCTGCATCGAATGCCATCGCCAGGAATACGACGCGTGGGTGGGTTCCCATCACGATCTGGCGATGGACGTGGCCACACCGGAAACGGTGCTGGGCGATTTCGACGACGCCGAGTTCGAGGTGTTCGGCATCCGCTCCCGGCTGTTCCGCCGCGACGGCAAGTACTGGGCGCACACCGAGGGTCCCGACGGCAAGCTGGCGGACTTTGAAGTCAAATGGGTGTTCGGCGTCGATCCGCTGCAACAGTACATGGTCGAGTTCGACCGGCCGGCGGATATGCCGGCGCACGAAATCTCGCGGGTCCAGGTGCTGCGGATCTGCTGGGACACCCGCCGCAAAGAATGGTTCTACCTGCCGCCGCCGGACGCCCGCGAGCAGCTGAAGCCCGACGACGATCTGCACTGGACGGGCGTGGCTCAGCGCTGGAACAACATGTGCGCCGATTGCCACTCGACCAATCTGCAGAAGAACTACGACGTAGCCACCGGCACGTACCACACGACGTTCTCGGAGATCGACGTCAGCTGTGAGGCGTGCCACGGACCGGCCAGCCTGCACGTGCAGCTGGCCAACAGCAAATCCCTGTTCTGGGACCGCAAACGGGGCTACGCCCTGCCCGTGCTGAACGACACCGCCGAACGGCTGATTCAGTCCTGCGCTCCCTGCCATTCGCGGCGCTCGCACGTGCATCCCGGCTATCTGCCCGGCGACAACTACTACGATTTCTTCAACACCGAACTCCTGCAGCGGACGACGTACCATGCCGACGGTCAGATCCTGGACGAGGTCTATGAATACGCGTCGTTCATCCAAAGCAAGATGTACCACCAGGGCATCCGCTGCACGGACTGCCACGATCCCCACAAGGCCAAACCGAAATACACGGACAACGCCATCTGCACCTCCTGCCATCAGCATCCGGCAGGCAAGTACGACACGCCGGCGCACCATTTTCATCAGCCGGACTCGACCGGAGCGGCGTGCGTCGAGTGCCACATGCCGCAGACGACGTACATGGAGGTCCACGCGCGGCGCGATCACAGCGTCCGCAATCCGCGTCCCGACTTGAGCGTCCAGCTCGGCCTGCCCAACGCCTGCACGCGCTGCCACCTGGACAAGAAGAAAGCCGGCCTCGAGGACCGCGACGACCTGCGGCAGTACCTGGACTGGATCCTAGCCGCCCGCAAGGGTGACGAGAAAGTCAAAGCCGTCCTCAGCCAGCTCGACCAGGAAATGAACAAAGCCTGCACCGAGTGGTACGGCAAGCAGCGCCAGCGGGAACGCCAGTTCGACAAGTACTTTGCGCCCACGATCGACGCCGCCCACCGCGGCGGGCCCCAGGCGGAAAAGGGGCTGGTCCGCGTGGCCGGCGACGCCCGCCTGCCGGCCATCGTCCGCGCCACGGCGCTGCTGGAGTTGGGGCAATACGACGGCCTGCCGAGCACCAACGCCACGTTGGAGCTGTTGCGCGATCCTTACCCGCCCATCCGCGCCACGGCGATCGGCAATCTGCAAGGCTGGCTGCCCGAGGGCGAATTCGCCCAAGCGATCGCCCCGCTGCTGACCGATCCCATCCGGCTGGTCCGCACCGAGGCCGCCCGCGCGCTGAGCGGCGTGCCGGAGGGAACGTTGCGCGGATTCCAGCGGCAGCAGTTGAGCGATGTGCTGACCGAGTACCGGCGCGGCCTGCTGGTCAACAACGACCGCGCCGGCGCCCACCTCATGTTGGGAATCGTGGCTGAAGGGCAGGGCCAAAGCGAACAGGCGGTGCGGGCCTACCAAGACGCGCTGCGAGTCGAACCTCGCACCACCGGTCCGCGAACGAATCTGGCCGCGCTGTACGACCGTTTGGCGGAGACGGAGGATCGCCGTGCCAGCCAGGCGGCGTCGCTGGGCAATTCGTCGTCCGCCGAGAAGGCGGCGGGTGAGGCGAACCGGCTCCGTCAAGAAGCCAGCCGTCTCCGCCGTGAAGAACTGGACCTGTTCGCCCGCGACGCCCGCTTGGCGCCCGAGGCCCCCTTCGTCCAGTACCGGTACGGGATGCTCCTGTACCTGCACCGCCGCTATGACGAGGCCGAACAGACGCTGCGGAAAGCACACGACTTGGAACCGAACAACCCGCAGTTCCTGCTCGGCCTGGTGTTGTTCTACAAAGAGCGCAACGAACTGCAGCAAGCCCTGCCGCTGGCGGAACAACTCTTGAGACTCCGCCCTCAGGACGCGACGTACGCGCAAGTCCTCAACGAGATCCGCGCCCTCGCATCGCCGCGAAAACCGGAATTCTAACGATCGTTCCGCGTGTCTATTCCAGCAGCAACGTGGCCAGACCGCAGCCCCGGATGGGCACGGCCACGGTGGACGCGCGGACCTCCAACGCCTCCCTGGGCTCTTCGACCAGGGTCGCCGCGCGAATGGAAAAAGGGGGCACCCGCGCGCACCGGCTGGACGACTCACGTTCGATCACGGGCACGCTCGCGAGGAAGGACGTCCCCTTGGACTATAAATACCAGGTACTATAAAATGTTGGGCGGCGGTGAAGCAGCGATTCGGCTTTTGAGCAAGAAGGACCAGCCATGAAGAAACCTAGATCGAACGGCAGATCATTGAGAGGATCCGAATGTCTCGCAGACACGCTGAAAAAGGGCCAAAACATTCAAAGGACGATTGTCAAAATCGGCAAGCAGATGGTGGTTTGCCCGGAGAAGTGCCTGGGCGTTACGAATGACCCGCGCACTGGAATTATCCCGCGGTGCCTGATCTTGGAGGGCGAGGGCAACACGGGCGCTGGTGCCATTGTTTGTGGTCTGAATCCTGGCAGGGAGTCAAAACGACGGAGGGAAATCTACGCGGCGAGCGTGGCAGAGCGCCATGGCGCTACGGAGGAGTTGTGGGACAAGTGGGTCGAAGTGTGGGAGGAAGGCGAAGGGGTAAGAGACCGTCCGTACTACGGAAGGCTTCGTGGCTTGGTGAAGGCACTCGGTATCAGCGGCCCAATCCTTTGGACAGATACGGTTAAGTGTGAGAAAGAGAGAGGCGGTGCCGCGTTTTCCCACCCACGTTTTCGCGCTACCGTCCATCGTTGCGTAGCAAAATACCTGACTCACGAACTGAAGGCGTGTCCTCATGATTGGATCGCCATTGGAGCGGGCACCGACGCTTTTGCTGCGTTAACTCTTCTCTGTCCAGATCGTTTTGTGCTTGGAGTGCCACATCCGACCGGGCAGTATCAGGCGCCGAATGACTTCCGCCGTCTGTTCAAGAGTTTCGATCCTGGCGCGTACGTACTTCATCCACAGTGCGTCCAGAAGTTCAAGAACGAACTGGCTGCAGACCGAGACGGCGCACTTTGGCTTTCGCCTGAGGATTAGCGGTCGAGAATGACGAAAGGGGACGGGCACGAAAACGCGCATTACTGTGCGCTACGAATGGAAAAAGGGGACAGGTCCAATTTGTGGGCAGCACTTGCCGGGCCGTTTCGGAAAATCGGACCTGTCCCCTTTTCCTGCAGCCAGCTGGCCAGTGTCAGCATGCGCACTGCGCTTTCAACCGCTTCGTGGGCATTACGGCACAGGGCCGTTTCGCGCGCCGACGAGCCCGCCCCGTCCTCCCAGTACGTGCCGCCGCTGCCGCGCACCACCGGCAGCTTGTCGCCGTAGTGCCGTTCGATGTACTCGAAGAACTCGGCGTAGCGGCAGAAGATGATCTTGGGAAAGGCATACTTCTGGTTCCACGCTGCGACGATTTCCGGCAACTTCGGCTCGATCGGCCAATTATCGTTCGAGGCCCCGTTGAAGAAGACGGCGTCGTAGGGATAGTCGTCGCGGGCGTCGTACTCCGCCAAGTGTTTGAGCGTCAGCTTGCGGGCGGCATCCAAACTCGTGTGAAACCCCATGCGCAAGGCATACGCGAAACTCGGCCGGACGAACATCATCAGCACCCGGCTCCCGTCCGGCCCTTCCCACCAGCACGGGCTCTGGCGGTCCATGTGCGTGAAGGTGACGGCCCGCGTATCGTTGATCCCGTCGCCGAAATAGCGGATGCCCGAGTTGGCCAGGATCATCGGCGTCGACGCGACGCAGGTCGGTACGTCTTGGATCATGGCGCTCTGGTAAGGAATCCCGTACTTCCGGTGCAGGGAGTGGGCGAAGTACGTCATGCGGCAGAATTCCTCGTGCGAGCACAGTCCGGTGAGGAGGTGGACGTACAGCGCCTCGACGCCGATCTTGCCCTCTCTGGCGAGCCGGAGAAAACGCTCGATCGCCGGTTGCTTGCGGCTGGCCAGATAGTTCTCGACCTGCCATGCCACTTCGGCGTTCCACTTGAACTCGGGATAACGCTCGATGAGCTTGGCGGCATCGTCCAGGTTCACGTTGTGCTGCTCGGCGCACTGCGGTTGGATGTGCGTGTAGCCGATGTCGGTATGCGAACTGGCCGCGAGGAACACTCGCCCCTTTCGCTGCGGCCCTACCGTCACGCTCGTCGCCTGCGATTGCCCGCCCACGGTGGCTGTCACCTTGCACTCGATCGGCTCGGCCACGTCGGGCACCTCGGCCTCCTGCACGACGGTGCGCGAGGATGCCGCCTGGGGCACCGGCGTCTCAGACGCCTGCCCACCCGCCTCAACGCGCAAGACCAGATCAGTCGCCGGACGGCTCAATTCCACCGTGACGTCGACGATCCGCCGCAGCTCCTCGCCGCGGGCCACAAACAACGCCGTCGGCTGGGCTTTCAGGCCTTGAATTCGCACCAGCGGCGATTGTTCCCGTGTTTCAGCGGCCTGCCCTACAGCGGTCCAAATCTCTCCGCCAGCCAGCATTCCAAACAACGCTGACAATGCGATGGATCGAATCATGACATGTCTCCTTGCGTCAACTCGCTCCGACGGTCGCTTCCGATAGGGCCCACAGTATGTCGTCCAGTCTCTTGGGCATGGCGTAACAGGTTCCTTGCGTCTCTTCCGCAGGCGAACGGCCGGGATCACGGGGCCGCGCCAAACGACCCTCCATGCGGCGCGTACGGGTCCACTTTGATGTTCAGCATCGCCGGCAGCGGATCGGGGTCGAGGTTGGCGACCTCCAGTCCCTGGTCTTTGGCCACGGCGCAGGCCAGGCCCGCGATTTGGCCGGTGGTGATCCAGAGGGGTTCCATGCGGAGCACGCTCATCGCGATGTGGGTGCTGGACAGCGCCACGGGGACCAGCAGGTTGTCGAGCTTCTTCGGCAGCATCGCGCCGTAGGGCACTTGGCCGGGTTGCGCCGGGCCGAACGCTTTGCGGGGATACCACAGCACACCTTCCATCCAGCCGTCGACGGCAAACCGCCGATCGTGGCAGGGATGCACGTCGAACGAATGCTCGCCCACGGCGATCGCGTGCGGGACGCGCGGCGTGCGGCCGGTCTGCGGGGCGACGGTGAAATTGTGCTGCGTCACCAGCGCCCGGCCTTCGATGCGGCGTCCCTGACGCACGTAGATCTGCCAGGGCCAATGGCCGTTGTCCGCAAACTCGTCCCGATGCAAGCCGGCCTGCTTCCACAGCGCGCGAACCTTTTCCGGCACGCGCGGATCGTTCTGCAGGAACCAGACGTAGGTGGCCGCGTGATCGACGTGAAACTGCTCCAGACGCCGACGATGGTGCCGGTTCGCCTCGGGCCAGGTCCAACTCACGCCGGGACAGTTCAGGCTGGTCAGCGCCTCGATGTTGCCGTTGGCCTGGAATTTTCGGCCGGGCAGCGGATGGCCGTAGCCGATCGACTTCACGCGGCCCGAAGCAAAATCGTCGAGCAAGGGTAGGATGTCCGGAAGGTGCTGCTCGTAAGTCGCAGGTTTCTCGAACGGCACGAGTTTGGCTAGGTCGGTCGTGAAGATGGATCGGGCACAATAGGCCTGGATCGCCGGCGACGGTTCACCGGTATCCGGCGTCAAGATCTGGCGGCCGGTCCTCCAATCCATGTAGTGGATTCCGGCCAACGACTCGCCGAATTCGTCGCGGCCCTCGCGCCCCACCCGATACGGCACCTTGACCGCGGCCGCCAGATCGCCTTCGTAGGTGCCGTCGACGAACGTTTTGGCCGCCACGCGCACCCGGGCGCCCTGCGGCGTTTCCAGCTCGACTTCCACCACGCGCGGGCCCTCCACGGTGGCACCCAGCAAGTGGTGCTTGCGCCAGAACTGCAGGCGCTCGGCTTCCTTCTCCAACAAGCGGTCGAACACACGCTCGGCTACGCTGGGCTCGTAGTACCAACCGTCGTTGATCAAACGCCACTCGGGCGAACTTTCGCCGAGCGTGCGCCGGTACTCGTCGCGCACGCCCGTGATGAATTCGACGACCAGCCCGCCGAAGATCTGGCGGCGGACGGCGTCGGTCGTGGACAACCCGCTGGCGGCCATCCCGCCCGCGTGGTTCTGCGGGCACGCCAGCACCACCTGGCATCCGCGCCGTGCAGCCTCCACAGCGGCTGCGATGCCGCCGGGCGTCGAGCCGAAGACGAACACGTCGCAAGCCGCGGTCGCGGGGCGTTCCGGGTCCTGCTTTGCCTGGCGGGCCAGTGACTTGCCCGCCGCCACGGCATCCGCCAACGCCATCGCACCGATCGTCAGGACTTCCCGCCGGCTGGGGTTCTCTCGGTAACTTCGCATGACTTCCACTCCTCGTCGACAACCAGATCGGCAGCAACCTGTCGGTCAGCCGTCGATCTTCAAGACTAGCATCGCGTAAGCATCTTCCGTCAGCCTTGCCCGAACGATATTATTGCCGAGGCCGGGGAGCGTGTCACCTCGCGGCAAAGGGCGGCTTACGAAACACGCCCTGAATCGAGGACTGGACCGAGACGACGTTGGAGACAGCCTGACCAGCGACTTGCTGAAAGCGATTGAGTTGGCCCTCGAAGATCAGTGGGACGAAGCCCATCGAATGGTGCAACAGTATGACGCCGATCCGACCGCGGCCTGGATTCATGCCGTCCTGCACAAGATCGAAGGCGACCTCGACAACAGCCGGTACTGGTACCGCCGGGCCGG
>CAYUFW010000097.1:21135-24680 GCA_964443915.1 uncultured Pirellulaceae bacterium
CAGAATTGCGAACCATCAAGGCGGCGATCACGGGCTGAAGCGTTCGTCCCGTTTCGCCATGCCGGCCAGCGTTACGTCGCGGTCGAGCTCGCGAGCCAACCGGTCCCGGTAGGGAACGTCCCCGGCTTAGCGTCCGAGCAGTTCCGGCACCGTCAAGGACCTGAACGCTGCAGGAATCCGTGCCGGAACTGCGCGGACTTGTTCCGGCCTACTTTCCGTCTGCCCGCGCTCACGTTGCGGGCGTCGAGCCCGCGTTACGCTCACCTCCGCTCGATCTCTTGCAGCGTCACCGCTCGCCCGTTGGTCTCCGGAATCAGCAGCACGGTGATCAGCGTGGACACCAGGGCCAATCCGGCCAGACAGGCAAACAGCGTAGCATACGCCGCGGTCGGATACACAATCCTCGTCCCGGCGGCCTCTGCATGGCTGCCGAAGGCGTCCAGGATCGCCCCGGCCGCGTTGCTCAGGATGCCGACCCCCAAGTAGGCCGCGGTGTTGAGCACGGAGATGGTCACCGCGACTGCGTCCGGGCGATTGATCTCTTTCATCGTCGCCGAGGTCGCGGGACTGCCCACGATGGACAGCGCCAGCAGCACGTAGCCCGTCAGGAACACCCAGCCCGGTGCGGCGGCCAGCACGGCGACCAACATCAGCACGGTGGCCACCAGGATCACGCCCGTCGCGCCGAGAATGACCGGCTTGCGACGCTGGCGGGTCAGCCGCAGGACGGGCCCGCCGCACACCGCGGACAGTCCGCAGACGCTGGCCATCACCAGCACGAACGCCGCCGCTTGGGCCGAACTCAGCCTCACCGCATCCTGCAAGAACTTCTTCCCCAGCACGCCCTGGATGACGAACAAGACGGGAAAGTTGATCAAGCCGCAGACCAGCAACGGCCAGCTGGCGCGGTTGCGGAGCACGCCCCACACGAGGCCCAGCGGAACACCCTCACGGCGCGCGGGCGCTTGTTTCAGGCGCCGCAACACCACCCGCACCACAGCCACGGCGGCCAGCGACAGGCCCGCCACACCCAGCAGCGTGCCGCGCCAGCCGAAGCGGCGTACGGCCTGCTCAAAGGGCAGCGTGGCGGCGATGGCCCCGGTGTAGCTCGCCAGCATTGCCAACCCCAGCAGGCCGGGGAAGTGCCGGGGGGCGAACAGCGTGTCTACCTCCTTGACGATGCTCAGGTACACGAAGCTTGTCCCGAACCCGATCAGCACGCGGCTGGCGAACAGCACGGCCGTCGAACGTGCGCAGGGAAAGAGTGCCGCGCCCACGCACATGACGGCGCCGCCGAACAATAGCGTTCGCCGCCCGCCGTAGCGGTCCGCCGCCATTCCGGCCATGAGTTGCATCCCGGCGTAGACGTAGATGAAGACGGACCCCAGGGCCGTCACCGCGGACGCGCTCAGGGCGAACTCGTGTTGCAACTCGTCGAAAATCGTCCCCGGAATGCCCGTCCGCTGGAAGTAGGCCAGGCAGTAGATCAAAGCCATCGCCGCAAACGCGACGCGCCGGGCGGCGGCAGAACTCCCTGCGGCAGGGGCTGCCGGGGCTGCGAGCGGCGGTGGCAAAACGTTCTCGTCCGTCGTAGTGGTTTGGCTCATAAGGGACCGTATTGTAGCGGCTTGGCCGCGGATTGTCTGGGAGGGATTGCAGCGGCACGAGACAGGCGGAGCCCGCAGCAGACAGGGATAAATCGCCGAGGGAAATTGACATTCCTTTCGCTCGCACCGAAACTGGCGGTCGCCGTGAGCTGAAAGCGTACTCGGACGCAGACCGTTTCCGACAAACCGAAGGGGAGGATTTGCGAGATGCCGTGTCCCTTGAGTCGCCGCCAATTCCTGCAGGCCTCGACCGCGTGCGCCGCGGCAAGCATCGCAGGCATGGAGGGGCGGAGTGCGCAGCCAACGCCCCCTCCAGCACCGACCCCCGGCAAACTGATTCTGAACGACGACGGCTACGTGTTCCCGAACTTGAACGACGATCTGAGCCAAGCCGATCTGCGGCGTTACCTGCAGAGCTACTGCCGGCCGGGAGTGGACGTGGTGGCCTACTGCGTCGGCGACATGTCCTGGCCGACGCTCTATCCGAGCCGAGTCGGCGTGCCCTACAACGTGCTCGGAGCCGGCGACGATCGACGGCGGCGGATCTACCAGAACGTCGACAATTTCGCCGGCGAACCCGGCGGCTACTTCGGCACGGTGTTCGCCATCCTGCGCGACTTAGGCAAGAGGGTGCTGGCCAGTTTCCGCATGAACGACGCCCATTTCACGTCGCTGAACAATCCGAACGTGAGCGAGTTCTGGAAGCAACATGCCAAGCGGGCGCTCGGCTCGGCCTACGGGTACTACGGCGGCTGCCTGAGCTACGCGTTCGACGAAGTGCGAGCGCACTTCACCGAACGGGTGCTGGAGTTCGCAGACCTGTACCCGGAAATCGACGGGCTCGAACTCGACGCCATGCGTTCGCCGTTCTTCTTCCCGCCGGGCAAGGGGCCAGAGCACGCGCCGCTGTTCACGGAAATGGTGCGCCGGATCAAGGTGGCCTTGGCGGATCGCGCCACGCGGCTGAAGCGGCCCGATTACCTGCTGGCGATCAATGTGCCGCTCACGCCCGAACTGGCCCTGGAGTGCGGGCTGGACGTTGCCGCCTGGGATGCCGAGCGGCTGTTCGACCACGTGAGCGTGGGCACGTACCAGGCGTACATGAATCACCCCGTCGAGCGTTGGAAGAAAATGCTCGTACACGGCACGCCCGTCCTGGCCTACATCGGCTGCTCGCCGCAGACCGGCCGGTATCTGGGACTCGAAGAGTACCGCGCGGCAGCCGCCAACGCATACGCCTCGGGCGCGGACGGCGTCTACCTGTTCAACTACCCGTGCCTGTACGAACTGGCCGCGCAGATGCCCACGGCCGTGGACCAGGGGGTGATGGCGATGCCGGACATGCGGCCATACGGACACTTGGATTTCAGCCAAGTCGGCCAGGCCCTCGACGAGATCGGCCGGCCCGAGTTGCTGCGCGGCAAAGCCAAGCGGTTCCTCTTTTACTTCAGCAACGACACCCGCTACCGCCACTACGACCCGGACGTGGCCAGCCTGGACCGCCAGCACGCTCAAGGCCGGTTGAAAGCCGTGTTCCGTTGTTCCGAAGAGTACGACCGGACGCGCGCCGTCACGCTCCGCTTGAAGATCGAAAACGTGGGCCGTAGCGAGCGATTCCAGATAACCCTGAACGGCCACGCAGTCGCGTCCGGCCAGCAGCAGGTGCGTTACGCCGCCAACGGCCGCGACACGCGGATTCACACCGTCAAACTCGGACCGTACCTGGATTACGAAATCACTTTGCAGCCGAGCCAACTCGTCCGCGGCGAAAACGTGCTGGAAGCCGCGCCAACAAAGCTGACGCCCGGCCTGCCTGCGAAGATCAATCTGGTCGAGATCGAACTCTGCGTGCGTTATGGGGAAGCCTGACTGGCATGATCCCGATCCACGGAGAGCAGAGTCCGCGATGACCCCGCCCTTGCAAGCATCGCCCGCGCG
>CAYUFW010000098.1:0-20994 GCA_964443915.1 uncultured Pirellulaceae bacterium
ACGTGCCGCTGACCAGTCCCGACACGGGGAACCGCCACGTGTTCCCGCTCGTGTTGGTGGGCGTACCCACCGTCGCCCCCGTCGCGGCCGTGCCGGTCAGCACCAAGTCGGTCGCATCCACGCCGCCCACTCCCGACGCTTTGACCGCCTCCGAGAACGTCACGTCGATGTTGACGCTCGACGTCGGGATCGTCGAATTGGGCGTCGGGATGCGGTCAGTCACCGTCGGCGGCGTGATATCACCTCCGACCGTAGCGAGCCGCACAATGTCCTGGGGGCGGCTGAGTGTGCCGCCCGAGTACGAATTGACGAGCGTTCCCGCGGTCGTGATCTCGATCGCCCCGCCGCTCGAGTCGGCTGCGAACAGATGGCCGGAGCCGGCGTCGAAGGAAATCCCGCTGACCCCACTCAATCCTGGAGTGGAGACGGAGTTCAAGAACGTCGGGGTGGCACCGGCGATGCTGTACGCCTTGATGCCATAAGAGCCGCCGTAGAAGTCACCGACATAGAGGACTTGGCCCGCCTCATCGATGGCGATATCAAACGGATTGCTGACTGCCGACAGACTGTACATCCCCAGGTACGTGCCGGCGGAATTGAACTTGAAGATCTGATTGCCCACGCCGACAGCGGCAGAATTCACGACGTAGACATTGCCGCTGGCGTCGGCGTCGATCCCGCCGGGGAACACCAGATTCGAATGGGAGAAGGTCCCGGTGAGCGTCCCGGCCGCGTTGAAGCGCTGGCTCGCCCGCGGATTGGAACTCGAGCCAGCGGGCGTGGCGTAGAGGTTGCCGGCCGCATCGAATTCGATGTGGTACAGGCTCCCCAAGAGTCCGGGAGGCGTCACAAAAACGCCCAGCGCGGTTCCATCCGCCGCGTAACGCCGGATTTGGTTCGTCAAATAGTCGCCGACAAACACGTCGGTCCCGTTGGTCGCAATCGTGGTCAAGATGCCCGAATCGTACGCAAAACTGCCGTCGTAGGTTCCCGTCCGTAGAAAACGGTACACTGAGTCGTCGTACGACGCATCCTCGCCCACGATGAACACCTTGTCGCTGCCGGCGAGTGCGACGGCGTAGCTCCACGTGAGAGGGGCCAAGTCGTTGCCCGCCAGGTCCTCGATGTCGTTGGCGTCCGGGGCCAAGCTGACGTTCAACGTGCCGCTGACCAAGCCCGATACGGGGAACCGCCACGTGTTCCCGCTCGTGTTGGTGGGCGTGCCTTTCGTCGGAGAAGCTGCGGCCGTACCCGTGAGCACCAGGTCCGTCGCGTCCACGCCGCCCACGCCCGACGACTTGACCGGCTCGGAAAACGTCACGTCGATGTTCACGCTCGACGTCGCGATCGTCGAACTCGGCGCCGGCATCCGCCCCGTCACCGTCGGCGGCGTTGTGTCGCTCGACGTACCGGACACGATGACATCGTCGATGTTCCAGCCCGAGTACGCATAAGCGTAGGACTGCACCACTTGGTAGCCCCACCGGACGTACACGCTCGCGCGGTTGTCGGCATACGTGCCGATGTTGTACTGCAGGAGTTGCCAAGAAGCGTCCGTCACCGAGCTTGAGTTGCTGTAGACGTTGGTCCAAGTCGTGCCGTTGTTGGACACATCCAGCGTCGCGGTGACATAAGAACTCGTATCCGTATTCAGCCAGCGGCGAAACTCCAGGCTGACGCCGGTGTAGCCGCTGCAATTGATCGGGCCCGTGGTCAAGTAGTATGGCCCGCCCACGGCCGTGCTGTAGTCGCCGCTGATGTTGACCCCATACACATTGCTGCCGGTGTACCCGTTGTTTGGATCGGGGTAGCCCTGCGAGAGTCCGCCGCCGCCCGTTGGATCACCAAAGGCCCATTGGCCGCTGGTCGTCCACCCCGGATTCGTGCCCATGTTGGCTGAGTAAATGGTGGCCAACACCCGACGGTCCTCTAAGTGCTCGAACAGCAGCTTGCGGGCGTACTTGTGGCGGCGGCCTGGGAGGCGACTCCGCGGCGGCGTGCTGGCGACGGAACGTTGGCTGGCGTTGGGGGAGAAGGCGAGAGGCATGAGGGTTCCTCCGAGATCTGGCGACACGTGGTTAGGAGTGCGTGGCAACGAGAACGAGGTCGCGAAGACGGGCCGCGGTGCGCCGTAGGACGTGGCGGTGCTCGCGGCACGCGAGGGCGCCGGTAGTCACGATCCTGACGAAGGCGACCGTCAAGTTCGGCGTGCGGGACACGATCGCGCACTGGTGCCCGTTGGGTGGACGATTGATAGGCGTGTTCCATGCCTTTCGGCCAAAGGAGACGCTCCGGAATCCGGGCGCGGTGGAAAGCGGGATGCGGAGTCGGGTGAGCGCCATTCGAAGGACAAGTGGCGTAAGCTTCCAGCTTGCGACCCGGCTATCTGCCGCAAGCTGGAAGCTTACGCCACGGACAAATCGGACAGTTGCTTCTCGAACGGTGCCCAACTGGCCCAGGGGGACGCCAAAGAAGTTCATCGCACCGGCTCCCTGCGGGGGGCGAACGGAGGCGAAAGGCTGCCGACGACGATACATCCGCTTCGGGAGCGACTCGCGTTCCGTCCGAATCCCACTACCCAGAATATCAGTGGGACGAAACCGCGTGTCAAGGGGGTCTAAATGTCTTGTAGGTGTTTTTTGCCGGCAGCAGCTGAGGCCGGAGAGAGCTGCCACCGGCAAGGCGGCTACATCGGGCTTCGGCTGGAGGGCGATGGTCGGATGCGGCGGCCGTGGGATGGAGGCCGTGTTTCGGTGAACCGGCGCTGCGCTATGGGCGATTCCGGCTCGCCGCTGGTGGGCGCGTCCGGCGCGGTGCGGGCCGCGATGCCGATGGTCTGCTCTGGCCCACCCTACGATCAGACGTAGGGTGGGCCAAAGTCCGGCGTTCGCGAGGGCAACTCTGCGGATATGCTCAACCGGCAGGATCCGGCGGAAAAAAATGGGCGGACGACGAGGTTCCCGCCGGCGCGTCTCGCTGCTCCAGGAGTCAAGCTCATGACTGTTGCTGCCTTCCCGCCAGTCGCCGCGCGGCGGTTCGCGGTGCGCCTGAGCCGGTCTTGCCGCTGACCGTCGAGCAGGATCACGCCACGATTCGCCCCGGGGCGTTGATTAGCGGCGATCCGATCGAACTGCTCGAAGGCTGGCTGGTGAACAAGAAGATCAAGACCCCGCCGCATTGCGTGGCAGTGCGCAAGTGCCGAATGGCCTTGGAGGGCCTCCTCCCGGCGCAGTGGTCGCTCGACATCCGAGAGCCGATCACCACGGCCGATAGCGAGCCGGAACCGGACATCAGCGTGATTCGCGGCGATACGACAACGCTGTTGGACCGCCACCCCGGGGCCCGAAGAAGTCGGCCTGGCGGTCGAGGTGGCCGATACGTCCCTGGACCGCGATCGCACTTGGAAGAAACGGATCTACGCTACGGCAGCGATTCCGGCAAATTGGATTGTGAACCTCGTCGAGCGCCAAGTGGAAGTGTTTACGGAGCCGTCGGGTCCGGGCGACCGGCCGGAGTACGAGACGCGCCAGGTCTTCCTTCCCGGCGATCAAGTCCCGGTCGTGTTGGACTGGCAGGAAGTGGGGCCGATCGCCGTGGACGACTTGCTGCCGTAAGCGAGTCGGCGAGGGGAAATGGGGCGGGGTTCTCTTGGTTGGCTTTCAACACAGATGTCCTGAGGGCACGGAGGAGTTGATCTTCGTTGGCAGGAACATTGGGGCAGGAAAATGTCCGAGGCGGAGTTCCATCTGAGCATCCATCGGCCGCTACGCCGGTCACGGAAGGTAGATCCTTCCCGCTCCGCGCAGCGCTTCGATATCGATCAGCTTTTCCAGCAGACTCTCCGCGGCGCGTTCGAGGTAAGCGCGGTCGACCTTGAGCCTTCTCAAGTCGCCGAACGTCAGGACGGGCAGACTACTCGGGGAACTCCGCAGGCGGATCGTGGCTTCGAGGGAATCCGGTCCCTCGGCGTTACGGTTCCCCGTCAGCAAGACGATGCCGTTTTCTTGACAAGCGGCCCAGATCTCTGCGTCGGTCGCGTCCGGTTCAAGGCCGAGATCCAGAAACGTGTAAAGCTCGATTTCCAACTCGTTCCAGATTTCTGCCCAGTCCGCCTGGCGGCACCGAGCAAGCACCGCGCGAGCCAGCCCTTCGATGTCCTGGTCGCACATGATTCCTGTCATGCCACTTGCTTCGCCTTCTCACGCAGGCGCCGCTGTAACTTCTCCCGGTTCTGGCGCAGCCGGTCCTCGACCCGGTCCGAATTGCCTTGGCTAATTCGTTCTTGAATCTCCGCGTACTCACGTTCGACCTGGTCGCGGTGGGCCGCGATGTAGTCGAGGGCGGTCTGCACTTGGCGCGACGACAGGCCGAAGGTGAGCGCGATGTCGTCCCGACCATCGCCCGCTTGGGAGAACTCCCAGACGTGATAGACGGTGATCCGCGTACCGGCGATCTCGGGACCGCGTCCTCGGTCGATGATTTGTACGTCCTGCATGACGATCCTCGCGTATTTGCGGAGCAAGTGCTTTCCGCTGTTTCATTTTACCCGCCGCCGAGACAGGCGACTACGGCCCAATTCCATTTTCGACATCGCGAAGAAGTCCCAACTACGCCACAGCCCTGCGTCCCGATGACGAACCGTTCGGCGTCAGCCAAGGTTACATCCAGCCGATCGCTACCACCGTGACGGTGACGTCGGCCAAGCGCGTTTCCCGAGAGATTTGCGCCAGCACCTGCTCATCCTTGGCGGGCACAAAGACCGCCACGGCCACGGCGTCCAAGCCGCTTTGGCGCGCGTACCGTGCGGCTTGTTGCAGACCCTGATCCAATCTGGCCCGATCAAGGCCAAACCGTGCAGGCAATGCCGCTGGCGGTTAGGGTGAGCGCGGAGTGGAAGGACTGTTCTCGGCGGGAGCCGGTGACGTCGCCCCTTTGTCGGGCGGCGCCGCTTGCGGAGCACCGGCCGGGATGAACTTCAGGGAGACGGAATTGATGCAGTAGCGCTGGCCGGTGGGCGTTTGGGGGGCGTCGTCGAAGATGTGGCCCAAGTGCGAACCGCAGCGGGCGCACGTGACCTCGGTGCGGACCATGTTGTGCGAGAAATCAGGATCGAGCTTGACGCGGTCCCCGGCCTTGGCGGCGTAGAAGGCGGGCCAGCCGCAGCCGGAGTTGAATTTCGTCTCCGAAGTGAACAACTCCTGCCCGCACGCGGCACAGGCGTACACGCCGGGCTCGAAGTGGTGGTCGAATTCGTTCACGAAGGGGCGTTCCGTCCCCTTCTGCCGCAGCACGCGATACTGCTCGGGCGTCAGCAATCGCTTCCACCCCTCTTCGCTGCGGACGACTTTGTCGGGCGTTGGTCTCTCGGGCATCGGCGGTGCCTCCGGGGCCGAAGTCGGTGAGGGTTTTGCGGCAGGCGGCGCGGGTGTGGGCGCAGGTGCGGGTGCGGGCGCAGGTGTGGGAGTGGCTGTACTCGTGGGTGCGTCTTCCTTACAGCCAGCAACACACATCGACACCAGGCAAACCAGAAACAAGATCATGTGTCTCATCGTCAAAACGCTCTTTATTCGGCTAGTTCGATGTCGCCCGCGCACACCGGCTCGACCGACTGCTGGCGATTGGCTTCGATCGCGAAACGTTCGGCCTGCTCGCCGACCAGTCGGTAGAGCACGTTCCGCTGGCGCGGGGCGTAGCCCAGTTCGCTGATCGCGCCGCGGATGTCTTCCAGGGTCAGGTAGTGGACGGTGCCCGCTTCGGCCACGACGTTCTCTTCGATCATCAGGCTGCCCATGTCGTTGGCGCCGAAGAGCATCGCGAGCTGGCCGATCTTCAGGCCCTGCGTGACCCAACTGGCCTGCAGGTTGCGGAAGTTGTCCAGGTACAGCCGCGCGACGGCCAGGGTCTTGAGGTACTCGAACGGGCTGGCTTTCGGGATCTGCGACATGCCCGTGTGGTCGGGCTGGAAGGTCCACGCGATGAACGCAGTGAAGCCGCCTGTTTCATCCTGCAACTGCCGGAGCCGCTCCAAGTGCTCGATCCGTTCCGCGAGCGTTTCCACGTGTCCGAACATCATGGTCGCGGAACTCACGCCGCCCAGTTCGTGCCAGACGCGCATCACGTTCAGCCAATCGTCGCTCAGGCACTTGCCGCGCGTGATTTCCCGGCGGACGCGGTCGGCCAGGATTTCCGCCCCGCCGCCGGGGATGCTGCCCAGGCCGGCGGCTTGGAGACGCTCCAAAACGGTTCGCAACGGCAGGCGATTGACCTTCGTAAAGTGGTGGATTTCCGGCGGACTGAAGCCGTGGACATTAACCTGCGGAAAGCGGCTCTTGATGTCGCCCAGCAGGCCCTCGTACCAGTCCAGCTTGAACTCCGGGTGCAACCCGCCTTGGAGCAGGATCTGGTTGCCGCCCAGCCGCACCGTCTCGTCGACTTTGGCCAGCAGCACATCCCGCGGCAGCACGTAGCCGTCCTCGCTTTTCGGTTTGCGGTAGAAGGCACAGAAATCGCAGACGGCGGTGCAGATGTTCGTATAGTTGATGTTGCGGTCGATGTTGTAGGTCCGGTACTCCTCCGGGTGTAGCCGTCCCGTCACGGCGTCGGCCGCTCGGCCCAGCGACGTCAGATCGGACGAGCCGAGCAAGGCCAGCCCTTCCTCCGGCGTCAACCGCTCGCCCGCCACCGACTTGTCAAGCAACCTGGCAATCATCGTCATGACGGATTCCTTGCTGTGGGAAGCGACTCGATCTTCTGGGCCAGTTGAAAGAACAACTCCAAGCCGCGCCGCTGCTGGCCGTTCAGGTAAAAGTACAGGTTGTCGCGCAAGTAGCCGAGCGTTTGCTCGTAAGTCAGCCCCACCCCCGTGGCTTCGGCGCGGGCGATCTCCTCCACGTGGGCGACTCCCCAATCTCGCGCCCGGCTCAGAATGCCGTCCATTTTCGACACGTCGATGCCGGGACGGGCCACCCACGCCGCAAACACGAACGGCAGTCCGGCCCAGCGGCACCACTCGTCCCCCAAATCCCAGCATTCCACAAAACCGGCCGGCGGCGGACGAATGGCCCGGTCCCCGATCAACAGGACGGCGTCCGCCGCACTGTCGTCGGGACCGCAATCCAGGGGCAGAATCTCCAAACGCGGCTGCAAACGGAAACGTTCCCAGAGCAGGATGCGGGTCAGCAGATGGCTGGTCCGTGAGCCTTCGTCCAACGCCACGCTGCCGATCTCGCGCAGCGGCTTGCGGCCGAGCAGTTTGACGCTCAAGACCGGGCCGCGACAGCCGATGCAGGCGTCGGACACGATCGTGTACCCCGGATTCCGCAGATACTCGATCGACGGGATCAGTCCGATATCGAGCCGCCCGGCACGCAAGTCTGCGGCCAACCGGCTCGGGACGTCAAACACAATCTGCACGTCCGGCGCAAGCGACGGCAGGGCGTACACCAGCGGCTTGGTGTTCAGGTACGAGACGGCTCCAATGCGGAGACGAGTCCCGCTGATCGCCGTCATTTCGTCCATGCACGTGTACTCCCGGATTCCGTATGGTGGAACATGATTCATGGCAAGCCGGCGTCGCCGTTCGCGGCGGCCGAAGAAGCCCGGTTTTGGACAGGAAGATGGGGGACAGGAAAAGGAAGCATTCCGATATTCCTGTCCCTCATGTTCCTGTCCGCCAAACTCGACTGCGTGTGGATCACCCCCGATGTCAATGTAGTCGTCTCGGTCGACATCGCAAAGGGCATCGACCGAGCAATCTCGTCACACCACGGTCGTCGCGGCTTCACTGTCCCTACCCGATTTAACCGTCCGGAAATGCCGGAGATAACACGCTCAACGATCGCCAAGCCGGCGGCAGGGGGGCGACTTGGTTTACGAGTTCCCGCGTCATGGGGTGCCGGAATTCCAGACGACGGGCGTGCAGGGCAATCCAGCGCCGCCGGAAATCGTCGGTGACCGGTCCGAAGGGCAACGTGGCCCCGTACTGGGCGTCGCCCACAATCGGGTGCGAGCGCGAAGCGGCCTGGACGCGGATCTGGTGCATGCGTCCTGTTTCCAGGTCGATTTCCAGCCACGAGGTCCGTCCGTCACTCGCTAGCACGCGGTAGTACAGCACCGCCAGCCGGCCTTCGGGATGCTCGCCGGAGACGACCTCGACCTGGGCGGCATCCGGAATTTTGCGGAGGTGATCCGTCCAGGTGCCGGCCTCCGGCGAGACAACGCCCTCGACCACCGCCCAGTACTTCTTGATGACCGTCCGGGCCTCGAACTGTTCCGCCAAACGGCGCGCGGCCCGCACGTGGCGGGCCAGCACCATGACGCCTGACACGGGCCGGTCCAGACGGTGCGGGATTCCCAGATACACCTTGCCCGTCTTGCCGTCACGAAGCCGCAAGAATTCCTTGACGCGGACCTCCAGGCTGTCGATCCCCGGCGGGGCCTGCGTCGCGACCCCTCCGGGCTTGACCACGACCAGGCAGGGCCCTTTCTCGTACAGCAGATCGAAGCCTTCGGGCTGGATGCAGCGTGTTTCCTCGGCGGAGTTGGTCATTTTGGGAGGATTCTGGAGTTTTTTCGTACGAAAGTACGGGCCTTGTGGCACTAATCATAACGGACGGACAGGGCGTTCCGTCAACTGTGCAACGGGGCGTTCCGGAAAGGTGCTGCCATGAGACTTACGCTTCGGACCATGCTGGCTTATTTGGACAACATCCTCGACGACCCTTCGGACGCGGAAGAGTTGGGCCGGAAGATCGAGGAGAGCGAATTCGCGACCGGGTTGGTGCATCGCATCCGCAGTGCCGTGAATCGGCCGCGTTTAGGAGCACCCAGCCTGGAGGGACGCGGCATGGGGCTGGATCCCAACACGGTGGCGGAGTACTTGGACAACCAACTGCCGCCCGACCGAGTGCCGGATTTGGAGAAGGTGTGCCTGGAGTCGGATGTCCATCTGGCCGAGGTCGCATCGTGCCATCAGATCCTGGCGCTGGTCCTGGAGAAACCGGCCGACGTCGATCCGCGCTTGCGGGACCGCCTGTATCAAATCAACTTGCCCGGCGCAGAAACGCAGGGAGTGGGGCGGTACCAGCGCGATTCGCGTGGCCGCGACGAACCGCTCGCCGAGCCGCCTGTGGGAATGCCGGAAGCCGAACCCCTGCCGCCGCCGGCCACGATGGTGCCGCCTCCGCCGCAAGCCCAGACCGTGTCTCCTCATGGCAGAAAGCCTTTTGAGGTTCCCGACTACTTGCGCGTCGGCCAAGGCGGCAAATGGAAACCGCTGGCGATCACCTTGTTGCTGGCGTTCCTGCTGTCGGCGGTCGCGTTGCGGGCGATGGGACCGTTCGACCGCAGTCACCCGTTGATGCGATTGCTGGTCGGCGAGCCAAGTGCCGAAGTCACTCAGGCTTCACCGCAGGAAGCGGAGACACCGAACCCCGCGGATCCCGAAGCCGAGTCAGCGTTGCCACCCGCGGCGGAATCGGAAGCCGCCGAGCCGGAGCGAACCGACACGGCAGCAGAACCGCCGCCACAGGCGGCGGACGTGGGCGACCGGACGGCGGGGCCCGCATCGCCTGCGGCCAGCGGCGGACCGTCCCGCAAGCCCGCGGCCAGCGGCCCTCCTGCGCCTGCCGTTCCGGCTACCCCGGCAGCAGACATCAGCAAGCCTGTCGGGGAACCGGATGCCGACGAGGCCGCCAAGCCGGAAGCGAGTCCCAAGGAGATGCTCCCAGCGGCCGAGCCCAAGCTGGCCGAGACGCAACGCCCCGCAGAACCCCCGGCCCTAGCCGACGTTCCGCCTGCGGTCACGACGGCGCCTGCCGCCAGCCCGCCCGTCGAGGTTGGTTACGTCAAACTGACCGATCGCCACTTCCTGGTTCGATACGTGCCCGAATCCGCCGACTGGTTTCGCTTGCCCGCTCGGTCGCGATTGATGTCCGGCGACCGGCTGATCGTCTTTCCGACGTACCGGCCGGAAATCGTGCTGACGCCGGGAGTGCAGGTTGTCCTGGCAGGGCCCTCGTCCGTCCAAACCAGGCCGCAAAACGCCCAAGGCGAACCGGAATTGGCCATGGACTATGGGCGCGCGCTGATCGGGACAGCGGGCGTGGCCGGTGCGCGCATTCATCTGGAACTCGGCGGACGACGGGGCACGGCGACGTTTCAGGAAGCCGCTTCGGAGATCGGCATCGAGGTCTCACACTTCCTGCCTCCGGGGACCAACCCGGAGACGGGTCCTTCGCTTCCCGTGGTCCGCATTTACACGACGATCGGCCGCATCGAGTGGCAGGGCGCCGACGCGCCGACGCCGCTGCCGGTCGAACAAGGCCAAGTGCGAATCATCATCGGCGACCAATCGCTAACGAATGCGGTGGCCGAAAGTCCGGCCTGGATCCAGGGCGCGGATTTGCGCGACGTCGATCGTCTGGCGTCGGATACCCTGGAGCCCACGGTCGTCGCGGACCGGCCCGTGAGCCTCATTTTGAAGGAACGCTGCCAAGACCGGAAGTCGGAAGTGCGGTCGCTGGCCGCCCGCTGCCTGGCGTACCTGGACTCCTTCGAGATGCTCGTGAAGGAGTTTGGCGACGACCGGCAGCGATCCTACTGGTCGGCGGAATTCAGCGTCCTTCGGCAATCGTTCTCGCGCAGCCCGGAGACTGCAGGGAGCGTGCGGAAAATGCTGGAGAGCTTCTGCGGCGCCGATGCGGCCAATCTGTACCGTCTGAGTTGGGGTTACAGTCCCGAACAGCTCCAACAAGGCGCCGACCGCGAGTTGGTCGAGTTCCTGGATCACGATTCCCTCGCCGTTCGCGTGTTTGCATTCGAGAATCTGCAACGGATTACCAACAAGACGTTGCTCTACATGCCGTGGACCAATGACCGAAGATCGAGCATTCAGAGTTGGCGGAAACAGTTGCAGGGCGGGGCGATCGTGTACGAATCGCTTCCCTCGCCTATGCAGAACAACGAGTGAGGCCCCATGCGGCGACTAGAATTGGAGATTTTCGCCGCGACCAACAGATTTGACGGACACCCCCAAGAACGCAGAACGTCCCCGGCGCGCAACCCAAAACCCAGTTAATATGCTTCACTGGTCATGCAAGTCCATATATCCCTATTTGCTTTGCCCAGTTTTTGGGCTCGCGATCCTGCCAACGCCCCTTTTTACGAATTGCCGGAGTGAATAGACTGGGGCGCTTGTGAAAGCCTATAGCGGCGTTTTCGAGGTGCTTGGGCACTCGATTTTCATTCAATGCCGCCAGCATCGTTATCCAGGGCGGTTCGCCGTTACCGGGCCGTTGACTGGCGTGGGTTTAGATGGAGGTCAATTCGGTGCAAGTCAAGATTTCGGCGCGACATGGTCATCTCAGTTCGGATACCCAGAGCAAGATTAGCGAGAAGGTAGAGAAGCTGAGGCGGCTATTCGATCGGGTGACTTCGATTGAGGTTACGGCGGATCTGGAGCATCGCGAGTCGCCGAGCGTCGAGTTGCGAGTGTCCGTCGAACGTACGGAAGTCTTTGTGGCAACGGACGCCGCGTCGAGCGTGCTGGCCGCCTTGGACGGCACGATCCACAAATTGGAACAGCAGCTGCGCAAGCACAAGGACAAACGCAGAGGCCATCGGGCGCGTGGGGCGAAGAGCGTGGAGGCCGCCGGGTCCGACGAATCCGAGGAATCCGAAGAAGAGGAATGACGGGGGGGTTCTCTCCGGCCTTGCGGCCTTCGTGACGGGGAGATCAACTCGTCTGGATGGAAAGGACATGCGATATGAAGTTTGCGAATTTCGTTGAGGTGGGGGCACTTCGCGCGGACCTGAAAGCGGAGGACAAAAGGAGTGTCGTGGAAGAGATGGTTGGCGCCTTGGTCGAGGCGGGGGCCGTCAAGCCGGAGGAGCAGGCAGGAATTGTTCACGCCGTGATGAAACGGGAGGAACTGGGGAGCACGGGAATCGGACGCGGCGTGGCGGTGCCGCACACGAAACACGCCAGCGTCAACCGTTTGATCGGAACCGTCGGGATCAGCCGTAACGGCGTCGATTTCCAGAGTCTGGATGGCGAAAAGGTCCAGATTCTTTTCCTGCTCGTTTCTCCGCCGGATCGGCCGGGAGATCATTTGCGGGCGCTGGAGAACATCTCCCGACAGCTGCGTGACGACACGTTCTGCCGCTTCTTGAAGCAGTCGAAGACGGTCGAGGAAATCAAGCAGTTGTTGGACGAGGCGGACAACCAGAACTAGCCGGCGTTGCGCCAGAAGGCGCAGGACCCTTGAGTGCGAAGCACCGTCCTGGCCGTCTGAGCAAGGCGGCGCTGTGCTCTTGTCGCGGAACTCGTTGTGGCGAATCTTATGGTGGACCTGGTCGCCAGGAAAGACGTGCGGGTCGCAAATCCGGTGGGGCTGCACATCCGGCCTGCCTATCTGATTGCGCGGTTGGCGAGCCGTTACGAATCGGCGATCGAGATCATCAAAGACGGCCAGAGCGTGAACGGCAAGAGCGTGTTGGAAATCCTGATGCTGGCCGCCACGCAAGGCACCGTCTTGACCGTGCTGGCTCGCGGGCGGGATGCGGATCAAGCGGTGGCGGCGCTGACGCCGGTGATCGAACAGGAGTCGTTTGCCGAGGAGCCGCAGGCCCAGGCCGAAGAGCCGTCGCAGGCCGCGGAAGGGGCGGGCGCCGAGGCGTCCCTGAGAGAAGGGACATGAAGAAAAGCCGAAACGATGGCCGGCCACCCGTGGTCCGGGAACCTTGGGGCCCAAAGGGGGAGCACCGGCAAGCGAGGTCATGGAGCTACTCAACGGCATAGCGGTTTCGCCGGGTATTGCGCTCGGCGGAGCGTTGGTGATCGATAACGAGGGATTTCTCATCCCGCGGTCTTATGTGCTGCGCGAGGCGGTCGAGGACGAGGTGCAGCGGTTTGACCGGGCCGTCGCCGCGGCGGCCGACGAAGTGCTGCGAACCCAGAATTCCATGACCTCCCAACTGGGCGAAAAGGTGGGGGCGATCTTCGCGGCACACCTGCAGATCCTGCACGATCCGCGGCTGCGGCGCGAGGTCGAGACCGCCATTCGAGAACACGGCTACTCGGCCGAATTCGCGGTGACGATGACGTTGGGGGGCTACGCCAAACTGTTTCGGGAGTCGTCGAACCCGGTCCTGGCGGAGCGGACCCACGACATCGTCGACCTGGAACGTGCTCTGCTGCGGCAACTGACGGGGCGGCGGGAGGACGAGTTGGGGCAGCTTTCATCGCCCGTGGTGCTGCTGGCGCACAATCTCACACCCGGCGAGACGGCCAAGTTGAAGCCCGAATTCGTGCTCGGCTTCGTCACGGAAATAGGCGGCATGACGGGGCACACCGCGATCGTCGCCCGCGGCTTGGGAATTCCGGCCGTGGTCGGCATCGGACGTTTTCTCACCCGCGTGACGGGCCGCGAGCAGGTCATCGTCGATGGCAACCGCGGCCTGGTGATCCTGGATCCCGACGAAGCGACGTTGGCCCAGTATGGGGGCGAATTAGCGCGTCAGAAGAAGGTGGCCGCCGAGTTGGAGCCGCTCTGGCACTTGCCGGCCGAGACCCAAGACGGCGTCCGCATCCAGCTGATGGCCAACATCGAATACCCGACGGAGGCGATGGCCTGCTTGGAGCGCGGGGCGGATGGAATCGGCCTGTACCGGACGGAATTCCTGTATGCCACCCAGCACGGACAGCCGTCCGAGGAAGACCACTTCCAAGCCTACGCGGCGGTGGTGCGGGCCATGCGGGGACGGCCGGTGGTGATCCGCACCTTGGATCTCGGCGCCGACAAGATGCGTTTGACGCCGGCCGACACGGACAACGAACCCAATCCCTTTTTGGGGCTCCGCAGTATCCGGCTGTCGCTGCGCCATCCCGAGATCTTCGTGCCCCAGTTGCGGGCGGTCCTGCGGGCCAGCGCGTTGGGCGACGTGCGCGTGATGTTCCCCCTGGTCACGACGCTGACCGAGTTGCGACAAGCCAAGCAAGCCTTGGGGCAAGCCATGGCGGATCTGCAGGATCGGGGCGAGCCGTTTTGCCGGGAGATCCCAGTCGGCATGATGGTCGAGTGCCCGGCGGCCGCGGTGCTGATCGACCGATTTGTCAAGGAAGTCGATTTCATCAGCATCGGCACGAACGATCTGGTGCAGTACACGCTGGCGGTGGATCGCAGCAATCCCGTCGTCGCGAATCTGTTCCAGACCGCGGACCCGGCCGTGCTGCGTTTGATTGCCGCTTCGTTGCGAGCCGCCCGCGAAGCTGGCGTGAAAGCCAGCCTGTGCGGGCAGATGAGCGCTCACGCGGTATACACGATGTTGTTGGTGGGACTGGGGTTGCGCGAACTGAGTGTTCCGTCGACCGCCTTCCCGGAGATCAAGCAGGTGTGTCGCAGCGTCACGGTGGCCCAATGCGAAGCCGTTGCGGCCCGGGCCCTGACGCTGGACAGCGCCTCGAAAATCGAAACTTTCCTGCGCGAGGAGTTTCAGAAGCTCCCCTTCTGACCCCGCCGGGAAGCAACGGTTCCCGGCGGCGGCCCCCCCGCGGGGCAGTCGCCGCCGAACCACGGGTACTCCTGATGAATCGAGTTCGCATCCGCCTGCGATTTCGCAAGCGGGACGACTTGCGTTGGATCAGCCATCACGACCTGGCGCGGACCTGCGAACGCTGGCTGCGCCGGGCCGGCTTGCCGCTGCGCCGCAGCGAAGGGTTTCACCCGAAGCCCAAGTTGAGTTTTCCCTCGGCCCTGGCTCTGGGCATCGCCGCGCTGGACGAAGTCCTGGAGTTCGAGCTGACGGAACCGCTCGGCGCCGAGCAGGTCCGCCAGTGCCTGGACCGCACCGCCCTGCCGGGGCTGGAAGTTGCGGACCTGAGGGTGCTGGCCCCCGCCGAGGGCAAAGCGCAGGTCCGGCGAGTCACTTACGAGTTGCCCGTGCCACCGGCCTGCAGCCAGCTGCTCGCCGAGCAGATCGCCCGGCTGCAGGCCCCCGCTCCGTATTGGTATCGTCGAGCTGGCTCCGACCAGCCGGTCGATCTCAAGGCCGGTCTGGACCAGCTCGAATTTCGTGACGGCAAACTCCGCTTTCGCTTGGCCGCCGATCAGCCCCGCAGCGCCCGCGTGCGCGAGGTGTTGGAGGCGTTGGGCGTCGCCGGCCTGGAAAGCGCGGGCTGCTGCCTGACGCGAATCCGCGTGGAGCTTGCCGCCCCTCCGCACAACTCTAACGAGGAAAGAAGAAACAAGTCGCATGAGAAAGGAAATGCTGATCAATGTCTCGCAGCCGGAAGAGTGCCGGATTGCGATCATTGAAGATGGAGTGCTGGAAGAACTGTACATCGAACGCGCCAGCCAGGACAACTACGTCGGCAACATCTACAAGGGGCGGATCGTCAACCTGGAGCCCACGATTCAAGCTGCCTTCGTGGACTTCGGCGTGGGACGGAACGGGTTCCTGCACATCAGCGACGTGGAGCCGCAGTACTTCCGCCAGGGCGGCTACGCCCCGGACGACCCGTCCCTGGCCGGCAACGGGGGCCGGCACGACGACATCGATGACGGCGAAGAGGAGGACGAGGAAGCGGAACAGCGGCCGCGCCGCCGCAACCGCGGTCCGCGTTCCGGCGGCCGGCCCCGTTTCAAGCCCCCGATTCAGGACATCTTCCGCCGCGGCGACGAAGTGCTGGTCCAGGTCATCAAGGAAGGGATCGGCACCAAAGGGCCGACGCTCTCGACCTACATCAGCATCCCCGGCCGGTACCTGGTGCTGATGCCCGCCCTGGGCCGCGTCGGCGTCTCGCGAAAGATCGAGGACGACGAGGAACGCCGCAAGTTGCGGGAGACGATGCTCGAGTTGAATCCGCCCAAGGGCCTGGGCTTCATCGTCCGCACGGCCGGCCAGGGCCGCAGCCGCAAGGAACTGTCCCGCGATTTGGCGTACCTGCTGCGGCTTTGGAAAGTCATCGTCCGCCGCGTCCGCAAGCAGTCCGCGCCCGTAGACATCTACGAAGAAAGCGACATGATCATCCGCACGATCCGCGACATGTTCACCTCTGACGTCGACGCGATCTTCGTGGATGAACCGAATGCCTTCGAGCGGGCCAAGAACTTTCTCCAGCTGACCATGCCCCGCTACGTCCACCGGCTGCAACTGTACGAAGGCCGGGAGCCGCTGTTCCACAAGTACAAGCTGGAACACGAGATAACGCGGATCTACAAGCGCGAGGTGCCCTTGAAGGACGGCGGGTCCATCGTCGTGGACCAGACCGAGGCCCTGGTGGCCATCGACGTCAACAGCGGCAACTTCCGCATCTCCGACTCGGCGGAGGAAGCCGCCTACCAGTTGAATCTCGCGGCGGCAAAAGAGATCGCGCGTCAGCTGCGGCTCCGCGATCTGGGCGGCGTGATCGTCAACGACTTTATCGACATGCGCCGGGAAAAACACCGCCGGGGCGTCGAGCGGGCGCTGCGGGACGCGATGCGCCGGGACCGGGCCCGTGTCAAGATTCTCCGCACCAGCCCGTTTGGCCTGATCGAGATGACGCGGCAGCGGATCCGGCCCAGCCTGAAACGCAACGTGTACACGGACTGCCCCTGCTGCAGCGGCCGCGGCGTGGTCAAGAAGGCGGAAAGCATGGCCATCGAAGTCGTCCGCATGCTGATGCTGGCCAGCCAGCAGCCCGGCGCGTCGCGCGTGACCGTGCGGGTCAACGACGAAGTCGCGTCCTACTTAAACAACAAGAAGCGCAAAGAAATCACGCGGCTGGAAGACGACGGCGGCCTAAACGTCCAAATCCTGGGCAGCGAGGGCCTGTTCCCCGAACACCTGGAAATCGACTGCCGCGACAAGGAAGGCCGAGAAATCCAACTACCCGGCTGACCATCCACCCGCGTCCTTAAACCGCGTTCGACCGTACTATCCGCTAATTGGGCTGTCTTACTTCTGCGCAGCGACCCCGTCCAGTTTGCCTGGACGGTGAAGGAGTCTGGCGGGCTAGAACGCGACCACAAAAACCATTTCCCCTCTCTTCCCCAGCCTGCGGCCTCCGGCGGCAGTTGGGGAAGGGAGCGGGGCGGCGCGCCCGTCTTCTAGCCTGCCCAGCTCGCTCAACAGCCCGCAAGGCGGCTGGGGTCGAAGTAAGACAGCCAACTAAGTTCTTCGTTTAGCACGGGGTAGCAAAGCCGGAGCACGGATGACGGACGGCTCGAGATTGCTGTCAGGTAGCTCTACCCGTTCTCCACCGCGCGGCGGATTGCGTGCAGATTCGCGGCCGGCACCGCGTCCGGGTCGAAGGTGCAGCCGGGCGCGACGATCAGCGGCCGGTCGCCCACTTGGCGGATGGCGTCGGCGACTTGCCGCCGGCAGTCTTCCGGCGTCCCGGTGGCCATCGTGCCCAGGTTGTCCAAGCCGCCGCAAATCGCCGGGCGCAGCGTGCCTGCCACGTCGGCCAGCGGCGGTCCGGCATAACGGTCCGCCCAGTTGACGGCATGGACCGGGTACTGGGCAAACCGGCCGAAAGCGACCGCTTGCCCGCAGACGTGCAGCAGATTGAAGGCGGCCCGCTCGGCGCCGGCCAGAATCGTGAGGTCCGTCGGCCGCACCAAGCGGTCGTAGTGGCCGCGGCCGTTGGCGGGCGTATCGAGCCAATCGTCGCGAACCGATAGAAAGATGCCGTCCGCGCCGGCATCGATGCACCGGCCGACGAAGTTGGCCAGCGAAGCGGCGATCGTATCCAAAGCCGCCGCCAACGCCTGCGGCGACTCCCGCAGCAACTGCCGCATCCGCTCGTCCCGCGGGTCCACGTCGCCCCCCAGCTTCGGCGGACCGTGCTTGTCGGCCGGCGGTGAGGTGAGCAGCCGCAGCGTCGCCCAGGCGTTGAAGACCGTGGTGATCATCAGCAGCCGGCCCGCGTAGCGTTTGGCCAATTCGCGGATCAACTCCAATTGCCGGCCGAAGTTGCCTTCGTCGCCCCGCAGGACCGTCAGACAATCGAGGTCGGCCGCACTCGAAATCACTTCGCCCGGCAGTCCAAGCCGTGGGTAGCGGTTGTCGTCCATGATCTTGAGAAAGTCCAAGTCGTAGGCCTCGACGTGTCGCACGTGCGCCTCGACCGCTGCCGGGCCCGATGCACACTCCAGCGGGAAATGGTGCCAAAACGACACCGGCGGACGATCCGGCCGGCGGCCTTCCAGGACAGCAAATACGCGTTCGATTTTGTTCATGCCGGTTTTCCTGAGGCGGCCTGCGAGTGCAGGCCGGATGAGACGAATTGGAGTTGATGGGAAGAACGGGACTTATGGGACTAATAGCACGGGAATGTCCGTTGCGACCCGTGCGACGGAGGAATTGTAGTCCGCCGGGGCGTTGCATGGCAACACGTTCCCGAGGCGGCCCTCGTCAGGCGTCCGGCTTTTCGAAAAATCCGGATCCATCGGGTCGCGCCGAGCGGCCACGATTCTCCTGCTGTGGCGCGAACAAGACTGGCGGCGCGGCGGGTGATTGCCTTAGAATGTAGGCATGTACCGCACGCTACTCAAATCGAAGATCCACCGTGTTCGCGTCATGGATGCGGACTTGCACTACCGGGGCAGCGTCACGATCGACCGGCTGCTGATGGACGCGGCCGACATCATCGAGCACGAGCAGGTGGCCATTTACGACATCACCAACGGCGCCCGCTTGACGACCTACGCGATCTCCGGTCCGGCCGGCTCCGGCACGATCTGCATCAACGGGGCCGCCGCCCATCTGGTCCAGCCGGGCGATCTGGTCATCATCGCCTCGTACGCCCAGTACGAGGACCAGGAAGCCCGCGCCCACGAACCGCGTATCGTCTTGGTGGATGACCAAAACCGGAACGTCTCCGCGCAGGTGCCTCGGGCCGACGACGATGTGTGTTGCCGTTTTCGCGACCAGGCCGGTTGACAGTCATGGATTCCCAGTCCCACCAGGAACCGGCGGACGAGCGGTCCGCGATGGGGTCGAACCCGTCCACGGCGCCCCGCGACGTGGAGTCGGCGCTGGCGGCTGCGCTGGAACACCATCGCGCGGGTCGGCTGGATGCGGCAGAAACGCTGTATCGCCTAGTCTTGGAACAGATGCCCGACAGCCCCGATGCGCTGCACTTGCTGGGCCTGGTCGCTCATCAACGGGCACGCCACGAGGAGGCGATCAACCTGATCGGCGTGGCGATCCGGCTCCTGCCCGACGAGGCGACCTACCGGGGCAGTCTGGGCACGGTCCTGAGGGCAGCCCAGCGGCCGGAGGAAGCCGTGGCCGCTTACCGCGAAGCCTTGCGACTGGGACCAGGACACGCCGAAACGCACAACAATCTGGGCTGCCTGCTGAAGACGTTGGGGCGGCTGGACGCGGCGCGTGCCGAGTTCTCTGCCGCACTGGGCATCCGGGCTGATTATCCCGAAGCGCACAACAATCTGGGGACGGTGCTCCGCGCGTTGGGGCTGGGCCGCGAGGCCGTGGAACACTACCAGCAAGCGCTGCGCAGCAAGCCGGACTATGCCGACGCCCTGGCCAACCTGGGAAACGTGTTGAACGACCTGGGCCGTCACGCCGAAGCGGCCGAGGCCCTGCAGCGGGCGCTCCGGCTGGAGCCGAACGATCCTCGAATCCACCACGCGCTGGGCGCAGCGCACGCGGCGCTCGGACAACTCGATGAAGCGGAAGCTGCCTACCGCGAAGGCATTCGGCACCGCCCCGCGGCGGCCCGCGGCTACGTCGATTGGGGCGCCGTGCTCCAGCGGCGGGAGCAGTGGCCGGAGGCTGCGGCGGCATACCAGAAAGCCCTGGAACTCGACCCGGCTCTGGTCGACGCGCACAATAACATGGGCAATGTCCTGCGGCACTGGCGTCGCCTGGACGACGCTTTGGCCCGGTATCTGACGGCGCTGCAGATCGAGCCGGAGCACGTCGATGCCCGTTACAACTTGGGCGTCGTGCTGCAAGAGATGGGCCAATTGGACCAGGCCGCGGACGCGTACGAAGCGGTGTTACGGCTTCGCCCCGAGTATGCTCCCGCGTACCACAATCTGGCCCTGCTCCACATCCAGCGAGGCGAGCATGATCGGGCCCTGGCGGTCGTCCGACGCTGGCTCGGCGTGCAGCCGGACAGCGCGTTGGCGGCGCACATGGCGGCCTCGCTGGGCGGCGGTCCACCGCCGCCGCGGGCCGCGGACGGCTACATCCGCGAGGAATTCGACCGGTTCGCCGCGGATTTCGATCAGCAACTGCAACACCTCGGCTACCGGGCGCCGCAGCTGGTGCTGGCCGAGGTCGAGCGCGAGTTCGGCAGCCGGCCGGGAAGTCTGGACGTGCTCGATGCGGGCTGCGGGACGGGCCTGTGCGGTCCGGGGCTGCGCGGCCGGGCTGGGCGGCTGGTGGGCGTGGACCTGTCGCCGGAGATGCTGAAGCGGGCCGCGGGCCGCGGAGTGTACGACGAGTTGGTGGAAGCGGAGCTGACCGACTACTTGAACGGCTCGCCGGCGATGTTTGATCTGATCGTGGCCGTCGACACGTTGAACTATTTCGGCGTGCTGGAATCCGTGTTCCGGGCAGCGTATCGAGCCTTGCGAAGCGGCGGCCGCTTGGTGTTCACTCTGGAGGTGGCGGAGACGGAGGACGCGGCGGCCGGCTATCGCTTGAATCCTCACGGCCGCTACAGCCATGCGCGGAAGTACGTAGAGGATGCCTTGGATTCAGCCCAATTGACGCGGTTACGCGTCTCGACCGCCGTGCTGCGGACGGAAGCCGGGCGGGGAGTCAACGGCTGGATCGTCGCGGCCGGGCGCCCTTGACCTGCGGATGGGGAGGCCACACAATCCTGACGTTGGGGATCTCCACGGTTGGATGGCAAGGGAAAACGATGGCGGAACAAGCACCAGGTGCTTCGGAGTTGGAACAAGCGATCGCGCATCATCGGCAGGGCGACTTGACGGCGGCCGAAGCAGGCTACCAGCGCGTGCTGGAGGCGAATCC
>CAYUFW010000098.1:21004-24622 GCA_964443915.1 uncultured Pirellulaceae bacterium
ATCCCCACCAGCCGGATGCATGGCACTTGCTGGGCGTGCTGTCGCATCAAATGGGCGACAGCGAAACGGCTTTGCAGCGGATCCGCAAGTCGCTGGAGATCGATCCTCGGCAGCCGGGAGCCCACAATAATTTGGGCAATATTCTTGCCGCACTCGGCCGCGCGAACGAGGCGTTGGCAAGTTACGACACGGCAATCGCCGTTCAGCCCGGATATGCCCAAGCCCACCACAACCGCGGCAATGTGCTGGCGGATCTGCGACGCGCCAGCGAGGCGATCGGCAGCTACCAGCAAGCCTTGACGATCCAGCCGGACGATGAGACCGCGCGACGGGCGCTGGCGGCGATGTACGAGAAAACCGAACGCTGGGGGGACGCCTGCCAACAATACCGCTGGCTGGTCGAACACCAGCCCCGCTCCAGGTACGGCTACCTGCGACTGGGCCAAGTCTTGCGGAAGCTGAACCGGTTGGACGAGGCCCGCGAGATCTATCGGCAGTGGCTGGAAGTGGAGCCGGACGATGCATTGGCGCGGCACTTCCTGGCGGCCTGTGGCGAAGGGCCCCCGCCGGCTCGGGCCACGGACGAGTATGTCCGGGCCGCGTTCGCGCGGGCTGCGGACGAGTTTGACGACCGTTTGGCGGAACTCGGCTACCGCGTTCCAGGGCTTGTGCAGGAGGCGGTGCGCGAACTTCGAGGGTCTGAGGCGACGGCGCTCTGGGACGTGGCCGATTTGGGCTGCGGGACCGGCCTGTGCGCTCCCGGATTACGCCCCATCGCCGGCCGGCTGGTGGGCGTGGACCTGTCCCCGGAGATGCTGGCCAAGGCCCGCGGCAAGGAACTGTACGACGAATTGGTGGAAGGGGAATTGACGGAGTTCCTGCAGCAGCGGCCGGCGGCCTTCGATCTGCTGGTCTCCGGCGACACGCTGATCTACTTGGGCCAGCTGGAGCCCTTGCTCGGCGCGGCGGCGCAGGCCTTGCGCCAGGACGGCGCACTGATTGTCACGGTCGAGCGACAAACGGACGTTGGATCGTCCGTGGATTTCGTGCTGAACCGACACGGACGTTACGCGCACCGTGCGGATTACGTCCTCCGAGTTCTCTCTGCGGCGGGCTTTGACGTGCTGACCAGCCGCGAGGAAGTGCTCCGGTTGGAAGCCAACATGCCCGTGCCGGGCCTGCTGGTGGTTGCCAAGAAACGCTGAAGGGACGGCTCCCGTGTCGAACGATGCCGCGCGCGCCGACTCGCCTGGCGAGGCAAGCAAACAAGTGCAACTGACGGACGCGGAAGCGGTCGCGCTGGCGGTCCAACTGCACCAGGCCGGGCGGTTGGAGGAGGCGGGCGGAATTTACCGCCAGATCCTCCAGGCCATCCCGGACCAGGTCGATGCCCTGCACTTCCACGGACTGCTGCTGTACCAGCAAGGTGAGAAGGCGGCTGGCATCGCGTCGTTGCGGCGGGCCGTCGAGCTGCGCCCGGACTATGCCGAAGCCCACAACAACTTGGGCAACATGCTCAAAGAAACGGGCGATGACGAGGGGGCTCTGGAAGCCTATCACCGCGTCCTCCAGCTGCGTCCGGACCACGCCGACACCTACAACAACATCGGCGTCCTGCTGCGGAAGCGGGGCCAGACGGAGCAGGCAGTCGAAGCTTACCAACGCGCGATCCGGCTGGATCCCTATCATGCGGATGCTTTCCACAACCTGGGGAACGTGCTGCAGGGCCAAGGCCGCTTGGACGAGGCGCTGGCGGCGTACCGCCAAGCGCTCGCGTATCGTCCCAGCCGCGAGGACACGTACGTCGAGTTGGGCCGGATCTACCATCGAGCGGGCCGCCTGGAGGATGCCGTGCGGGTGTACCGCGACTGGCTCCAGCGGGATCCGTCCAATCCGATTGCCCAGCATCTGTTGGCGGCTTGCAGCGGCCAATCCGGGCCCGCTCGTGCCAGCGACGACTACGTCCGCCGGACGTTTGACGGTTTCGCCCAGACGTTCGACGAGGTACTGGAGCGACTGAACTACCAGGTTCCCGATCTGATCGCCGGCGTGGTGGAGGAAATCGCACCTGGCGCCGCCGGAGCCGGCGACGTTTTGGACGCCGGTTATGGAACGGGATTGTGCGGCGTCCGTCTCGGGGCGCGAGCCCGGCGTCTGGTCGGGGTGGACTTGTCGGAGATGATGCTCAGCCGCGCGCGGGAACGCGGCGTCTACGACGAATTGATCGAGGCCGAATTGACGGACTTCTTGGGGCGGCACCCGCAGAGTTTCGACTTGATCGTTTCCGGCGACACCTTGAATTATTTCGGCGATTTGACTTCCGCGTTCGCCGCCGCCGGCACGGCGCTGCGGGCGGGCGGCCGCTTTCTCTTCACCCTGGAGCACGATGACGACCCGGATCTTCCGTCGGGCTTTCGCATCCATCCTCACGGCCGCTACAGCCACGCGGAAACCTACGTTCGCCAGGTCCTGTCTGCCGCCGGGTTGCATATTCGCTCGCTGCGCTGTTGCGTGCTGCGCAAGGAGGTCGGCCTACCGGTCTCGGGCATGCTGATTCTGGCGCAGAAGGCGCCGTGACGGCGAACGACGCACGCCCGGAAAAATTGACGCCGCACGGACGATCACGGTGAGGTTACCCTCCGATGCTCGCCACACGGAGAAATCCCGCCTGCACCAGGTGGGGCCGGAGTTTCGGGCGCCAGACCCGTTCGACGAACATCCTTTGGCCCGCGGTCATCTTCCCGCCGGGCAGATTCTCCACGGGCTCCAAGGCCGGGTCGTAGGTCTCGCGGATCCGCCGGATCACGTAGTCGCCGATGCTCGGCCGGGAGGCCCCGGAGAGCTCAGTCATAGCTGAAAAAACGTGTCTGGCGGTATTTACCTTTTGTTATGGCCGGTAGTGTGCGAAAAGTGATGTAAATTCTCATTGGCCCTGAATCCAACCTAAAATTGGACAAAGGAGACTCAGGACCATGATCCCGTTATCATGTATCGAAGATTATCTTTCCGACCAGAGTGAGGGGATGCGTGGTGTCATCACCTGGTTCCTGAACCTTGTGATGCAACTCGAAGTCCTTCAGCAAGCGGGAGCCGATCGTCATGAACGGACTGTGACTCGCACTGCCCATCGCAATGGTACCCGCGATCGTTCTCTTGTCACTCGGTACGGGGAGCTCACCCTCAGCAAACCGCAGTTGCGCGAGAAACCATTTGAAACCCAGGTCTTCGGAAAGTACGCCCGTGTCGAGAAGGCCCTGGTGAACGCGATCGCCGAATCGTATCTTCAGGGCGTCTCGACCCGAAAGGTCGAGGCGATCATCTCGCATCTTGGGATCGACCAGCTCTCACCCTCCTCGGTCTCTCGCATCGCACAGGACCTCGACCGTGAGGTACAGGAGTTCCTGACGCGGCCGATCGAGCGGCCATTTCCCTACCTCTTTCTCGATGCCTCGTACTACACGGTGCGAGATGGTCCCCGGTATGTCTCGAAAGCGCTCCTCGTGACGGCAGGTGTACGGGACGATGGGTATCGGGAAATCCTCGGCGCCACGATCGCGGAATGTGAGAACGAGGCGTTCTGGTCCGGGTTCTGTGACGACCTGAAAGAGCGAGGATTGA
>CAYUFW010000099.1:0-4562 GCA_964443915.1 uncultured Pirellulaceae bacterium
TCGTACGGATTCAGCACTGGCAGCAGGACGCGGCCCGGAAGCAACCGGCCGATCACCGTTTCGGTCTGATCGCCGCGGGCCTGGCCGAGGCGTTGGGGACCCGACGGCGGCAGAGGCGGGTTTTCAGGACGCCGCCAAGCTCGACCCCCACGCGCTGTGCGAACTGGCGTCCTTCTACCGCCGCCAGAGGAACACCGAGAAGCTTGCCCAGACCAACGCCGCGATCATTTCGCACTTCGAGCCGAGCGTGCCGGAACGCACCAGCGACAGCACGTCACTGATCGTCTTGGCGCAGGCTTACGCTGCTCAACAGCGCTGGCCGGAAGCCCGGAAGATCGTAGCCGCAGCGGCGAGCAAGCCCGCGGCTCGCGCCGTGATGGCCGGTCTGTTCGTCGAGGAGTTCGATGCCTTGACGGCACGCCTGCCGCCGCCTGGCAAAGCCGCGCAGGCCGACCGCACGGTTGCCGACCAGGCGCCGTCGTCCGCCGATCTGGCCGCCTGGGAGCTGTTGCGCCTGGCGCTGTTGGCCGTCCCCAACCATCCCCCGGCCATACGCCGCTGGGAAGCGGCCATGATCGCCGAAGCGAAAACCGGCGGGCGCCAGGTGGAGGGCCTGGTGACCAGGCTGTTGGCCGAGGGAGAGAGCCCCGCGATGATGCACCATCTGCTCGGAATTCGAGCCTTCGAACTGCGCGACTGGAAACGGGCCATTCATCACTGGGAGCAGGCCAAACAGCTGCGTCCCAGCGACGTCGTCGTACTCGCTCGGCTGGCGACCGCGCTGTTGCAGAGTCCGGAAGCGCTGGTCCGCATGAGCGAAGCCGAGTCGCTGGTCCAGCAGGCCATGCGCCGCGCGCCGGACCAACCGGAACTGCTGGCGCTGAGAGGCCAGATCCGAGCCCGGCAGAAAAACGACGTCCCGGCCGTGGCCGATCTGGAAGCCGCCCTCTCCCGACTGCCTGAGCGCCGAGAACTCCATCGAGTGCTGGCAGACTGCTATGAGCGTCTGGGAAACAAGGAACTCAGCCGCCTGCACCGCGGCCTGGCGGAGCCATAGAGAGCGGAGAGCGGAGAGCGGAGAGCAGAGAGCGGAAGTCGCAGGTCGGAGGTCGGACACCCGATCACCGACGCACCGACCACCGATCACCGCCTCTCACCGGCCGCCGCACCGCCGCAGGGCCCACACCAGCAGCGCCAGCGTCAGCAGCAGGGCGGCACTGCTCGCCAGCACCGTCGGATCGCCAGCGGCGTAGGCCGTGAGCTTCACGTACTCGCTGGTGATCGCCATGAATCCCCTGCGGCAGCGCCACCACCGGGCCGGATCGTAGCTGTCGGTCGGAGCCGACACGAACCAAATCTGGTTCCGGAACTCCGGCACGGCGCGGCGGAACGACCAGCGGGCGCGGCGCGTATGGTAGTCGCTGGTGACCACCGCGACGCGTGCGTTGGGCGCCGACTTGAGGAATCGACCCAGCGCCTGGGCGTCGTTCCAGGTACTGTTGCTGTGCCCCGGCAGCACCACGATCCGGTCCTTCGGCACCCCCCGCGCGACCAGCACGCGGCGCAGGATCTCGTCGCTGGACGGCTCAATCCCATCATCGACATCGGCAGCGTTCACCGTGGCCGGGATCAGCACCCGCTGGGCGAGTCCCGCCCTGACCCAGGCCGCGGCGACAAAGGGCCGTGTGTCTGCGCTCCCCGGCAGGACCATCACGTACTCGACCCGCTGCGGCGGTTGGCCCACGTCCAGCCAAGCAGCCAACGGAGGCAGCAGCCAGCTGCGAGCCGCCCAGAGGCCGGCCAGCGCCAGCAAGACGCCCACGGTCGAAAACCAGAATAACCGTCGCCGTTTTGACATCAACTCGTAGCGGGAGCAGGGGTCAGAGGGCGGAGGGCGGAGCCCAGCACTAAGCACTTCACCTCCCCGACTTTTCGACTTGGCAACTTTTCGACTTTTCGACCCTGCCCACTGCCCTCCAGATCCTCTCCTCGTACTGCTCGACCGTCAAGCCCGTCGGCTCCTCCGTCGGCCCGCCTTGACACCACGTGTACGCCAAGGCGATGGACTTCAGAACCAGTTCACGGATGCCCGTGCGGCTGTGCCACCAGTTGTGTTCGTCGTAGCGGCGATCGGGCAACGCCCAGATGTCGATCCGCCGGGCCACCTCGGCCGGGGCCACGGTGTCGCTCCTCAGCCGCGCATCGCGGCTGGCAAACCGGTCGCACAACACCGCCACACGAATGTCCGGATGTTCTGCCAGCCAGTCAACGAGCAAGTAGCGTGTGTCCCAACCATCTCGGTCGGAGCCCGTGATTCGTTCGATCCGTTCCTCCGGCACTGCCCGCGCGGCCAATTCACGGCGCGCGACGGCCTCGCCCGACGGCAAGATCCCCAGTTCCACCAGGCGATCGGGACGCCCTTGAACCAACCAGATCCGGCGTTTGGGATCGCCGCGAACCCACCCCGCTGCCACGTCAAACCGCCCGTCACCGCCGGCGATCACAACGGAATCCACCTCGCCCTCCCGCTGATCGACGATCAGCAGCCACGCCCAGGCGCGCAGCATCGGCGGGTGAAAAGCCACCAGCGCCAGGAGCGCCACAAGCAAGACGACGGCCAGGATCAGCCGGCGGCGAGTCAGAAGCGTAGGACGGCGGAAAGAAATACGGTCACCAGAGCGGGAGAGAGAGGACGGAGGACGGAGGGCGGAAGTCGGAGGTCCTTCTCCTGCCCCCTGTGCTTTTCGACTTTTCGACTCAGCGACTTTTCGACTCAGCGACTTTTCGACTCTTGGACTTTCTTCTCACGCCCGTTCCCCGCCCTGCAGTTCGCGTCGTTTCATCACGATCATGGCTTCGTACATCGCCATCAGTGTACTGAAAGTCAGCCCGGCCCGGCCGTCCAGGAAGCCCCATTTCCAGAAGTACTGCCAGACGAATCGCAACAGCGGCCGGCAGGGCATCCGCCGCCCCAAGTTCCGCAATGCCCGCCGTCGCAGGATGCCGTCGCGGCCGAACAGCTCCGACCACACGATCGGCACCCGCTCGTCCAACTCCAACGCCGCCTCGCGGCTCGAATAGCGATTGTGCCGATCCAGCCAATCGCTCAGACCTTTGCTGAACGGATAATGGACGATCGGCTCGCGGACCCGCGCCACGCGGCCGTCGACCGGCGGCACCGGCACTTCGCCGTGTCCCGAGTTGACGAACCTCGCTCGCCCGCGGCGCACCACGCGCATGATCCAGACCGGGAAGCCGTCGGAGTGTTTCAGCCAACGACCGTCCAGCATCGTCTTGCGACACACGGCAAAGGCTGCGGTCTGCTCGTCAGCGGCAGCCAAGCACGTGGTGAGATCTCGGAAGAAGCCGGGTGTTGCCTCCTCGTCCGCGTCCAGCATCAACACCCACTCGTGCCTCGCTCCACCCTGATCCAGGGCCCAGTTACGCTGATCCGCAAAGGACTGAAAGGCGTGTTGGACGACTCGGGCGCCCAAGGATGCAGCGAGTTCGCCGGTTTGGTCCGTCGAGAAATCGTCCACCACCAGCACGTCGTCCGACCAGCTCACCGACGCCAGGCACCGGCGGATATTCACCGCCTCGTTCTTGCAGATGATGACAACCGAGAGGGACACGGGGGGAAGGTGATCGGAGATCGGAGGTCGGTGCCGGGTGTCAGGTGCGAGATGCGAGGTGTGAGGTGTCAGGTGCGAGATGCGGGATGTGGGTCGCGGTATGCGCCGGACAAGAACGTAGTCCAGGTCGGGCGTCTCTTTTGTGCCCTTTTGTGCTTTTTGTCGCGATTACTGTCCGAGGCGACGGCGCCACCTGCGGCATTGCGGTGTCATATCTGACCTGCCAGAAGTCAGCAGCAAGACCCTCCGCCCTCCGCCCTCCGCTCTCCGCCCTCCGCTCTCCGCCCTCCGCCCTCCGCCCTCCGCTCTCCGCTCTCCGCCCTCAGTTCCCTGCTCTTCACGACCCGAGCCGGATTGCCGGCGACCACCGTCCAGTCGGCCACGTCGCGGGTGACCACCGCGCAAGCTCCGGCCACGGCGCCGATTCCGATGCGCACTCCCGGGGCAACGTATGCGCGAGCGCACACCCAAGCCTGATCCTCGATCACGATCGGCGCCGTGATCAGCCGCATGTGCGGATCCGCGATATCATGCGAAGCGGTGCACAGAAACGCTTCCTGGGAGACCGTCGCGTGGTCGCCGATCCGCAGCTTGTCCACGCAATAGCAGTCCACGTCGCGAGCCAACGACGCCTCGTCGCCGACCGTCAGGTTCCACGGCGCCCACACGCGCACCGAGGGCGAGATCCGGGCGTTGCGCCCGACGCGGGCCCCAAACAACCGCAACAGCATGCGCCGCCAGCCGTACATCACTCGCGGCGAAAGGCGAAACAACACCAGCCAGACCACCGCCCACAGCACCCGGCCGGCCTTGTTCGCCGTCGAATGGGGACTGGGACAGTCGCGTTTACTGACCGCGACACGCGGCGGATGGCATTGGTCAGGGGGCATTGGTCAGTGGTCAGTAGTCAGTGGTCAGTAGTCAGTAGTC
>CAYUFW010000099.1:4583-21376 GCA_964443915.1 uncultured Pirellulaceae bacterium
GGATTACCGATTACCGGTCACCGACCACCGATCACCGGTCACCGATCACTGGTCACCGCGACGTCTTGATACATCCCGACCAGCTTTTCCGACATGGCATTCAGACTCAGTTCGCGGCGTGTGAACTCCTGCGCCCGTGCGCCGGTCGCCTCGCGTTCCTCAGGCGAGCGATTCAGGAATTTCCCGATCACCGCCGTCAACGATTCCACATCGTTGTTGGCTACGGCTCCGGTTCCGGCATCGAGCAGCAGACGGCCGGCTTGGACGAACGGCGAAAACAGCGTCGGCGTGCCGCGTGCCGCCGCCTCGATCACGGTAATCCCGAAGTTCTCATGCTGGCTCGGCAAGACGTACAGGTCGGCGTCGTCATACACGTGCCACTTGTCCGGCGCGTAAATCGGGCCCGTGAACACGGTGCGGTCTTCCACTCCCAATTGCGCCGCCACCGATCGGCAGTGTCGGGCGTAAGCGGGATCGTGCGGGTCATCCTCGCCCACCACCGCCAACATCACCTCCGCAGGCAAGCGGGCCAAGGCCGGAAGCAACAGATCCGCCAATCCCTTCTTGCGGTGCAGCCGGGACAGGAACAACAGCAGCGGACGGTTCGGCGCGATTCCGAACCGCTCGCGGAACGCTCCGGGCTGCCGCGGAACCGACCACGCCTCCTGGGGCAGACCCAGCGGGATGCAACGAACTTCAGTTCGTGGAACCAACCGCTGAAGTTCGTCCCGCTCCTCGGGACTGGTCGCGTGCAGACAACTGGCCGATTCGACCGCGTGCCGTTCGATCAGCCGCCAGTAGACCCGTTTCCTGACGGCGGAGAGGCTCAGCGAATATGGTGCCAGCATCCCGCAGGGGCGCAGGATCACCGGTACTTGTCGCCGTCTGGCGGCCCGGCACGCTGCGGCCGTGGCATAACTGAAGACGGAATGCACGTGCAGCAAATCGTACTCGGCGACGTGCGCATCGAGCCAACGTCGCAAGCGGTAAGAGTACTTCCAACGCTCGCTGCACGTGCGGGGAAACATCCAGACGGGCACACCCTTGTAGACACAGGGCTGCTCGTCGCCCAGCCTCATCCGGCGTCCGGGTCCGTCGGCGTCCGTCGTGGCAATCTCCGCCATCACGCCCAGGGCCCGGATCGTCCGGCACATCTGAAACACGGCCTGACTCGGACCGCCGTACCGATCGGCAATCGCGGGTATGACGTGCAGCACGCGCATCGTTAATCTCGCGCCGCATCCAGAACGTCCGTCCGCCAACGGCAGAACATGAACACGCTCCACCGCTGGTACCACTCCCTGGCAGGCACCGGCAGCCAGTGGACCGACTCGTTGATCGTAGGCCCCAGCTCGGCGGACAGCCACTTCTGAAAAGGAAAGCGAAAACCACGCTTGGGAGCCCGTGCGATCGCCGGGGGGATCTCCGGCACTGCGTCCAGGATCAGACGCTTGCCCTGACGATAGCGCAGCTCCGGTGCCAGCCGGCGCAGGCTCTGGAACAGCTCGCGATCGACCAGCGGGACCCGCAGTTCCAGGCCGTGAGCCATGCTCATCACGTCGCTGTCGCGCAGCAGCTGGCTGCGCATGTAGCGGGACAATTCCAGGCAGCTGACGGCGTCGCGCGCATCGCCGGGCGGCGTTTCCTGATCGTCCTGGGCGGGCGACGGCACGGCACCGTCGTCAACACCGCAGAAATGGGCCGCCAGTCGCTGGGCGGCGCGCGGCGAGAAGACGCCCCGGTAAGCTCCGTAGGCACGCGAGAGGCTGGACGGCCCCGCGAAAAAGCCGCCCAACCGCTGCCAGCGGCTGTTGATCGCATACCGCTCCAACAGTCCGCCCAGGCCGGATGGCAACGGCCCGGCCCAACGCAGGCGATGCCCCAGGCGGGCCAGTCGCGGCACTTGCGAGAAGCTGGGGTAGCCCCCCAGGAGTTCATCGCCGCCCAGTCCCGACAGGACGACTTTCATCCCCTCGCGGCGAGCCAAAGCAGCGACGATCCAGGTGTTGAAACCGTCGATCGAGGGCACGTCCACCGCGCGCAGGTAGTCCGGGAACGCCGCGGCGGCGGCGGAAGCATCCAGTCGGAGACTGGTATGGAGCGTCTCGAACCGCCGGGCGGTCGCTTCGGCAACGGCCCCTTCGTCCAACGCCGCGTCGTCCACGGCGACGGAAAACGTCCGCAGCCGGCCAGCCTGCCCGCCCTCCGAACGAGCCAGGGCGAGAACGGCCGTCGAGTCCATCCCGCCGCTCAGAAAGACCCCCACCGGCACGTCGCTGACCAAGTGAGCGCGAACGGAGTCTGCCAGCGCCCGACGCGCGACCTCACCGGCCTGGCGCGCGTCAAACACGTCGGCCAGCGGGAACTCGATCCGCCACCGCCGCTCGATACGGCTGCGCCCCGCACGCCACGCCAGCGTGTGCCCGGCCGGCAGCAGCGACACGCCCTGCAACAGCGTGCCGGGTTCCGGCACGGAGCCCGTTTCAAAATAACCCCTCACGCTGGTCGGGTCCAGCCGCCGGGGCACAAGCCCCGAGGCCAGCAAGGCCCTCAGCTCGGAGGCAAAAACCAGTTGGCCGCGGCTTTCCCAATAGTACAAAGGCTTGATCCCGAACGGATCTCGAGCCAAAAAGCCACTGCGATCCTGAGCGTCCCAGATCGCCAAGGCGAACATCCCGCGCAGCCGATGCACGCAGTCCGCCCCGAACCGCTCGTACAACCGCAGGATCACCTCGGTGTCCGTGCCGGTCGCGAAGGCCGTCCCGCCCTGTTCCATCTCGCGGCGTAGCTCGCGGAAGTTGTAAATCTCGCCATTGCAGACGATCGTCAACCGCCCGTCGGGCGTTTGCATCGGCTGGTGCCCGGCAGCCGAAAGGTCCAGGATCGCCAGACGAGTGTGCGCCAATCCGGCGCCATCGCTCACCCACAACCCAGCGTCGTCGGGGCCGCGATGGCGCAGCGCGGCTTGCATCGCCGACAGGCGATTCCCCAGTTCGCCGGGGCCGATGTTCGACGGTTCCCCGGAAAGCCAGCCTGCGATTCCACACATGCTCTGTTATGTCCAGCGTTTTGGCTCGTGAGCGTTGCTACCGCTCTGCGTCAGCGGCCCTGGAGCACCTCTTCCACCAGCCCCCAGAATCGCTGGTGAAAGCGGGCTTCGGTGAACTGCTCCTCGAACCGCTTCCTGCCCTGCCGGCCCAGACGCTTGCGCAGATCTTCATCGCACAGAAGCGTCGTCAGGGCGTGGACCAGCGCGCCCTGGTCGGACGGGTCGACCAGCACGCCCGTCTGTCCGTCCAGAACCACTTCGCCGGCAGCGTCCCACGGGGACGCCACACAGGGCAAGCCGGCGGCCATCGCCTCCAGGTATACCAGGCCAAATCCCTCTTGCCGGCTGGGCATCGCGAACACGCCAACTCGGCGATACAGAGTCCGCAACAGCGGGTCTGGGACATAGCCGCAAAACAGGATCCGTTCCGCGGCGGACGTTCGCCGTGCCATTTCGCGGTACGTGTCCACGTCATCACCGCTGCCGGCGATAATCAGACGTGCGGCGGGGATTTCCCGGACAACCCGCTCCATGGCCTGAATCAACTCGCGATGCCCCTTCTGCCCCTCGCCCTTGGCCATCCGGCCGACAACGAGGATATCGTGGCACGTGGGAGTCAATCCCAGCGCCGCCTCGGCCTCCGCGTCGTCATCGGCCGCCAGCCCTTCGCGAATCCCCAGCGGGCAATGACGCACGCCGTCGAGCCACGGATTGTACTCCCGCGCGCGGCGGATCGTGTATTGGCTGATGCCGACCACCAGGTCGCTGTGGCGAAGCCCCAGTGCATGGCGCCGATTCAGCGTGCGCCAGACGTCGAGCCCGTAGATGAGCGTGAGCGATGCCGGCCGCAGCGGCCCAGGCACCACCGACAACAACGAAGCCAGCCCCAGATGCGTGAACACGGCGACGTCGGCCCAGGCCGCCATCTGCACCAGCGAACGGAGGGAAAACCTCATCCGCCCGGCTCCGTAGCATCGGAGCCGCGGTCCCCAGGCCTGGCAGATGGATTGGCTTTCCCCGTCCTGTTCGGGCGTGCCCAAGGACAGGATATGACACTCCACGCCGCCATCCTGCTGCTTGGCGCTCAGCAGCCGCAAGACGCTTTGCCCAACCTGCAGAATGCCGCCGCCCTTGCGAGCGTCAATCTCCGGCATCATCACCAGGATTCGGGGAATCTTTCGCATCGAACTGCTCGCGCGGGTGGCAGCCATGACTGACGGCTACGCAGCCCACGCCGCTGGCGGCCATTCGCGCCAAGACCGCGGCATCACCCACCGCCGCACGGGTCCCACGCTGCTGGCCAAACGCGACACCAGATACGCGCCCACGACCGAGAACAACACGCTGGCCCCCACTCGAAACGCCAACGACGCGCTGTACCACGCGGGGAACCCAAGCCCCCGCTCCAAATGCAGCCACGCCTGGAACCAGAGCGAACTCGTCAGGTACACCATCAGCGAGTGTCGGCCCAGGGCCACGAGCGGCGACAGCCGGCCCAGCCAGTTGGCAGCGGCGCACAGGAACAGGAAACTGACATCATCGCCCCCACACGGACGGCAAAGGTCGCCGGCTCCAGCATCGTCAGGCTGCCGTGGTCCGCGCTGACCGGAAACACGTAAATCCAGGTGGACAGTCCCAACCACACGCCCCCGCACACCGTCGCGATCACCCACGGGGGAACGCGGCCCTGGGCCCTTCTCCAAATCCAGGCCAGCGCTGCGCCCACCGGACACATCATCAAGGCCAAGTGCGCCGTTGCCGGAACGTAGGCCAACACGGCTTGCGGCAGCCAGCCGGCCACCGCCAGCAGAACAACGCCAGCGCCCATGACCAGCGTCCTGCCAACATGCGGCCACCGCGTGCCCGCCGCCTTGAACATCACCAGGGCAAACAGGCAGGGTAGAAACCAGAACAGATTGAATCCGGACGCCTGCTTGACCAGCGCCCCGGTGCCGACGACCAGCCCCAAGCCAACGTCGGCCAGCCATTGGAGCCATGTCGAGTTGTGAAACCGCAGAAAGAACATCAGCGACGAAATCAGGTACACACTGGCCCAGGGGACCAGATATCGCACCGTCCGGTCCGCCGCAAATTGGCGTGTCAGTGGACGCGCGGGAAACAGGAATGGCAGAAAAAAGAAGGGGAAAATGTTGAATGTGTAGATGACGTGCCACAGGCTGGGATACTGACTGCTCAGCAGCGAATTGTGCCCCACCACCACCGCCAGGATGGCGACTCCTTTGACCGCATCGATCCCCCGTGACGTCAGGCCGATTGCCAGGCGATCACCTGTGTCCGCGGCAACTTGCAGACAATTCTCAGACCTTCTCAACATTCGCCAATCGCCGCCGGCAGCCGACCAGTCAGTGCCTTGTTCGCGTCTTCGTACCCAAATCACTTGACCACGGATGACATGAATCCGGGCAATCCGTGAAATCCGTGCGCTCAGTGGTCCTCTTGGTTCCTTGCGCGCAGGACAACAAGAAACCGGGAATCCGTCATGGGAGGTCTGGAGCTTGAGGAACGCCTTGCGCCACAGGCCGATTTCCGACAACTGGGTTCCGGCCACCACGCCGGAAAAAGCGGCTCCCCACCGTCCGGACCGCGAGCAGGCGTTCGTCGGACAGCACCACGCCCACGAACAGACCCAGCAGCACCAGAATGAACGGATCGCCGAAGATCTGAAAACTCACCAGGAACATCAACCCGTTGGCCACCAGAACTGCGCCCAGGGGAACGCTTAACGACAGCTGATCGGGCGTCCGCAGACTGCGCGCCATGCACTTTCTGACATTCAATGCCAGGACGACGAGCAACGCCAGGAAGCAGAGAACGCCGAGGATCCCCAGCTCGATGAACACCTTCTCAAAGCCGCCTTCGCACAGGGGCGTGCGGACCTGCAACTGGAAATGTTGGGTGCCCTGCGTCTTGGTGCCCACCCCAAAACCGAACAGCCCGACCTCCCGCCACAGCCACAGCGGTCCGCTCAGGCCGGTGATGGCCGCCCGGCCGCCTGCGTCCTCGATCCCGCTCTGCAGCGTGACGAAATGCTCTTCGGAGACAACAAAGAAGAGCACCGGCAGGATCATCAACGCGCCGAGAACCGTGATGGATATCAGTCGCGGCCGGATCTTGCCCCGTTCGGCGTACAGCAACACTGCCAGATAAGCGATCAGGGCGATAAACATCTTGCGCCGGCCGCTGACAATGACGCAGTAGATGCCCCAGCCGACCAGGGGCAGCCAGAACAGCGTGAGTCTCGGCTGGCGGAGCACGAAGTACACGCCCAACATGGTCATCGTGGCCGCGTGCGAGCCCATGATCTCGGACGACCGAAAGAAGCCGCTGTACATCGGCACGACGTACTGCCCGACCCAACGAATCTGCAACGCCCGTTCCTGCATCGGCTTCAATCCCGGCACGATGTACTTGTAGCCCGCTTGTTCCAGAACGACCCCGGTCAGCATGACCGCGGTCGCCAGACAATACACCAGCATCATCCGGTCGAATTCGTCCGCTCTGGTCCTCGGGTAGAAAAAGCCCAGCAGGATCGCCGGGACGATGCAGAAATACGAAAAGGCGCCGATCAGGCCGGGCACGTAACCGATCGGACCGTACGAAAACGTCTGCAGCAGACTGGCAAAGAGGGCCAGCGAGAACAAGACCGCCGGTACGCGGACGGTCGGAAACCAGTTCAGCAAGTTCGTCTCGCCCCAGCGCCGAGCGAAGAAGGCCAGGATGCAACTGGCATAGATGGGCGTGAAAGCGATGGTGTAGACGATCGGCGTGCCGGGAACGATCTTGCGCATCGGATCCTGCAACAGCCCCACGACGACAATCGTGAGCAGTCCCGCGCGCCAATCCCGCAAGGCGACAAGGCAGCTCAGAGCTACGACGGACCAGAAAATCAGTTCCATGTGCGCGTCTGCTTAATCTCTCGACTGCACAACGCTTCGCGTGTCGTCGGACGAGTTGTTGTCCACGACCAACAATTCCCAGTTCACGCCCCCGGGCGGCCTGAGCCGCGTGACGCTCTCCAACGTGTGCCGCAACAGCTGGCAGCGGTTGTACGTGCAGATCACAAGGGAAACGTCGGCTTTGCTCATCAGCCCATCCGCCATCGATCTTGAACAGTTGTCATGATTCTTGGCCTATGCCAGTCGCGGTGCCTTAACGGCGGCCAGTTCGGCTGTCGCGAGGTCCGTTTCTCCCCGGCCTTCAGCGCCTGCTGGCGAACGCTTCGGCCAGTGAACCAGATAGAATCCACCGTAGATTGCCAACCAAAGGCACGCCGGCCAAGCCACCAACACATAGCGGTGTTCGCACGACACAAACAGAACGCCGAACAGCAAGGTCCTGGTAGCAACCAACGTGATCGACAGTATCGCCAGGACGTCAAACCATTCCACTCGGCGCGAGCGCCATCGCCGCCAAAGGGGAACACAGGCGAACGCGGAGAGCGAGAGAATCGTCAGCTTCAGGACCAAGAGCCCCCCCAAGATGGAGCGACGCGGCATCCTGGGTACGAACACGAGGGCATGCAACAGCTGGCCATTCGTCTCCAGATTGCCCCACAGGTGAAAGGGGCGCCAGAGTCGAGGCCCCAGCCAACAGGAGAGCGGATTGTCCCGGATGCGTCGCTCGGCGAGCGTGGAAAAAGCGGTGTCCATGTCGGCGGCGTAGCCTTCACCGGCATTCAGTCGCTCGACAATCGCCGACACCACGTTCCGCTCATAGTCGTCCGCAAAGGCACCCGCTGGGATATCGCTGATAGCACATCCGCCTCGGGGCAGCGTCCAAACGACTCCGTGCAGGACGTTCTCTTTCGAATTCCATGTCTTGATCCATTTGAATAGTCCCGGAGCAGGGTTCCGCAGTTCTCCGTAAACCCGAAGCTCCTGAGCAACAGTCCAGCGATAGGCAACATTGGCCGCAATGGTACAGCCGACAAGGCAAGTCATGACACCAGCGAAGAAGAAAAACTCACGCCAACCGGCGGCCCGGACAAGAATCGCAATGGCTGCAAGCACGACTGCGAAGAGCAACATTTCTGGACGAAGCATCGCAGTAAGGCACAGCAGCGCCACGGCGGAGACAAACGGCATCAGGGCAGTTCGTACCGACCGCATATGCACAAAGATCGCCAACAGGGCGACGGCTGTTGTCGCCAGTACCATCGTGAGGCAGTCGGGGGCAAGACTTTTCATGTATTCGAAGGTCCAGGGCTGGATCCCCAACGTGGCCGCGACCGGGTAAAGCCAAATGCCGCCGCGAAACATGGCGGTCGCGGCCAGGTGCATCGCAATGAGAACCATCGCGACAAGCCCAAACATCACGGTGCAATAGGTCTGCTTGCCGGCAATGCCGCTTTCCGGGATGCCAAACGCGGCCAACACGATGGGATAGCCGGGAGGACGAAAGTCGCTCCATCCGACTCCCTTGCCCGCCAACACCTCGCGCTGTTCCGCGGTGAGTTCTGGAAATCGACCGTGTTCAAGCAAGAACGCGGACTTCAAAACGTAGGAAAATTCATCGCCGACAAGTTCGGTCGACCACGGAGTCCATAGTAACAAGAGGTACTGGCCCGCGAGAAGACACAGGAGGCCCCACAACGAAGCATGAAACAGCACAGGACATCTGGTTTTGCACTTCATGGTGAGGTTCTCGCGTGCTCCGGTTCAATCACGGCGGCGAAGACGGTCTCAGGGTGGCCTGTCGCGCACTCCACAGGCTCAAACGAGGCACGGTTCAGTCCGCATTCTCTCTGCTTGTTCCGGACTGTCAGGGGCCGATCACAGCGTGCTCCGCCCGCCCTGGGCCTTGATGCTGTGCTGGAACAGGCCCAGGTTGACCGATCCCATGTTCGTCTTGTGCCAGCTTATTCGGACACAAGAGCATTTTCTCCATCACTGCCGTAATCTCACAAAAACTGTTAAACTGTCTGCCAAATGGCTTCGTTCGGCGAAATTCAATTCAGGGGATCAACCGGCCATGACTTCAGAACGACAAGCGGCGGCCAACCGCCGTAACGCACTCCGCTCTACGGGGCCCAAGACCCCCGAGGGCAAGGAGAAGGCCAAACTGAACGCGTTGCGCCACGGCTTGCGGGCCGAGACACTGGTGCTGCCGGACGAGGATCCGGCGGAGTTTGAGCGGTTCCGGGACGCGCTGTTCGACGAATTGGTGCCGGGCGGCGAGCTGGAGGCGGCGCTCGTCGAGCGGATCGTCCTGTTGGCTTGGCGACTGCGCCGCGTGGGCCAGATCGAAGCACGGGTGTTCGTTTACTGTGATCAACTGCAGGTCGCTCGAGCTGCGCGGGACAAAGTGGCAAGTATCAGGAACAGGCTCCTGGACCAATTAAAGGCAAGATCCGTTCTCCCGGAGGATCAACAGGCGTGCAGGCAAGCCTTCTTGGAGGCCGAACAGGCGGATCAGCAAGCGGAAGCCAGCCGACCGCTGCAGTCCGCAGCCCTTGGCGGAAACGACAATTTGCTGGCGAACGTCTCACGTTACGAAACCACCTTGGAGCGAAGCCTGTTCAAAGCCCTCCATGAGTTGGAACGTCTCCAAGCTCGGCGAGCCGGCCAACCCGTGCCGCCGCCCGCGGTGATCGATGTGAACGTGGATCTGCGCCAGGATAACGGCGACATCACGGATGTGCAGCGGGACAATTAAACCAGCAGCAAGCTTCAGACCAACAGTTCACTCACCTGAATTTGTGCCACCTCACGCCCCGCGACGACCAACGGCAGCCGGTCTTCCCGGCCGTAATCCTGGCGACGGCGGAAGCCGGGGTGCGGGTCCGGGCCCGTGGGCTCGCTGTAGACCTCCACGCGGCGGTCGACCAGATTGACGATCCAATAGACCGGGATCCCGGCTCGGCCATAGATCCGGCACTTGTGGCGGTCGCGGGGCAGCGACGAGTCGGCGACCTCGATCAGCATGGCAATTTCGTCGGGCGTGGGGTGCCGCTGAGCGTAGTCGCGGATGGAACCATGAACGATGGCCAAGTCCGGCTCCGGTTCGCTGTCGGCGGTTTGAATGGCATCCTGAATGCGCGTGTGCCAATCGGGCGGCAGAAGCTCCCCCACGTACTTGTCGCAGAGCTTGACGCAGACGCTATGCGGCGGGTTCAAGTTCATTTTCGGGACGATCCATCCTTCCAGCAGTTCGAGACGGTGATCCTCGGTCAGCACGCCAGCTTCACCTAGGCGACGATATTCATCGACCGTGAAGCGATACACGGCGAACGCTCCTGGCTCCGGCGGCTCAGCGGCGGGGAATGACTTAACTCGCATCGTTTGCACGGTCGGGGTCCTCAGGCGAGACATCCGGTTCAGATCTTCCAGCTTCTTGTCCTCCGGGAGCAATTATAGCAGTGTCGCACAGCGGCAACAACGACAGCCGCACGCAGTCTCACGACGACTCCCGACAGCCGGGTCCGATTCAACGAAGCCAAAGCCGCGCCGATCGTCGGTCCGGCGATCGTCCGCCGTGTCCTCCTGGTCCCTTGGCGCGGCCTCCGGCCGCAACCAAGAGAACTCACGCCAAGGCGCAAAGACGCAACGTTGCGTGAACTGCCTTCGCGCCTTTGCGGCTTTGCGTGAGGAATGCTTCGGTCCCGGCAAAATGCGCGCAGGACGCGCGAACTTTTGGGGGGTGCAGTACAGAGCCGCAAAGCTTGGCACGAGAGAAAACAGGACTCCCTCAAAGTGTGATCCGCCCCCCCTGGGCCTTGATGCTGCGCTGGGCGGCTTCCAGGATGCGGACGACGCGCAGGCCGGCTTCGCCGTTGGTCAGCGGTGTCTTGTTCTCGCGAATGCACTCGGCAAAGTGCCGGACCATGGCCTGCAGCGGCTCCTGGCCTTCGATCCGGGGTGCCCAGACGTCGCCGGTGCGGTAGCCGATCAGCACGCCGCGGCGGGCCTCGGGTTCATGGTTAATCGTGATGCCCCGGTCGTAGACCTTGATCCGCTCGTCGGGCGCCAGGTCGTTGTACACCAGGCCCTTGCGGCTGCCGCCAACCAGGAAATGGCGGATCTTCACGGGGCTGAGCCAATTGACGTGGAACGACGCCAGCAGTCCGTCGCCGAAATCCAGGTTCAGGTAGGCCACATCCTCGATGCCGCTGTCGCTGTCGGCATGGCAGGTGCCGAACGCGGACAGGCTCTTCGGCAGCCGGCCGATCAGGTAGTCCATGATCGACAGGTCGTGCGGGGCGAGGTCCCAGACCACGTTCACGTCGTGCTGGAACAAGCCCAGGTTGATCCGCACGCTGTCCACGTAGTAGATCTCGCCCAGATCGCCGGAATCCACGATCTCCTTGATCTTCCGTACTGGGCCGCTGTAGATGAAGGTATGGTCGACCATCAGCACGCGGCCAACTTCGAGGGCGGTGGCCACCATTTCCTCGGCGTCGCGCACGGATGAGGCCAGCGGCTTTTCCACCAACACGTGCTTGCCGGCCCGCAGCGCCGCGAGCGCCAGCGGCGCGTGGGTGCCGACGGGGGTGGCAATCGCCACCGCGTCCACGTCGTCCCTGGCCAAGAGCGTTTCGGAGTTGTCCACCGCATCGACCCCCGGATAGGCGGCGAGGACCCTTGCGAGCCGTGCCGGATCCTTGTCGCACACGGCCACGAGCGTGGTTTCCGGGCAGGCGGTGAAATTGCGGATCAGGTTCGGTCCCCAATAACCGGCCCCGATGACGGCGATGCGAATCATGATGGCTTGTCCTTTGTGTGAGGTGTGGATTCTGGCCCCTTGGAAGTAAGGTATTCCTCAACGATGTATCGAGGGCGGCCACGCGCTTCGTCAAACGTCCGCCAGAGGTACTCTCCGAGAGTGCCGAGCAGCAGCAGGATGGCTCCCTGGCCGACAAGCAAGATTGTCATCAACGCGGCAAAGCCTGTACCGGCGGTCACCCAACCCGTCAGCCGGCCGATGACAACCACCAACGCGTAGAGGAAGCCACCACCTGCCATCAGTAAACCCAACAGGGACATGAGTCGGATCGGCACGTAGCTGAACGACACGATGGAATCGATGAACAGCTTGATTTTCTTGCCCAGGGTCCATTTGCTCTTGCCGGCATGACGGGCCTGCTTGACGTACTCGATCGAGGTCTGCCGAAATCCCATCCACAGGATCATCGCCAGAAAGCTGGTGTGCTTCTCCGAGATGCCGTTGTAGGCGTCGATCACCTTGCGGTCCATCAGCAGAAAATCGGCCCCCTTGGCCGGCATCTCCGGCAGGGCCAGCCATCGCATCAGACGATAGTACAGGGCAGCGGCCATTTTGGTGCACCACGGCACTCCGTCGCGCTGACTGCGCGACGCCCAAACCACCTCATGCCCCTCGCGCCACTTTGCCAAAAGTTGGGGAACGACTTCCGGCGGATCCTGAAGATCAGCCGCCAGCAGGACAGCACAATCGCCCGTGCAATGCGCTAGACCTGCAGAAAAAGCCGCGTGGGAGCCGTAATTCCGCGACAATCGCAAGTAAACCACGCGTGCGTGCTCGGCAGACCATGCTCGGGCGATCTGTGCGCTTTCATCGGCAGAGTGATCGTCGACCAAGACTACCTCTGTGTGCATGTCCAATTGCGCAGTAACGGCCAAGAGTCGTTGCCGAAACTCGTACAAGTTGTTGGCTTCGTTGAAGAAAGCCGTGATGATGCTTAGGCGGGCCATCTGTTAGTTGTTTCACAGGACGCAGAGGACTCGAATTGTCATTGCGCGGTGTTAGCATCGCGACTTGGCTGCGGCAGTGTGGCCAAGTCGCGCACCAGGTCCTCCAAATGCTGGACTTGTTCGCGCAGCTTGCGCAGTTCTCGAGTTGCGCTTATGACCTCCCCATCATCTACGTCCCGATCCACGAACGTCAGTGGCGCGATGACGACGCGATCTCCGATGCTTACGCCAGGACCAATCACGGATGGACCGGCGATGAAGCAATTGCTGCCGATTCGCGTCTCCTTATACCGGATTCCCTCCTTCGTCGGGCTGCCCGTCAACCCTTCGATCGCCTGCTTGTGGCTTGTGTGACTCCACACCATGACATTCAATCCGATCTGGGTATTGTCCCCGATTGTCAGGCCACCCTGCGCATCCAGTACCGCCCCCTCACCAATCCAGACATTCCTTCCGAGCTTCAACTTCTCGCGCGCCAGAATCTTCGCTCGCTCGCGAATTCTACAGCCGTCGGGCAAACCAAGAAGTTGGGCACGCTCACGATCTGTGAGCAACTCACTGAGGGCATAAGTCAAGATTTGGTCGCGTAACCTGGGATCTGTATTCGGATCAAGTAGACTTGACATAGATCTCCTTTCACCCGTTCATTGGGCGTGTCAGCCTGGCGTGGTGCGTTCCGGACCAACCTTTTGAACGGCCGCCAGTCCTGTTACCGACAGCGGCGCGACATGGCGATCCCGGGGGCCGAACCCGAGTAGAGCAACAAGTCCTGGCAGAGACAGAGCGGAGACACAAATGCGAAGCATAAGCATCATCTCCGCCCCGCCCCCCGAGTCCAACTGTGCAAACAGCTCGCTCGAAGCGGCCTCGGCCAGTCCGATGCCGCCTGGCGTAATCGGCAGGCAATTGGCAACCACGATCAGGGGCCCCGCCAAAAACGCGGCATCCCACGGAACCTGCTCGCCGAGCAAACGCCCCGCGACGGCGAGTGAGGCAATGGTCGTCAAGCTGCTGAGTAGCGACAGTCCGAAGCAGCCGAACAACGACGGGAGACCGGCGAGATACAAGCGGAATGACTCGTGCCAGGCTTCCCGCCATGCGGTGGGAAGGACGCGGAAGAACAGCCGGCGCGCGGTCGGCCAAAGCAGGGCTGCCAGCGCGAGGGTCATCGCCGCGAGGGGGACCACCGTGCCGGCGGCCATCGCCCGGCTGGCGGTGCCCGCTCCACCGTGCGTGGCCATCCAGACAGCCGAAAGTGCTCCCAAGCTGAACAGGCTGTGTAATCCCAAGAATCGGTCGGCCAGCACCGTCGAAAACGCGCGGGCCCGCGCCTGACTGCGCCGGCGGAGGATCAGGTACGTCTTCGCCAAGTCCCCACTGGCCGCACCGGGCAGCACCAGGGCGGCGAGATATCCCGCCCAGGTGAGCCGCAAGACTTTGCCTAGCGGCTCCCGCAGACCTTGAATCCGCAACAGCCACCACCAGCGGAAGGCGGGAACGATCATCGACCCGGCAACCAACGCCAGGAGAACGGCGAACCGACCATCCAACGAGACCGAGGTCAGCCGGCCAAGCTGCAGCCGGCCGCTGAGAAGCAGCCAGGCCAGCAGGCCGATCGCCAGGGCGATCTTAGCGGCCAGGATCGGCGGTTGAGGGGGGAGGGCATGACGGTGCGTCGGTGCGTCGGTGGGGCGGTGCGTCGGTAAGTCGGTGGGGCGGTGCGTCGGTAAGTCGGTGCGTCGGTGCGTCGGTGGGTCGGTGGGTCGGTGGGTCGGTGGGTCGGTGGTCACGGGTCAGGGCGCAGCGGGGCGGGATTCTCGATTCCGATTTCAGACTGACAATGGCTTCGTCGTATTACGGGCTATTCAGGGTGCCGCGCGGACTGGCTCCGTCGCGTCGGCGACGGTGACGAGCACCCGTTTGCCGACGGCTTGCGCGTAGCTGCGAACCGTGTCCAGCGTGAAGTTGGCGCGTTGCCCGTTCTCCAGCTTGGACAGTGTCGCACGGTCGATGCCGGTTCGCTCCTGAATGTCGGCCAGGCTCAGCCCCAGGGCTTGGCGCACTTGCTTCAGTTCGGCAAACACCGCTGCCAGCTCGCGCTGCGCGGCCAGTTGAGCACGGATCTCGGCGTTGATCGCCGGTTTTTCCCGTTCGATATCCGCCCGCAATTGGCGATACCGGGCCACTTCCTGGGGTGTCAGTTTGCGTCCGCGGGAGACGCGTTCGATATGACGTCGGGGCATCGATCATTCCTCCGGCTCGTAGGCCGTCACGGGGTATACGGTGTCTTCGTCTACCCACTCGAAGATCACGGCCAGCAATCGCCCCCTGTCGGTATAACCGAACACCAAGGGACGGCCGCTGGAACGGCTGAACTGCGCGTCGTCGGCGATTTGCAGGACCTCCTCGACTTCGTCCGGCGTGACCTCGTTCTCCGCAATATGCTGGACATTCCCGCCCGCGTCGTCCACCAAATCCCAGATAACCCGCAGGTATCGCATGCGTCGTCCCTGTACGGCTCTCTTGTCCTATCGTACCATAGTTCGCGCAACAGACAATCCGTCTCGCAGCTAACCCGGATTATGCCCCGCCGAAGAGCGCACCAAGCACCCGGTCCTGCTCCACTGACGTCATCTGCGGATACAGCGGCAGCAAGACCGACCGGGCGCTGGCACGCTCGGAATGCGGCAACGGGTTGGGAAGGCCGCGGCCGGCGTAGGCGGGTTCCGTGTGGGCGAGCATGATCCCCCGCCGGGTCGAAATGCCCGCGTCCAGCAGCCGTTGCATCAGCTCGTCCCGGCTGATCGGCGCATCCCCGGTCAACTGCACCGCATAACTCTGGAAATTGAACTCCGCGTACTCCGGCACCGTGGGAGGCCGCAGCCAGGGATGGTGGGGGGAGGGAAGAGCGGAGAGCGGAGAGCGGAGAGCGGAGAGTGGTGCGTCCGTGTGTCGGTGGGTCAGGGCGTCGGTGTAGCGGTGCGCCAGGGTGCGCCGCCGCTCGACGATCCAATCCAACCGTTTCAGCTGCTCGATGCCCACCGCGGCCTGAATGTCGGTCATGCGGTAATTGTAGCCGAGACAAACGTATTGTTCGGTGATGACTTGCCTTGCCGCATGACGCACGGTGTCGGGCACGCTCATCCCGTGCTGACGCAACAGACGCAGTCGCCGGGCATACTCCGCGTTGTTCGTCGTGATCATCCCTCCCTCGCCGGTCGTGATCACCTTGCGGGGATGGAAGCTGAAACAGGCCATCTCCGTGTGTCCGCCGATCGGCACGCCCTTGTACCGGCTGCCGATCGCACAGGCGGCGTCTTCGACGATCTTGATGCCATGCCGCCGGCCGATGGCCAGGAATCGGTCGATGTCCGCCGGCAGGCCGATCTGATGGACCACCATGATGGCCTTGGTGCGGGGCGTGACGGCCGCCTCGGCCGCATCCGGATCCAGGTTGTAGGTCTGCGGATCAACGTCGGCGAACACCGGCGTGGCGCCGGCGTGGCGGATCGAGTTGGCCGTGGCGATGAACGACATCGACGGGCAGATCACCTCGTCGCCCGGGCCGATGCCCAGGACGACCAGGGACAGGTGCAGGGCGGTGGTGCAGTTCGAGACGGCGACCGCCTCGGCCGTGCCGCAATACGCGGCCATCGCCCGCTCGAATTCTGCGACCTTGGGGCCCTGGCTGACCCAGCCGCTGCGCACGGCTTCCGCCGCGGCAGCCGCTTCTTCTTCGCCAAAGTAAGGGATCGTGATGGGGAGCATGGCCGGTGGTCAGTGGTCAGTGAGTCAGTGGTCAGTGAGTCAGTGGTCAGTGAGTCGGTGGGCAGTGAGTCGGTGGGCAGATGTCTGGGGGCAGGGGGCGGCGGGGGCCCTTGCCGCCGACGCACCGACTCGCCGCCCCCAGCACTCCCGTCTTGCCGTGAGCGAAACGCGGGGCTACGATGGGATCATGAAAAACATCACACTTACACTCGATGACGCCACCTACGCCCTGGTGGAGCAGAAGGCTGTCGCTTCGGACACTTCGGTCAGTCGACTGATTGCGGAGC
>CAYUFW010000099.1:21399-24269 GCA_964443915.1 uncultured Pirellulaceae bacterium
GGCAGTGGAGTGCCGACGAGGATGCTACTGAACATGCTCGCCGTAGTATGACCGCTCTGTTTGCGCGGCCAGACTGGCGATTCGCCGTCGGGACCGCGGACGATAGGGAGCAGCGCAATGCCCGCTCCTGATGCGTTCATCGACACCAACATCCTGCTGTACGCGGTAAGCACAGAGCCGTCGGAAGCCGGCAAGTCGACGATCGCGCAGAACTTGTTGACGACGGCGAACTGGGCTTGGTCGGCTCAGGTCGCGGCCGAGTTCATCAGCGCCAGCACCTCGGGCCGTCGTCCTACGCCGCTGACGCTGGCTCAGGCGGCACGTTGGATCGATACCTGGATGGCGTTCCCCTTGATGCCCATCGACCGGGCAGTCGTCAAAGAAGCGATTCGCCTCGCCGGACGATACCAGATTTCCTACTTCGACGCGCAAATCATCGCCGCAGCGAAAGCCACACCTTGCCGGATCTTGTATTCGGAAGATCTCAATCATGGGCAGCACTACGATGGTGTTCGCGTCGTCAATCCCTTCGTTGCAGCGCACCCCTGACTCAAAATACTGCTCCCAACTCGTCACTCGTCACCCAGTTCGCGTCCTGGATCTGGGCTAACAGTTCGGCGGGCGTGGCGGCCTGGCGGCGGATGTGCTCCAGGGTCCTGGCGATGCCCGTTTTCACGTCGGTACGCAGCTGGAAGTTCAGGGTCCGGCGGGCCAGCGTGGCATCGGCACAGTGACGCATGACGTCTCCCGGTCGCCGGGCGCGGAAATCGGGTTTCAGGTCCGGACGCCCGGCGGCTTCGCAGACGTACCGGGCCAGTTCCAGCACCGAGGTCTCGCGGCCGCTGCCCAGGTTGATCGTCTGGCCGACCAGGGCGTCGCACTCGGCGATGCGGCCCAGCCAGTACGCGGTCTCCTCGACGTAGATAAAATCGCGGGTTTGCGAGCCGTCGCCGAAGATGATTGGCCGTTTGCCGTTCAGGGCCAGCACGCAGAACCGCGGGATGACTTCGCCACAGTCGCCTTCGAAATGGCTGCGCGGCCCAAAGTTGTTGAACGGCCGCACGACGACGGTCGGCAATCCGTACGTCTGGTGATAGGCCCGTGCGTAGGCCTCGCCCGCCAGTTTCGCCGCACCGTAGACCGTTTCCGGAAAGGTCGGATGGTGTTCGTCCATCGGCACTCGCCGCGCGGTGCCGTAGGCTTCCGACGACGATACGTGGACGAATCGCTCCACCCCCGCCTCGCGGGCCGCCTGCAGCACGTTCAGCGTTCCCTCGGCATTCACCTCGTGACTTTCACGCGGGTTGCCGATGGAATGCCGCACGCCCCGGCAGGCTAGGTGGAAGACCACGTCGATGCCGTCCATCGCGCGGCGAACGGTATCGCGGTCGCGAATGTCGCCGCGCACGACTTCGGCCGAGCCTTCATGGTGGACCAGGTTTGCCTCCCGGCCTGTCGAGAAGTCGTCCAGCACGCGGACGGGGTTAGGTTGAAGAGCATCCACCAGGTGCGAGCCGATAAAGCCCGCGCCGCCGGTGACCAGGATGGGTTTACTGGTGAGGTTCATGTTAGTGGAGAGTGGAGAGCGGAGAGCGGAGAGCGGAGAGCGGAGAGCAACACGCAGCGGAAAGTTGAGAACTTAGAACTCTGAGCTTCGTGGTGTTTCGAGCACGACGGTATCAGCGCACTCAAGTCTTTTAAGCTGACTTGCCTTGCGGCCTCCTGCTCTCCGCTCTCCGCTCTCAGCTCCTGTCTGCCGCCTCACGGACGGCCTCCGCGACGGCGACGATCTGCTCGTCGGTCAACTCGGCGAACATCGGCAGCGACAGGCAGCGGCGCATGACGTCTTCGGCCACCGGGAAGTCGCCGGGCTTGTGGCCCAGGTGCGCGTACGCCGGCTGCAGTGGGACCGGAGTCGGGTAATGGACGCCGGTCGCCACGCCTCGCTCGGCCAGTTGTTTCTGGAACACGTCCCGGGCTTGGCCCTTGACCAGTACGACGAACAGGTGCCAGACATGGGCGCCGGCTTGGGGCATCGCGGGAAGTTGAATTCCCGACACGTCGGCCTGCAGCTCGTGATAGCGTTGGGCATGACGGGCTCGCGCGGCATTCCAGACGTCCAGATGCCGCAGCTTGACTTCGAGCACGGCGCCCTGAATGCCTTCCATACGCGTGTTGTGGCCCAATTCGACGTGGTTGTGCCGTCCCTGCTGGGCATGGTCTCGCAGGCGGCGGATGCGGTCGGCGATCTGCTGGTCGTCGGTCACGATTGCCCCGCCTTCGCCGAACGCGCCCAGGTTCTTGCCGGGATAAAAGCTGAAGCAACCGATGCGGCCGAACGAGCTGACCTTTTTCCCCTTGTACACGGCGCCGTGCGCCTGGGCCGCATCCTCGATCAGTACCAGGCCGTGCTGGTCGGCGATCCGGCACAGGGCGTCCATATCGCAGGCCTGGCCGTACAGGTGTACGGGCAGCAGAGCCTTGGTCCGCGGGGTGATCGCCCGCTCGATCAGATCCGGGTTGATGTTGTACGTCCGCGGGTCGATGTCCACGTAAACCGGCTTGGCGCCGACGTAGCTGATCGCCCAACTGGTGCTGATCCAGGTGTGCGGGGTGGTGATCACTTCGTCGCCCGGCCCCACGTCACAGGCCTGGAGGGCCATGTGCAGCGCCGAGGTGCCGTTGTTCAGGCCCACGCAATGCTTACGCCCCAGGTAGGCGGCGAACGATTTTTCGAAGCGTTCGACGGCCGGTCCCAGAATGAACTGGGCGCCGGACATCACCGGCTCCAACGCGGCCTGCAGTTCGTCCCAAATGCTGCGGTTCTGTGCACGGATGTCAAGGAAAGGAATGGTCATGGTTGGGACCTC
>CAYUFW010000100.1:0-21208 GCA_964443915.1 uncultured Pirellulaceae bacterium
CGTTTCGACGAACATCGAGCGAGTCGGCGCGTTGCGCGTGACGATCATCAACCCGCTGACCACGCCGGACCATCTGGATCAACTCTTGGACGCGCTCCGCGAGCACGGGCGGCGGCTGCTGGCAGAGTGCTGATTGTTCCCTCAGAAGGCGGCTTGCAGGCCGGCCAGCACGTACGCACCCTGACGATGCCGGCCGTCTTGCGCGTCGGGCACGTCGTTCTCGATGATCACCGCCCCGTAGGCGTCGACGGCGGGCGTGAAGTGATGGACCAACTTGACGATCCCGCGCCGCGTGGTGACGTCGTGTACGGGATCGCCCAACGTCATCGGATCGAATTCGCCGTAGTTCAGCGACCAACTCCAGCGCGGCCCGTCATACCCGAAGTTCACGTAGTACCCGAACCCGGTGATCGGTTTCATGAAGGCGCGATTCTGCTCGCGGTGATAGAGGCCGTGATACCACGTGATCTCGTCCGTAGGGAAGTCGAGTTGACGGAACCCGTATTCGTCGTAGATCGCTTCCGCGGACAGCGTGCAGCGGCCGAAACGAAGCATGGCATCGAATCCGACGTGGTTGTTCCATGTCTTCTGGTGTTCCGAGCCGATGCCGTCCTGTGTCTTGACCGACGAGCCCAACGCGAACCACTCGGCGTCGATCCCGGCGCGGGCCAGCAAAGCTTTGGACGAGTTGGTGTCCATGTCCTCGCAGCCGTTGGCCAGAGCAGCGGTCAGCACGAGGATGCCCGGGTCGTACTGGACCAGAGCCCCGGTCTCCCGCCACAGGATCGACTCCGTGCGGATGAAGGGCGCATCGCGGCGATCGTTCGAGTGCACCGGGAAGTACGTACGGCCGAACGGCGTTACCATCTTGCCGACCGCCAGCAAGAGATCGCCGTTGCGGGCGGAGAGGACCAACTGCGAGATTTCCAGCGGCTCGATGTCGAAGTTGGCGAGGAACGAACGTCGCTCGTCCGTATCCTTCAACTGGTTCCGGTCAAACGGCTGGTTCAAGTACAGTTCGCCCTCGATGGCAAACTCCCAATCGCCCGCCTGGCGGCGAAGGATGCCGGCCAGAATGCCCTCCACGCCAAACGTCGCTTCCTGGCCCGTGAATTCCAGCCGTTGATCGTTCACGTAGTAACCGCGTGCCAGCACGTCGATGCGATACCAGTCGCCCCAAGGAGCATAACTCCCCAGGCCGTCGATGTCGTAGGGCGACAAGGTCAGGGAATTCTGGTAGTTGCGAGTCCAGTGATCGAAAGGATTGGAGTCTCCCGCAAATACACAATAACGGGTATTGAAGTCCGAGTCTCCGGAACCAGGGTCCTGCGGCGCATCCTCCAGTGGAGCGACCGGCGAGAAGTTGGCTGGACTCCTTGGAACGGTGGGGCCAGCGGGTGTCTGACGCCGGAGCGATGCCCCCATGAGGAGCAGAAGGGCGAGGGGGATGACGACCATCAGACATGTTCGATAGGCCGCTAAGGCGATACAGGTTCCCAACACGAATGATGCGTACAGTAGAACGATCTTGGGCCATGATCGAGGAGTTGGAGACGGCGTCATGGAGAGTTCTCGGCGGGCAGGTGAGGCGGAAATGCGGAAGGTAGAGGTTGTTCATACCCAGCATCGGCGTCATCCCCGATACAACCGAAAGGAATTGTCCTCGACTAGCGCCATCCGGACATTTCGGCAGATCGTTGAAATCGAATTACTCCGCGCAGGCGGCAAGGTTTACCAGGTTCGCTGAGCGGCACGAAAACGGAGGCCGAGATACGACGGCTCCGTCAGCGTTTTTCGTCTCTTCCTCCGAAACGTGGTAGAACGGCTTTCTGTCCATTCTCCTACGGGGCCGCATGAGGACATCTCACCACCGGAAGAAGCGATAGGGGTCGTCCCACTCCTGCGGTTCGTCCAGGTACAGGCCACTGGTCCAGCGGCCCTGGGAGGGCGGATCGCAGGGGGCCATGCGGATGTCGGCTATCCAAAGCGTTCCCGGCTGGCCGTGCCAGATCTGGAAGCGAGTCTTGGACCGGGCCGTGGCGTTCGCCTGGACCAGGAAGATGAACTCCTTCCACATCTCGCCGGGCGCGAAACGCTGGTACTCGAACAGCGATCGCCACGTCGTGGTGTTCTGCAGCGCGAGGGTGACGCCCTCGCGTCCCAGCCCTGCGGACCTGGCTCTCAGCGAGATGCGGTACCACTGTCCGGCCTCGACCGGAACGTCTTGCTGGGCCAGCATGACGCTGCCTCGGCCTTTCTCGCCGAACCGCGGACAGTGGATGCGGAGACACGGCCGTGGATCGTTCGGGGCGGTGGTTTCGAGCGTGCACGTCGCTTCCTTCACGTCGCGACTGAACTGCCAGCGCTCAGGCATTCCGGCGCCCTCTTGGGCCTGGCGGAAGTCGCCGTTGCGGGTCACCGGTTCCTTGGCCGCCCCGCTGACCGGCGTGGCGAATCGCGACAGCAGCGGGGTCTCGCCGCGGACGCCCAGGTTGGCCAGCAGTCGCGTGACCAGGAACGAGGCCCGGCGGTACGTCCGCCTGAGGTTGTGCTGCTCCGTGGGCCAGTTGAAGAACCACGGCTCCGCGCCGGTCTCGAAGCTGGGGTTGGTCAGTAGGTTTTGGCTTGCCGCGCCGCCTGCGCTGGCGGCGTTGGGCTGGCCGGGGGCGTAGTTGCCTTCGCACAGTCGGAACAGATCGGCCTGTAATCGGCCGCCTTCCTGGTCACAGTGCAGGTACGCTTGCCAACCCTCCGGATACGGCTTGTCCACTTTGAACGTAACGTGCAGTTCGGTCCACTTGTCCGGGCCGGCCTCGGTGTCCTCGCCGCGCACCGCCCGGTCCCACGGACGGCCGGCGCGTTCGGCTTCCAGACGCACGCGAACCGGTTCGTCGAGGGCTTTGACGAAGACGGACAGGGTGTACGTCTTGCCGACCTGCCCGGCGGGCACCTTCTGGCCGAACTGGGCGTAGGGCACGGTGCCCAGCGTGATGAGGACGCTGTGCTTGCCGTCGAAGGCATCTTCTTCGTCGACGGACAGCGAAGGCGAAGCACCCTGCGCGCGGCTGACGCGGTAGGGCGCGAGCTGACAGAAGACGACGTTGCCGCCTTCCGCTTGGGCCAGCGCGCCGTTGCCGAGGGCACGGACCCCGCCCGTGACAAGCGGCAGTTCGCGCGGGTCGCGGTTGTGAACGTCCGCGGGTCCGACGCCGGCCAAGAGCGATCTTGCCTCGGGCGGCTCGAAGTAAGCAGCGATGTGCTCCCGCTTGGCCGTGCGCACCGGCGCGGGGAGGAACTTGTTGGCCTCGTCGGCATCGAGTTCCAGCGCGAGCAGGTGACCGCCGGCCTTCAGCCACCACGCTATGGATTGCGCGTGCTTCGCCAACTCGGCTCCCCCACCCGGCGCGACGACGAGGACCTGATCGGCCGCCAGATCACCGCCCTTGTAGGCTTCCAGTTTCACCCCGGCGCGCTGGAGGTGAGTCCGCCCGCGCGGATCGCCGACGTACAACGCGTGGCGGCTGGGGGCCGGGTTCCATGACGAAACGTAGCCCAGGAGATTGCGGACCAGCCGGTCTGCGGCCGGATCGGCCTCTGTGCGGCCGGTCACATCGAGCTGGCAGAAGAGCACCATCCCGCGGCCTTCGCGGTACTCCATCAGCGGACTGTATTGCAGGCTGTACCCGCCGTCCACGATCGGCAGGAAATCGCCGCGGGCGGGCTTCTCGATCAAGACGGACGCCACATTTCCGCGGTTGCCACAACGCCATAGCCGCGGAACTTCCAGGCCGCACCAGCGAACCACCGGCGCGCCGTTGTACCGGTCGCTCGGTTCGTAGACCAGCCGCGGCGGGACGATTGTCGCCTCGCCACGCCAATCGCGGAGATGCTCGTCGTCCAGGCCCGCCAGCACAGGATGGCCGGCGACGCGGTGAAAGACGTTCCGCAGCCCGTACTCTTGCACGCGGAAGCCCAGCCGCTTCTCCAACGCCTCGGCCGTCTGCTCGAAAACCAGCACCTTCAGTCCGTGGGAAACTCCGCGAATGTCGGGCGCGGGGCCGTCAACCGTCAGCGCCGCCTTGCCGATGATCAGCAGGTCGTATCCGCCCAGGTCCGCGCCGGCCTCGACGGATTGGCAGCGCACGCCCAGGGCCGCCAGCAGCCTGCTCGTTTCGCCTTTGGGATCGAAGACCGCGATCTTGGCCCCGATCACCGGGGCGGCCGGCGAAGGCAAGACGTGGATCGCGAAACAGTCCACTTGCGTCTCGCCCGCTTCGCCGCCGACAGCCTGCTCAGGCCGGAAACGGGCCGTCATCGTCAGCTCGTACGAACCGGGCGGCACGTCGCCAGATAGAGGCACACTCACCGGGAGCCGTTCCTGCTGGCCGGGGGCGACGCGGACTTGTTTGGCACCCGTCGTCCGGCCCACGAGCAGTCCGTCTGCGTCCTGTCCTTTGAACGCTGCAGGCACGGCCAACGGAGTAGGCCGTGCCACACCGGCGGGCAGTGTTAACGACCACGTGCAATCGCACGTCACCGGCACGCGGGAATTGTTGATGACGATGATCTGCTTCGCGACGGTTTCACCGGGCAGGAAGTTGTGGTCCTGGCTGGTGAAGCGGGCCGGCTTGCCGCCGAGGTATGCCAACAACGGCCGGTTGTTCCGGTACATGGCTTCGGCCCCCGGCGTGGCGACCCAGTCGGTCCGCTCGTACGCCAGGTCCATGCGCTCGTAGCGTTCTTCCAGGTAGTCGGGGCTGAACCCCGGCCGCTGCAGACCGTCCCAGTCCGTCACGAGATCGACGCGGCGGTTGCGGTCCAGGCCTGGACGCATCTTCCACAGCACGTGATGCTCCCAGGGCGAGATCGTCGACACGCCCCAGGTGCGGAACGCCCGCCAGTTGTCCGTCAGATACTTGGCCAACACAGGGTACCGTTCGTCAAAGTCGCTCGAACCCAGCTGGTGCAGGTAGTCCCAGCGGTGCCACAACCGGCCGCTGCGAAATCGCTCGGCCTCCCAGCGCAGGTTGCGTTGCTCCTGACTGCTGATGCGAAACGCCGCATCGCCCAGGAACTGGGCGTTCCATTCCGCCAGGCAGAACTCCCACGGGACGACGGCGCTGCCGAACTCGCGGTGTCCCTTGAACCACCCCCGGTACATAGCCCAGTCCCAGGTGAACGGGGCTCCGTATTCGCACGTAAAGAACGGCTTGACGCCCTTCGTGGCCCAGTGCTCGAACCAGTCCGACAACTCCTGGATCGGGACGAAGTTGGGGTAGAAGTTGCTCGTGTGCATCGAACTCAGATTGCCCGACGAGTGATGGTAGATAACGCGGCTGGGGTCCAGACGATGGACGATGGCCTCGGCCCGCAGCGCCCGCCGCACGTTGTTCATGGCCCACTCGTTCCGCTCGTTGTAGATGCCGTCGATCAAGTCCGGGTTCATGTCCTCGTTGTACCCGGTGGCGTTGTGGCTCATCGAATACATCACGACGGACGGGTGCTGTTGAGCCACGCGCACGTAGAACTCGGCATGACTGGCGTAGCCGTTGGTCTGTTCGGCCTCCGGCGACTGCCAGTCGTAATCGCCGAAATGGGGCTGCGACAGCGAGACCAGCATCCCTACCTCGTCGGCGGCCCGTAGGATTTCGGCAAAGCTCAAATGGGAACCCGGCTGGCAGCTGTAGTTGTGGGTGTACACGAAATTGATGCCGAAGGTCTGCAGCCGCTTCAGGCTCTCCCGAGCGCCCTCGTAACTGGCCAAGGCGGCGCCGATCTGGGCGTTGTCCAGCGGCACGGCGCTCAGGAAGATGCGGCGGCCGTTCAGGTAGAAGTCGCGGCCGCTGATCCAGAACTCGCGGAATCCGAAACGCGCCGGACTGGTGGTGTCCAGCGGTTCGCCGCGGGCGTCGAGCAGCGAGACGCTGAGGTCGTACAGGTTCTGCGGCGTGTGCGTGTCCCAGAGCTTTTCCGGCTGCCATTTCTCCGTGGCCGCGATCCGGCCGTCCCGGAGCTCGCTCGCGCGGAACGGCTGGCTTCTGAACGATTTGACGCCGTGGCTGTTTTCGCTTACGTCAGCCCGCAGCGTGTACGACGCGTCCGGCGCGAGATCTTGCAGCGCGGCCTCGACCGTGATCTGTCCGTGACGCACCGAGGTGTCCACCTTGACGTCCGTGATGCGCGCTGCGGCGGGAGTGGCGGTCAGGTACACGTCGCCGCACAAGCCGCGGCGGGCCACGGCCCCCTTCACCTCGCGGGCGGCGTTGCTGTCGTTGTACGAGAGCCGGACGCCCTTCAGCGGCATCGCGACGACAAGCATGCTCAGCACGTGCGTCGCGCCGGGGCGGCAGGCCCGCGTCAGGTCCACTTCGCCCGCCGGGAAGCGGATCTCGCCCACACGCTTCCCGTCCAGGTACACTGCGGCGTACGAATTCAGGTATTCCGCCTGGAACGCGATCCGCCGTCCGGCCCAGGAGGCTGGAATGGCGATCTGGCGTTGGTGCCAGGCGGCGGTGACACCGCCCAGCCTTTGCTCCTGCCACCGCGGATGGGCGTGGACCGTTTGAAAATCCTTCTGCATATAGTCGGTGATTCCCGGCCAGGAACCGGGGACCTTGAAATATCCCCAGCCGCCGTCCGGCACCCGATCGCTTTTCGGCTCCGCCGGTTGCCACTGCCAGAGGCCGTTGATACAGACGCGTTGGCGCGTGGGCGTTGTCTCGTGATGGGCTTTCGCCAGGTCCCAGACCGCCCGGACGCCCGGCGGCAGGCCCGCGGCGGCTTGTGCGCGACCGTCCGTTTCGTCCATTCCAAAGGCGGAGGCGATCACCACGACGATCCAAATTCGCCAGTGTCTGTTCATGACTTGCTCCAGGGTAGTTCGTCCCTGCTTCGCGATTTCTCAAACGACGCTTGGGTGCTGAGTATCATACCATTGGAAGGGCGGCAACGCGTCTACGCGTTGGTCTCTTGGCAAGAAGGCGGCACGTTGCCGTAGTGGCCAAGCTGGTGAATCGCAACAGACAGGTTGAAGCGTGCGGGCTTGGGAAGCAAGGGAACTCCACGCTTCCCGATGCTTGGCTCGCTGGCATGCACTCCACTTGACGTTTAACGCCCGGCGCTATAGTCTGGTTACGTGATCAGAAGCTTTCGCGACCGAGACGCTGAGTTACTTTTCGACCGTGAGCGTTCGCCCAGGCTGCCGCAGCACCTTCAGCAAGTGGCGCTCCGAAAGCTGCGAATGCTCCACCGATCGCAATCTTTGCTCGACCTGCGTGTACCGCCGGCGAATCGGCTCGAGAAACTGGCCGGGGACCGTGCGGGCCAGTACAGCATCCGCATCAATGACCAGTGGCGCGTCTGTTTTGTCTGGCAAGACGGCGATGCCTATGACGTCGAAATCGTCGATTATCACTAGCAGGTAGTCCTATGGCGAAAAACAAGCTGCCGCCGCTCCATCCTGGAGAAGTGTTGCTGGAGGAGTTCCTCAAGCCGATGGGGATCAGCCAAAACCGGTTGGCGCTCGACCTTCGTGTGCCGGCTCGGCGGATCAACGAGATCGTGCTCGGGAAACGCCGCGTGACCCCGGACACCGCACTGCGGCTCGCACGCCACTTCGGCATGTCTCCGCAGTTCTGGCTCGGGCTGCAATCGGATTACGACCTCGACCTCGCCGCCGACGAGGTGGGTTCCCAGATTGAACGCGAGGTCCACGTCCGGGCGGCATCTTGACCACGTCTTTCGAGGAAACCATGGACCGAGTCAAATTCCGAGGCTATGCGATGAAGGCGCGTCCACTGGGAGTTGTATCCCTCGTGTCCCGACTTCTGATTGTCTGCTCGCGGAGCGAGCAGTCTACGATGGGAGCCCTTGTTTTGAAGCGACTGGCGGCCGTCGTGGCGGTCGCGGTGGGGTTGGCTGCCGCGGACGTTTGCGCCGGGGATCGCGTGGTCGTGTCGCTGGACGGTACGTGGCAGATTGCCGAAGGCTCGCTGGCCCAGCCGCCGGCGGAGTTCGCACACACGGCGCCGGTGCCGGGACTGGCCGATCTGGCGACGCCGCCGTTCGAGTCGCCCGGAGCCACGGTCTCGCTGGACGACCGCGGCAAGCCGTGGTTGAAGCCCGCAGACCCGCGCCGCGAGGCGTTCTGGTACCGGCGGACGTTTCAACTGGATGGGCCCTTGCCGGCAGTCGCGCTGCTCAAGGTACACAAGGCCCGCTACGGGACAAAAGTGCTGCTGAACGGTCAAGCGGTGGGCGAGCACGGTCCGTGCTTTACGCCCGGCTGGTTTGATGTGCGGCCGTACCTCAAGCCGGCGGGCGCCCAGAACGAACTGCTGATCCGCGTCGGCGCTTCGCTGGCCCAAGTGCCGCCGAATCTGACCGACGGTTGGGACAACGAGAAGAGCCGCTACATTCCGGGGATCTACGATTCCGTCGAATTGATCCTCTGCGGGACGCCGCACGTGGTCAACGTCCAAACGGTGCCCGATGTCGAGCAGCGCTCGGTCCGGGCCGTGATTGAACTGGCCAACGCGGGCGCGGCGGCCGGGCCCACCAAACTGAAGGGCACGGTTCGCGAGGCGAAGTCCGGCTGCGTGGCAGGGAATGCTGAATTGGACGCCTCGGCGCCGTCAGCCGGGACGACCAACAAGGTGGAACTGACCGTCGCGATCCGCGACGCGCATCTGTGGACTCCGGAAGATCCGTTCCTGTACGAACTGGAGATCGACACGGGCGCGGACGTGGCCCGGACGCGGTTCGGGTTGCGGACCTTGACGACCGATCCGGCCTCAGGCCGTGTGATACTGAATGGGCGGCCCTATTACCTCCGCGGTTCCAACGTCTGCATCTACCGGTTCTTCGAGGACGCCGAGCGGGGCACGCTGCCTTGGGACCGGGAGTGGGTGCGGAAGCTGCACCGGCGCTTCAAGGAGATGCACTGGAACAGCTTGCGGTACTGCATCGGGTTTCCGCCCGAGCTGTGGTACGAGATCGCCGACGAGGAAGGCATTCTGATCCAGGACGAGTTCCCGATCTGGTACAGCCGGGCCAAGGACGGCTGGCCGGAGGCGATTACGCCCGCCGACCTGACCGCGGAATTCACCGAGTGGATGCGGGAACGCTGGAACCATCCGTGCGTCGTCATTTGGGACGCCCAGAACGAGACGTCCAACGATCGCGTGATTGCCGCGGCGATTCAGCAGGTGCGCGGCCTGGACCTCTCACGGCGGCCCTGGGACAACGGCTGGGGGACGCCGCACCAACCGGGCGACATTTCCGAAGGCCACCCGTACCGGTCGAGCCGGCCGGGGTTCCGCTTGGCCAACCTGGCCCGCGAGACGGGCATCCCCGACAACGGACCGCGGCAAGGAGCCGGTCCGCCGTACCTGATCAACGAGTACGGCTGGCTGTGGATCAACCGCGACGGTTCGCTGCCGACGCTGACGGTCGACGTGTACAAGCGGCTGCTGGGCGAGAACGCTTCCGCCGAGGACCGCCGCCGGTACTACGCCCGGACGCTGGCGGCCAAGACCGAATTCTGGCGGGTCCGCCGCCAGTGCGCGGGCGTGCTGCACTTCTGCGGACTGGGCTACTCGCGGCCGGACGGGCAGACCAGCGACAACTTTACGGACGTCAAGGCGCTGGAATTCGAGCCGCACTTCTTCCGGTTCGTGCGCGACGCGTTTGCCCCGGTCGGCGTGGTGATCGACTTCTGGGAGGACCGCGTGGCGAAGGGCACGGCCGCGAGCATTCCCGTGCGCGTGGTCAACGATCTGGAGGCGGATTGGTCGGGACAAGTAATGCTGCGGCTGACGCGGGACGGGCAAGCGATCTTCGAGCAGCAGAAGGACGTCCGGGCTGCGGGCCAGGACGTCGGGTCCGCTGAGTTTGAGGTATCGTTTCCCGCCGAGGAAGCGAGGCTGGAGTTGACCGCCGAAATCCGCGGCTTCGACGGGCAGCCGATCCACAGCGTGCGCGACGTCCGCGTGGCGGACCTGCCGAAGAACCACGCCTTGGGTGCGCGGGTCAAGGCGTCGTCCGAAGTCCGCAATGCGCAGGGCTTCTTTCCGGCGGCGCTGGCGGTCGATGGGCGTGAGGAGACTCGCTGGTCGTCCGAATTTGCCGACGATCAGTGGCTGGAGGTCGACTTGGGCCGGGGCGTGCCGGTCTCGCGCGTGACGTTGACGTGGGAGCATGCCTGCGGCCGGGCGTATGCGATCGAAGTCTCGCAGGACGGCTCCGCGTGGCAAGAAGTCTGGCGCACGGAGTCCGGCAAGGGCGGCCTGGACGAGATCCGCTTCGCCCCGGTCGATGCCCGTTACGTCCGCTTCCGCGGCGACCGCCGCGCCACCCCGCACGGATTCTCGTTGTGGGAACTGCAGGTGTTCGAGCGTTGAAAGGTCCGTGCCGATGAACTCGTCCGAGCTGCCCCACTCCGGAACCGATCCGGAAGCCGACACGGAACCCACGTTCCTGGACTGCTGGTTTCTGACCGGCGCCACGGCCAGCGGGAAGACTGGCGTGGGCATCGAACTGGCGCAACAGCTGGATGCCGAAATCATCTCCCTGGACTCGATGGCCCTGTATCGCGAGATGGACATCGGCACCGCCAAGCCGACGCCGCAGGAGCGGGCGAGCGTCCCCCATCACCTGCTGGACATCCTCTCGCCGCGCGACGAGTTCAGCGTTTCCAACTACCTGGAGGCCGCCCGGCGGACGATGATCGAGATCCGCGGCCGAGGGCGGGAAGTGCTGTTTGTCGGCGGCACGCCGCTGTACTTGAAGGCCCTGCTACGCGGCATCTTCCAAGGTCCGCCCGCGGATTGGGAGTTCCGCCGCGCGGTGGAAGAGGAGCTGAAGCAAGCCGGCCTGCCGGCGCTGTACGCGCGCTTGCAGCAGGTCGATCCGCTGTCCGCGGCAAAGCTGCACCCGCACGACAAGCGGCGGATCATCCGTGCGCTGGAGGTCTACCGCGCGACCGGGCGGCCGATCAGCCATCTGCAGACGCAGTTCGACGAAGGCCACCCGGCGGAGCGCTGCCGCGTGTTCGCGCTGCTCTGGCCGCGGGACGTGCTCCACCGGCGGATCAACGAGCGTGTGGACGCCATGTTCGCCGCCGGTTTTGTCGAGGAAGTACGCGGCTTGCTGGCGCGGCACGGCGCTCTCAGCCGCACGGCGCTGCAGGCGGTCGGCTACCGCGAAGTCATGGCTCACTTGCAGGGCCAGACGGATCTGCCCGCGACGGTCGAAGCCGTCAAAGCCCGCACCCGGCAATTCGCCCGGCACCAGGAGACTTGGTTTCGCAGCCTGAGCGAGTGCCGCTTCGTTCACCTGGAGGAAGGCGTCAGCGACGAGGCAGTCGCCCGGCAGATTCTCCAGACCGGCTGCGGGCCGAAGTAGGTTGGTCCAGTGCCGTCTCCAGTTGCCAACTTCCGTCTCCCACGGGCGCGCGAGGTGTTCGTTTCCGCCGTCCCCGCGTCGGCGGAAGTTGGATCCTGGAAGCGGCACGATGAACCCGAAGCGACGGCACCGCGTCTCGACGCAAACACGAGTTGGAAAGGCACAACCAATCCGGTAAAATAAGATGCGTGACGTCCGCGTTTGCCGCAGGAGGGTCCGCTGATGACAACGACCTTGCTCTCGACTGCTCCCATCGCTTCGCCGACCGTTGTGGTTCCGCCCGCGGAGCCCGCTGTGCCGTCCGCCTTTCCGATGGAGTGGACCGTGGCCGATCTCCAGGAGCGGTTGGGCGGCATCCCTCTGGAACGTATCCACCTTTATCCCTGGCCGGGTCTGGCGACCGAGAAGGATCTGCTCGAAGTCCACGCGCGGACCGGGCGGCTGTGCGAATTGGTCGACGGCATTCTGGTGGAGAAACCCATGGGCTTCTACGAATCCGTGCTGGCGAGTGCGATTAGCCACTTTCTCCGCGACTACCTGAGGGGCCGACGCATCGGAATCGTGGGCGGCGAGGCGGGCATGCTCAGGATCCTGCGCGACCGGATCCGCATTCCCGACGTCTCGTTCGTGCGTTGGGACCGCTTGCCCCAAGGCCGTGCTCCGGTGCCGGCGGTGTCGCCCGACCTGGCCGTCGAAGTGCTCTCGGAGGGCAACACGGAAAGGGAGATCCAGGGCAAGCTCGGCGAGTACTTTGCCGGCGGCACGCAGTTGGCGTGGATCATCGACCCCCGGACACGCACCGCGCGAATCTACCGCGCGTCCGACCAATTCGATCTGATCGGCGAGGACGGATCGCTCACCGGCGGTGAGATCCTGCCCGGTTTCGAGTTGAAGCTCACGGATCTGTTCGCGGAATTGGATCGGCCGGAAAACGCATAGCCGGTTGCGCAGCATCGAACACAATCAGCGCCTTGCGATAGGACAGCTCTCCTGTGATTGAGTTCCAAACGTCCGCCGATTGCGCCCTGGGCTGAAAACAACGTGCCCCTCTCGTTCGCAGCGCAGCAGATTCTAGGGATGCGGAGTTTGGCGATGGCTAAGAAGGTGGTCGAGGTTCGTTAGAACTGCGAGTGGGCGCGGAACTCGCACTGTGCGCGGTCTCGTGCCGTGCGATGCGGCCTTCGACCAGGTAGATCACGTCCTCTGCGATGTTGACGGCGTGGTCCGCAATCCGCTCCAGGTTGCGGGCCACTGCCAACAGCGCCTGCCGGCGGGAGATGCCGGCGATCCGCAGGCCATACGCCACGTTTTCGTAGATGGATTTGGGAAACGGCGTGGGCCGCTGAAACACCATGCCGACGCGGCGGCGCAAGGCGATGACGTCCAGGGCCGGATCCAGAATATTCTGACCGTCCAGAAGAACGCACCCCCTGGTCCGCACGTTGTCGATCAAGTCGTTCATCCGGTTCAAGCAGCGGAGCAGCGTCGACTTGCCGCAACCGGAGGGGCCGATCAGGGCGGTGACCTGTTGCCGCGGAAAATCCATCGTGATCCGCTGCAGGGCCGCCGATTCGCCGTAGTACAGACTCAGCTCCCGGACGCAGACAGCGGGGTTTTCAATGACCGCGACGGGGTTGCGCGCCGACGCCGATTCCCGCGGCGGGGCCGCGGCCGACGTGGACGGCGGCGACACGAGGGGTGCGGCTTCCCCGGCGGTGCGGTTCGGCGAAGTTCTTGGAGCAGGCGGTGGGATCAGCCGGAGTGCCATCAATTCCTCAGATCGCGTGGGAGGCGAAACGCTTGTGCATCCTGTTCCGCAAATAAATGGCGGCACTGCTCATGACCAGCACGATGAACACCAGCAGGGTCGTGGTCATGTAGACCATCGGCTTCGACGCCTCGACATTGGGCGATTGAAACGCAATGTCGAAAATGTGGAACCCCAAGTGCATGAACTTCCGGTCGGGATGGAGAAACGGGAAGCGACCGTCCACCGGCAGATTCGGGGCCAGCTTGACGACGCCCGTGATCATCAGCGGAGCGACTTCTCCGGCCGCCCGGGCCATTGCCAGGATGAAACCGGTCATGATCCCTGGCGAGGCCATCGGCAGCAGGATCCGGACCAGCGTCTGGAACTTCGTGGCACCGAGCGAATGCGAACTCTCGCGAAACACGCGGGGGATCGTGCGCAACGCCTCTTCCGTCGAGACGATCACCACCGGCACGGTCAACAGCCCCAGGGTCAAGCTCGCCCAGAGAACTCCGCCGGTTCCAAACGTGGGGACTCCCGCGGCCACACGCTCCGGATAGAGCCACTGGTCGATCGTGCCGCCGATGCCGTACACGAAAAAGGCCAGGCCGAAGATCCCGTACACGATCGACGGGATCCCGGCGAGATTGTTGACGGCGATGCGGACGATGCGGACCAGCAGCCCTTCGCGCGCGTACTCGCCCAGGTACACGCCGGCCAGCACCCCCAACGGAAAACAGGAAATCGACATCAGGAAGACCAGCATCACGGTCCCGAAAATCGCGGGGAACAGGCCGCCTTCGGTGTTGGACTCGCGAGGCTCGCCCCACAGCAACTCCCACAGCTTGGAGACGTAATGTCCGAGCTTCGCCGGCAGTCCCATCGCATTGGGCTGGTAGCTGCGGACGATGTCCGACAGGACCACCGTGTGCCTCCGGTCGCCGTCGACCTGAAAGACCGCCACGTTCTCCCGGAGCTTGGCCTCCAGCGTCTGCAGTTGAGCCACCAGCCGATCGGATTCCTGTCTGGTCTCCTGTTCCTGAGTGCGCAGGCTCGCGAGCGCGTCGGCGCCGCCGGCCGCGGCCTGTGTCCGGCGGTACTCCAGCTTCAGAATCGCGCTGCGGAGGGATTGCAGTTGGTGGTTGAGCGCAGCGAGCCGGTCGGCAATCGGCTCGATGTCCGCCGCCCGCCGCCGGCGGACCTCCGCCAGCGCGGCCGCGAACTGTTGCGACACGTCGCCGGCGGCGGGCAGGTCCAGCGTCGGCGCTCGAACGCCGGCCAGCGTCCCGTGGAAGTTGCCGTTTTCCAGACGTTCCAGCACGAACACTTCGCGGGGATAGGTCCAGCGGCGGATCGCGTCGAGTTGGTACCACCGGAAGTCCAGACGTTGCGGGTCCAGTTCGCGGTTGGCCGTCTTGAGCTGCACGCTGCGCCGGTTCGTGTCCGGATTCGTGTCCTCGCGCATCCACTGGCCCAGGACGGTTTGGCCGTCGGCCAGCTCGACCCGGGCGATCGGGGCCGGCCAGAACACGCCCAGACCGTTGACCAGCACCACGGCGATCAGCAGCGCGGTCAGCGTCAGCACGGCCGACAGCGCGGCGCCGGTGGCCCAGCGACAGCGCACCGTCGGACCAGAGCAGCGAGTAACGCGAACCGGCGTAACGCTCGACCGCCGCGACGCGCCGGCCTCCTTCCGACTCCGCCGCGCTCGCCGTTTGACGCCCCAGAATCTGCCCGCTTGCCACGTCGACGAACGTGAAAGCCCCGTCGCGGGTCACAAGATGGGCCGAGACCGATCGTTGGCCGACCGCCAGTTCGGTCCCGACGCACAAGACTTCCGCTGCCGCCACCGAGGACGGCAAGGGTCTGCGGGCCACCTCGCGGATCTGCGCGGGCCGAAACAAGGGGAGCGTCACGCCCACGACGAGCGCCAGGATGGCGATCACACTGACGATGACCGTCAAGCCGCCGAGCACGATCACCCAGCGCGCGATCCAATCGCGGCGCCGAACGCGCCGCAGCGTGGCTGGATCGATCTTGGACATCGTTGGACTTTCCCCTGGCGCCGCTCCACGCCCAAACGTAGACCGGAACAAGTCCGCGCAGTTCCGGCAAGGATTCTCGCGTCTTCCGTGTACTTCGAGGTGCCGGAACTGCGCGGACTTGTTCCGGCCTACGGATCGCCGTCGCGACACGCGGAAGTCACGAACTGGATATGGCTACTCCAGCGCCTTCAACTGCTTCGCGGCCGCCGACGCAGGCAGCGGGCCGTAGCCGTCCTTGGCGACAATCTCCTGGCCCTGCGGGGACAGGACGAATCTGAGGAATTCCCGGACCAGCGGCGGCAGCGGTTCGTTCGGTTTTTTGGGCACGTACACGTACAGGGCACGCCCCAGCGGATACTTGCCGCCCAGCGCGTTGTCAAACGTCGGTTCGGCGGCCTGCTCGCCGGCCGCCTTGGCCAGCGGCAGAGCGCGAACTTCCGAAGTCGCGTAGCCGATGCCGGAATAGCCGATGGCGGCTCGGTCGTTCGCCACTCCGTTCAGGACGGCCGCGGAGCCGGGCTGCTCTTTGACCGTGTCCTTGTAGTCGCCTTTCCGCAACGCCTGCTCCTTGAAGAAGGCATAGGTCCCGCTGGCCGAGTTGCGGCCGTACAGGCTGATCGGCAGCGATTTCCAGTTGCCGGTCAAGCCCGCGTCGCCCCAGGTAACCAGATTGTCGCTGCCGCTCTTGCGCGTCTTGGAGAAGATGCCGTCGATCTGGTCCATCGTCAGCGACTGGATCGGGTTGTCCTTGTGGACGAATACCGCCAGGCAGTCCAGGGCCACGCTGATCCGGGTGGGCTTGAAGCCGTGTCTCGCCTGAAAGGCTTCCTCTTCCTCGGGCTTCATGGCCCGCGACATGGGACCCAGCTGCGCCGTCCCCTGGGCCAAGGCCGGCGGCGCCGTGGCCGAACCTTTGCCTTCGACCTGGATATTCACGGCCGGATACAACCTGCGAAACGACTCCGCCCAGTACGTCATCAGGTTGTTGAGCGTATCGGAGCCGATGCTGTTCAGATTCCCGGAGATTCCGGAGACCCGCCGGTACGGCGTCGCGGCCGCGTTCCCCGGGCGGTCCGCGCCGACGACGACGGGAGCAACAAGGCCGAGCAGAAGCGACCCGCTGAGCATGAGGGAATAGGTCAAACGCTTGTTCATGTCGGAGGTCTCCTTATCGTTGTCGTTTCAGATCACGGCATGCTCTCGGGGTCGCCCTGGACGCTGCCGACGCACCAAGGTCACCAGTCGCGCAAGGATTCTACGGATCGATTGTCAGGGGAGAATGCAGAATCGGTTAATTCCTTGTTAAAAACCCGACGAGAAAATGAGTCATGTGGGACGGCTTCACGGATTCGCCCTGTGTGGGTAAGGCATCGATCCGAGCAAGATCGTCGAACGCGACGGCACAAATCGCGTCGCCGATCCGTCAAGGTATCGGCGACGCGTCCAACGAATACCTGCTCATCACGTCCGTGGGAGGCAGGTCGAGTTGGTCATCGGCAAATCCACCGGCCACGGGATCGAAGCCGTTGTTCAAGAGAGCCTCCTTGCGGCCTGGGACCGGTCGCAAGGAGGCGGATCGCACTCGGGGCCGCCATCCGAACGCGGCCTGGCCGGCGGCTCAGTCGAGTTTGCCCTTCAGAGTTTGCTTTTCGATGGACACCCCGCTGAAGACCAACTCCGGGGGCAACTCGACACGAGCGTCGCGATATCCAACCGCGTCCAGGTCGGTCGATGCGGCCGTGGCGTCGATGTTGAAGCCCGGATTCAGGTAGCCGTCTCCGTTCAAGTCCTTGAAGGTGCGAATGCTGCCGTCGGCAAACAGGACGTTACATTGTCCGGCGTGCGTGGGGGCCGCTTCTTCGGCTGTGGCTGCCGTCGCCGCTAGGCGCTTCGCGGCCGTTCCAGCGGGAGGAAGATGAAGAACGTGCTACCCCGGCCGACGGTGCTCTCGACGCGGACCTGGCCGCGGTGGGCTGCCACGATGTGTTTGACGATGGCCAGTCCCAGACCGGTGCCGCCCAGTTCCCGGCTGCGCGCCCGATCCACGCGGTAGAACCGCTCAAACAAGCGGGGCAGATGGACGGCTTCGATGCCGCACCCCTGATCCTGGACGCGGATCACGACCTCGGTGCCCTCCTGCGACGCCGCGATGCGGATCGCGGCCCCGGCTTCGCTGTACTTGATGGCGTTGTCGATCAGGTTGGTCACGGCCTGCTCCAGCAGGGGGGCATTGATCTTGGCCTGCAGGTCCGCCGGGCACTCCAATTCGAGCCGCATCGACTCGTCGGCCGCCTTCTGCTCGCACATCCCCACTGCGGCCCGGAGCACCTCGGCCAGCGACTCGCACTGGAGCTGGATCCGCTGTTCCTCGGAACCGCGTTCCAGCCGCGACAACATCAGCAGATCACCGATAATCGCATCCAGGCGGTTCACTTGCCGCAGGATGATGCCGAGGAAGCGGAGCGAGTTCTCTTTGTCCTCCAGCTGTTCGTGCAGCAGGGTCTCGACGAAGCCTTTGATCGACGTGATGGGGGTCTTCAATTCGTGGGAAACGTTGGCGACGAAGTCGCGGCGGATCTTTTCCAGGTGCCGCAGCCGGCTTACGTCGTGCAGCACGATCAAGGCGCCAACCTTGCGTCGCTGGCCGTCGTGCAGCACCGTGCCGTGACCGTGCAGCCAGTGCTTGTCCGGCCCGCTGGCCTCCAGATCTTGCTCGACCGGTTCGGGACTCGCCAGCGCCCTTTCCGCGAACGTCAGCAGACCCGCGTGGCGGATCGCTTCGTGGACGACTCGCCCCCGTGCCCGCTGGGAGTCGACGCCCAGCATCTCGGCGCAAGCTTCGTTCAAGCTCAAGATCACGCCTTCCGGATCGACCGCCAGCACGCCTTCTACCATGCTGGCCAACACCGCTTGATGCTCGTTGTCCTGACGCACGATGGTTTCCAGCCGCCGATCCAGTTCCGCGGCCATGTGATTGAGCGACCGCGCAAGCATTCTGATCTCCTCCGCCCCGGAAGCACTCAAACGGTGTTTCAATTCACCGCGCGCGAAACGTTCAGCTCCTTGCCGCAACGCTTCCAGCGGCCGGGTGATCCTGCTGGCCACCAGCAGGCTTGCCACGCCCGCCAGCACGGTAGCGCACATCGCGACCAGGGCGATCCGCACGTACACAGCGCGCATCGTGTCGGACAACGATTGGAGGGGAAACGCAGTCCGCACCACGCCGGCCACCTGATCATCCTGCCGCAGCGGCACAGCGACGTAAGTCTGCTTCTGTCCGAGGGTGGCGCTGAAGCGCGTCGACCGCCCAATCTCGCCACCGAGAGCAGATTTCACCTCGGGGCGATCCGCGTGATTCTCCATCTGCTGCGGATTCTCTGCCGAATCCGCCACGACTTGACCGGATGGCAGGATGACCGTGATCCGCAGCGACACCGAACTCGCCAGGTCCACACAAACCGTGCGCAGTTCGGCAAACGCCTGGCGGTCGAGCAAGTCCAACAGGCGGGCGCCGCTCACCTTGGCGACCGTTTCCAGTTCCGCTTGTTTGCGGTCCGCGTAGAACTCGCCGGCCGAACGCGAGGCGTACCATTCCAGGCCGGCGATCAGGACCACCAGAATCGCTAAATGGACTAGGAAGACCTGCCAGAGCAGCCGTGGCGTGCGCATGCATCATTCCTTAAAGCGATAGCCCACCCCACGCACGGTCTCGATGTACTGTCCTGCCGTGCCCAGTTTCCGGCGCAGGGAGACGATATGCACGTCGACGGCGCGCTCGGTGATGGCGTAATTGTCGCCGTGGACTGCGTCCAGAATCCGATCGCGCGTAAACACCCAACCAGGTTTACGGGCCAGCACGTAGAGCAAGCGAAACTCCGTGGCGCTCAACTCCACGCCTTGCCCATCGACCGAAACCTGATGCCGGCCGGGGTGGATCACCAGGTCGTGGATGCGAACCTCGGCGTCCCCGTCATCCTCCTCTCCCGACTTACCGTGCAAGCCTACGTTTCGCAAGACTGCCTTCACCCGCGCCAGGAGCACGTTGCGGCTAAACGGCTTGGTGATATAGTCGTTGGCGCCCGTATTCAGACCCGTGACAATATCGACCTCTTCACCCTTGGCGGTCAGCATTACGATGGCCAGACCGGCCGTCTTGGGGTTCGCCCGCAGCTTTCGACAGACGCTCAGACCATCCAGGCCGGGCAGCATCAGGTCGAGGATCACCAGGTCGGGCATTTTCGCCTCGGCCACAACCAAGGCTTCCTCGCCCGACGCGACAGCGGCGACCTGATAGCCCTCGCGGAGAAGCGTGTAACTGAGCAGTTCCCGGATGTCCTCCTCGTCTTCGACAATCAACACCGACCGTTTCATGATGCTTGCCCTCGCCAGAGGCTGCCTCCGGCCTAACCCCGCCAGCCGCGTTGCCCATGCCGTCGCTCTTGCCGGTGCAAACACCCGCAGCACGAACGCCTCTCACGGCTCGACCAAACCGTCTAGAGTCAAACGAAACCACCGGCAAACGGCAACCGAGTCTACCCTGGGAAAGTTAAGAAACTGTTAGCGTAGCACAAGAATTCTGTGATTGTTACGGGTTTGAGCGTAGCGGCTACGGCAATTGGGCAAGGCTTTTCTTGGCAAGTTTCTTTGGCCCACGCCCGAAGAAGATCGCCTGCTTACGTCTTGCCGACCAACCAATCACGGCCGTTGGCTGAGACGAAATGCGAGCGTTTGCGGCGCGGGTTGACGACGCTGGACGGCAAGCGTTGGGGGGAATCGAGTCGCGAGGACACGCGCGCCGCAGTCGAGACGAAGGGGCCACTGCACACGGTGGTCCGCGTGCACGGCCATTGCGTGGACGAGGCCGGCAATCCGTCGTGCGTGCCGATCCGTGGCTGCCGAGCCCCTACCCAGGTGATTCGTATCGGGATGCGAACGTGGCACGGGTCAAGGAGGCCGCCGCAGCAGGAAGGCTCTTCCATCGAACCGCAGCCGGGCATCGCGCGCGCCGGCAGGTCGTGTCTCCGATTCGACTGCGGTCGGCAAACCCGCTACGTGCCTTCTCTGAAGCAGAAGGTCGGCGGGATCGCTCCCGGCGTCTACGTACTCCGTTTCTGGCTCAGGCTGGACGGCGTGGCCGACCAGATCCAAGGAACCTCCGGTGTGCGCGCAAGTATCGAATACCTGCTCAAAGACGGACAGCGAGCCTGGACATCCACATCGCTGTTTCGCGGAACGGCACCGGATTCTGCACCGACTTGGTACGGGACCCCTGTTTCTTCTGCGAAATCACCGGTATCTTCGAGTCCCGCTCGGGCTACTTGGTATTGGACGGGATGTGGGATCCCGCGGTAACTTCCAGGTTTCCAGCACCGCCATGCCATCATACACGCGGCGGTAGGGGACGGCAAAGGCGGCGCTTTCACGTCAAGCTCTGTCTGGAGTTCGCAAATGGTACAGTCGGCGAGAGACTCGGGGGATGGCGGCGACCGGCGCACGTATGTCCGCTTCATCGCGTTCGTGGCGGCGATCGGCGGATTCTTGTTCGGTTTCGATCTGGGCATGATCGGCGCCGCGAACATCTACTTGCGCGACCAGTTCCGGCTGAACGACGCCCAATTCGGTTTCGCCACGGCCAGTGCGGTGCTGGGCTGCATTCTTGGCCCCTTCCTGGGCGCCTGGCTGTGCGACGCGATCGGCCGCAAGCGGACGATGATCGTGGCCGCGTTTCTGCTGGCCATCAGCGCGGTCTTCACGGCCGTTCCGGACTTCCTGCCGGGCATGCCGCACGGAGCGACGCTGACGGTGTTCAACCTGTTTCGCGCCGTCGGCGGTTTGGGCGTCGGGCTGTGCTCGATCGCCTCGCCGATGTACATCGCCGAGGTGGCGCCGCCCGCACGGCGAGGCGGACTGGGGCTGATGTACCAGTTGGCGATCGTCGTGGGGCACATTGCCGCCCCGGCGATCGGCTACCTGATCGTCCTGGCGTTGCCACACAGCGACGGCGTGTCGA
>CAYUFW010000100.1:21218-24241 GCA_964443915.1 uncultured Pirellulaceae bacterium
CCTGGCAGCAGCCGTGGCGGTGGATGTTTTTCTCCGAGACGGTGGCGGTCCTGCTGTTCGTGATCTTCGTGTTCCGGCTCCCGCGCAGTCCGCGCTGGCTAGCCGAAAAAGGCCGCCACGAGGAAGCCCTGGAGGTGCTCGCCCGGATCGACGGACCCGAATACGCCCGGCGGGAAATGGAGGAGATCCAAGCCTCGCTGGCGCAAGAGACGGGCGGCTGGTCCGAGCTGTTCGCTCCCGGCATGAGGTACGCGCTGCTGATCGGCCTGCTGTTGGCCTTGTTCAACAACTGGACAGGCTGGAGCGTGATCGGCGGCTACATCCCCATGCTGTTCGAGATGTCGGGGATCGAGGACCGCGCCCGCGCGATTCTCCAGTTTGCCGTGAGTTACGGCTTCATGGGCTTGATGACCCTGGTGTCGCTGGTGCTGATGGACCGCGTCGGGCGGCGGCCGCTGTGGATGTTCGCTTCGCTGCTGATGGCGGCCATCACGGCCGCCACGGGCCTGGTCTTCCACTTCCACGTGACGGGCCTGGCGGTGCTGCTGGTGATCATCCTGTGTACCGTTCCGCACGGCATCGCTTTGGGCGGGATTCCGTGGCTGATGATGTCCGAACTGTTCCCAACCCGTATCCGGGCCAAGGCCGTTTCGGTGACGACCACGTTCCTGTGGATCACGATTTTCAGCGGCGGCTACCTGTTTCCGGCGCTGACCAGCGCCTCGACCAAGTTGGTCGGCTCCGTGGGCGGCGTGTTCTGGCTGTTCACGGGCGTGTGCCTCCTCTCGTTCCTGTTCGGACTGCTGATGATGCCGGAAACCAAGGGCCGCACACTGGAGGAAATCGCCCGGTCGTGGAAGAAACGGTAAGGTCGGGTCGCCAGCCTTCACTTCGTCGCGTAGTGCAGTTCCAGCGTGAGCGGATCGTGCGGATGGCGCAGCGTCACCGAGCCGGCGTCGAACGCTTCGAGCGGCTTGCCGTCAAGGAGCACTTGCTGGATCGGCCGGCCTTCCGGGTGACGCACGAAGACCTGGATTTCCTGCGGCGGATTGCGGACCGGCGGGGTCAGTTGGACGGTGACGCGGCCCTCGTCCACGGCCGATCGGATCGTGTAGCTCACCGGGCCGAACACGGTCGGCGCGTTCTGGACTTCGACGCACTGCCCGTGTTTCAACCAGTGCTGCGGCGCGGCTTGAGCCAGAATCAGACGCTCGCCCTCTTCGCGCACGAGCATCATCCGCAACAGCTTCAGCTGCTGGGTGCCCGAGCGGAGATGCGGCAGCGTCGGCGCGTTGGCGCCGGATTCGATCCGCGTACATTCCACGCTGCTGTACGTGGTCCGCGACATGCCGTAGGCCATTGAGCCGTACAGTCCGAGGATCGCCTTTTTGGGCTCTCCCCGTTTGAGCATTTCGAGCCAGTAGCCGTACGTGAAGCCGTGGTCGATATAGTCAAAGAACGTACACGTGCCCGCGCACAACCCGCCGCGTTGCTCCAAGGCGTCAATCAACAGGGTGGCATGAGGATCGTCGGCCGGAAGAAACTCGGTGTCCAAGATCAGGCTGGCGAACAGGCTGTAGTAACCGGTCGCTCCGTAGTGGGCCCGCTCGAGCCAGGCTCGCGACGCGGGCAGGATCGGCAGCAGGCGCCGGCCTTCGTGTTCGAACACGGACCGCCGCATCGCCGCTTCGATGTCCTGGCGATAGGCCGCCGCCTCGGCGGCCACCCGCCCCGCGTCGGCCTCGCGTCCGACGGTGCGCAGGCAGCGGGCGCCCGCCTCCAGCCCGATGCACAGCGCGGTGTCCGACAAGAAGCTGAAGTCGGGCTCCGGATAGTCGCCGCTGGGCTGGTACTTGATCATGCCGTAGTTGGGCGCGCCGGGCGTCTGGCCTTCCTTTTCCTTGGCCCGCCGGGCGATCGACCAGTTGGCGACTCGCCCGATCGTGTCCGCCGCGCGCGCCAGCCACGCCTTGTCCTGCGTATAGCGGTAGTGGTCTTCCAAAGCCACCAGCAACGTACCTGAATCGGACAACCCGAACGCGGTTCTCAACTCGCCGTCCGGCCGGACCAGCGTGCAGATCGAATCCAGGTACTTGCCCGCCTCCTCCGCGTAGCCGTACATGTCGAAGGCCCGGCAAGACTGGATCGCCGCGATCCCCCACACCAATTCGTAAAACCCCGATCCGTCATGGGGAAAATAGAGATCGCCCTCCTTGTCCACGTTGGTGAACAAGTACGCCAGCCAGGCCCGGTGGGCGTCGTTCACTCGTTGCTCGGGCACGCGGATCGTCATCGCCCGTGCCAGGCGTTGGCGCCACGCCTGGGCCGCCTCGCCGAAGCAGCGGTCGAAGTCCTGCGGCTCGACCGTTTCCACGCCCTGGAACCCACCGCAGAACGGCAACTCGGCACGGCCTGTCCGCTTTTCGAATTCGGGCGAGTCCTTGGTGATTTCCGTGTCCGGCAGGATGCCGTCGCGGGGAATCCGCAGACACAGACGCCGCGTTTGGCCCGCAGCCAGATCGTACTCCCAACTGCCCAGCGGCACGACGCGTTGCTTCCGTCCGCACACGGCTTGCTGTCCCAACTCGACATGCACGGCCGCGCCGGTGGGGTTCTTCATTTCCAGCCCCACGTAGGCCCACAACCGGCCGTCAGGGTCCAGACCCTCCGACCAAGCAAACAGCGTCTGGCGGTACTCGACGCCCTGAAACGTGAACGGCACGATGATGATCGGCAAATAGCCGTCGGCCAGCTGCTTCGCGTCCGCTGGATTGCCGTGCCCGTATCGCGTCTTGGGCGTCGTCTTGCCAAACAGGAAGTAGATCGTCGCCTTGTTCTCCGGCGCCGCCCAGGGGAAAGCCTCGCCGCGGCCCGGCTTGTCCATCTGGTGGTTGTTCAATTCGATCTCGCCGCCGGCGGTGACCACGAACTCCCGCGCGCTTTCCAGCACGCCGAGCGCCTCGCGGGGCGCCTGGAGCAGGGGATAGTGCCGGGCCACCGCCGCAAACGTCGGATCGTGGGCG
>CAYUFW010000101.1:0-24225 GCA_964443915.1 uncultured Pirellulaceae bacterium
AAACGCCACCGCACTTTAGAAACGAGGAAGTTAGAAACTGGAAATGGCACTAGTTACGAAATGCCTATCTGCTGTCGGGGCCATCCCCGATGGTCGCCTACCCTCCCTACCATCCGTCGCTCCTCTTGGATGTGGCTGCGGCAGCGACGGGCGCCGCTTCGGGGGCTGCCGTCGCCGCGGCGACCGCGGCCGCCCCGCCCAACGCCTCGGCCTGGGCCACGCCGTCGGGCGCGAGTTCGCGGAGGATGTCCAAGAAACTCATCGTCGCCAGCCGCTTCGCCCGGCGCAACAACATGGGCAAGGGACTGGATGGCTCGTTGCGCTCGTAATACTCACAGATCCTGTCCAGCAACCGAATGACGTCGTCGCGCGAGCGGATCTCGCCGTCGACGGCGAATCCGGCGGCCTGACCGGCGACTGCCGCCTTGCCAGCCGCCGCGTCCGCCGGCCCCTCCGCCTCCTCCTTCACGTCCTCCTTGCCGCCCGGCGACACGCCGCGACGCGTCAACTGCGCCGTCAGGATTTTTTCGGCCTCCTTCAAGACGGCCACCAAAGGCAGCAAACTTGCCGCATTGGCCGCGCCGACTTGCGTGGTCACTTCCGATTCGATCTTCTGCACGTGTTCGATCGCGGCGACCACCGCCGCGTGCGTCGCCTTCAACTCCTCCAGGTCGGCATCCAGAAAAGCGCCCTCAATCGAGGACGCCGTCGGCGGAGACTCCATGTCCGCGGGTGCGGGCAGTTCCCCATGCGCGATCGCCCAATCGAAGAGGCTGAACCGGCCCAGAGACCGCGAACTGACCAGCGGTGCCCGCTTCAGCATTCGCAGCGTCGTGTCGGCGTCACAGAGTGAAACCAACGTATTGACCCGCAGCGTCGGATCGTTGTTATCGTCGGGATCGAGTTGAGGATGGACCGTCGCCCAGTACTTCTCGACGTAGCCGCGAATCAGGGCCGCAGCATCGCACAGGCCGACAAAGCCGTGCGTTTGGATCAGCGCTCGGACCAGCGTCGCGGCGACCCGCAAGTCCTTCGTGCGCTCCGCCAAGGCCACCGCCTGACGCCTGACGGCTGCCCAATCCGGTTCTTCCGCCGGTATGATCGTGCTTCCGAATTGTTGCTCCGGCTTGCCCGCACAGAGACGCTCCAATTCGCCGTAAGCCGGGTCGTACTCGAGATTGTCACCGCAAGGAGCATCGTCGGCGACGTCCTTCAACAAAGCTTCCATGTCGATCGCGCTCATAGCAGGAAACCTCAGTGTTGCCGACACTCTGCCTCAATGCCGATCGAAAGCGCGCAACCAGCATCCCGGACGGGCCCCGCCTGGAAAACAAGAGGACAAACACCTATGAAGACCAGGGCGACGTCAGGGCATGTCTTGTCACGACTTTTTCCCTTTGTAGAGTGCGGCCACGGTTCGTTCAAGTAGGCGCGACAGGCTTCAACGCAAAAAAGCCGACGGTGCCGCAGGTGCGTCTCGTGTCGGGAATCATGGGCGTGACGGGGACTGAGAGAGGCACCGCGCGGCGGCATGACCGAAGGATAAACGCCCGCTTATTGTCCCCGCGGGAAAGAAGCTCACGCAAGACGGGTCCGGAGACCCGTCCTGCTTGGGCAGCCAATCCGCCGAGGAAACGGGGCAAGACGGCGGGAACTCTCCGGGGACTTCAAACGCCCTCGTCGGCAGGCCGGATCGTCGGCGGACTGGCCGCGACCTCCGTCCCCGCCGCCCGCCCGTGTTGGCGGACGGCCTCCCGCAGCACGTACTCGATCTGCCCGTTCACGCTGCGAAACTCCTGCTGTGCCCACGCCTCCAGGGCTTCGTATAACTCCGGACTGATGCGTAGTAGAAAGGTCTTCCGCGTTTTCATGTTCCGTCGTCACGCGTAAAGGGTGCCCGCGTTGATCACCGGCTGGGCATCGTGTTCACCGCACAGCACGACCAACAGGTTGCTGACCATCGCCGCCTTGCGTTCCTCGTCCAGCTCCAGCACCTTGTTCTCCGTCAGATCCTTCAAGGCCATCTGGACCATGCTGACCGCCCCATGCACGATCTTCTGACGGGCGTCGATGATCGCCTCGGCTTGCTGGCGGCGAAGCATCAGGCCGGCCACTTCCGGCGCATAGGCCAAATGCGTCAAGCGGGCTTCCTCGACCAGCACCCCAGCTTTGGTGACCCGCTCCTGCAATTCGCCCAGCAGGGCCGCCGCCACCTCGTCCATGCCGCCGCGGAGCGTGACTTCGTTCTCCTCGCCGTGATCGTAGACGTACAAAGTCGCCAGATGCCGGACCGCCGACTCACTCTGCACGCGAACGTACGCTTCGTAGTCCTGGACGTCGAACACGGCTTGAGCCGTGTCCTGCACGCGCCAGACGACCACCGCCGCGATCTCCACCGGATTGCCCCGCCTGTCATTGACCTTCAAACGCTCGCCTTCGAGATTGCGGGAACGCAACGAGATCCGCAGCTTGGTGTTCAGGGGATTGGTCCAGTTCCAGCCGCTGGAGCGGACCGTCCCTCGATACGCACCAAACAGAATTAGCACCCGAGCCTCGTTCGGCTGCAGCGTGAAAAAGCCGTTGCAGACGAACGACGCCAAGGCGAGTGTCAGCAGACCGCCGACGAGCAGATGGAAATTGGGATCGTTCAGCTTGGCCGCCGTGTAGACGAACCAGGCAAACAGGCCGATCGCTGCCGCGAACAACAGGATGGTGAACGGCAGGACGCCCCAGCCACTGCGTACCGAAACCAGTTTCTCGCGATTCATGTGAGTTCTCCTCGCTCTGGGACGCGCGGCTCACGCGCCCCCGTCAGCCAACCCAATCCAGCACACGCGAGCCGCGTGTGCCTACGGCGATCCTCGCACCGCGCGAGAACCAAACCCCAGAAGGGCCGTAGGACCTAGCTCACCATGCATATCATGATGATATCATTATGATACTATTCGTCAAGCCGCCGAGTCTCTTGGAATTCCTCCTGGAACCAATTTCCGTCGCCGGACAGCCGGGCCACGTCATTTCCCCTCGTCATGGCGACGACTCTCAAGATGTCCGGTTAGACAACCGATAGCAGAAAACGGGAGTTTAACAACCGTAGGGTTTGTAACGGCGCGAAGGGGGGCGGGATGCGCGCACGTGGGGGGACGGCTGGAGCACTAGCACTGCTGGCTGCGCTGGCGGTGAGCGCCGGGTGCAATCTGTTGGCGCCGCCTCCGGCCGCGTTGCCGCTGGCGGCCCCGGCCGCGGCTCCCGCAGCGGCGTCGGCGGCGGTCGCACCCGCGGCACCGCACGTCGGTTGTCTCGGCCGCGCCGCCTGCGGGCTGCGCATTCTGCTCGACCGCATCCGCAATCGGTTGGGGATGCGGTTTCCCGGACTGGAGGCCAAGCCGCCCGTCACGGCCATCACGGATCCGGCCAACGCTGAGTCTCCGACGCCTGCCGTGGCGACGGCCGCCGAGGTGAAGGCGGAAGAGGACGCGGCTCCGCAGAAAATCAAGGCGCTCCGCTACCTTGCCACCGTCGGCTGCACGGAATGCTATCCCGATATCGAGAAGGCTCTGCTCGCAGCGTTGGACGATTGTACCGAGTCCGTGCGCTACGAAGCGGTGAAAGCGATCCGCAAGACCGCCGGGGATCCCTGCCAAAGGTGCCAGGCGACGCGCTGTTGCCGACCGGAGATCCTGAAACGGCTGCAGAAAATGGCCTACGACATGCGGGACGAATGCTGCTACCAAGAGTCGTCGGCGCGGGTGCGCCGCTTGGCGCGGCTGGTGCTCGGCGAGTGCAACGGCGAGATGATCATCGAACCGGCGGCGCCGACCGAAGGTCCGAGCCGCGCGCCGCAAGGAGAAGGCGCGGCGCCCGCCAGCGGCAACAGCAGCGGGCCCAGCGTCGTCGCCGCCCCGACGCCGCCGAGAGCCCTGACGGAGTCCGCCCCGGAAAACGCTTCGTCTGCCTCAGACGACGGCGGCCGAGACGGCGGGACGCCGCTGGAGGTGCGTTTCGAACAGGTGACAGCCCCGCGGAACCGCTTTCGTTCCGCAGGGGAAGCACGTCAAACGCTGGACTACGTGCGCCGGGCGGCATTGGGTGGTCCCGTGGTTCCGCCCGACGGCTTCGACCCCAAGGCGATCGTTCTGCAAAAGCTCGACTGGACGCGTCCCGAGGAGTTGCCGTCGAAGGCCGTCGCCCGAGCGCTGCTCAGCACGCCGCCAGGGCAGCCCAGCGGCGTGGTCGAAGACCGTGACGGCTGGCATGTGGTGCTGGTTCACCAGCGCAGACCCGAGCCGACTCGGCCCCTGGGGACCGACGCACGCTCGCTCGGCCCCTGGGCAGTCGATTGGCAATCGCAGAACTCTCATTCCGCCTATCTGGAAGGGAAGCTCTTCAGCGACACGCCGCCGCAGCCGGGACACGCGACGCGCCGGCCGACGCGGATTGTCAAGCCGCAAGCTCCGACGCCGACCTGGCCGCCGCTGACCGACGACCGTCCGCGCAGGCTGCCCGTCCCGACCGGCCTGAAGACGCTCCCCAGCGCACCCCTGCCGCCGCAGTTCGATAACACAGCCGGCACGACTGCCGACAATCCCATCATCCGCGTACAGGGAATCTTGCCCGTCGATGGGGACCACGGAAGTCAGGCCCGCTAGACCGGCGGATTCATGAACCTGCGGAATCCTGGCTTTTCCGTGCCGAAACCAGCGGCGGGAGGCCGGAACGATGTGTGGTGAGCAACCGCTTGCGGTGTATAATGTCCGGCAGGCCGCCAGACGGCGGCAACAACCTGTGGCCCAGGAACGGCGCTATGTCCTCTGACGAACGCTCCACCTCGACGGGGCCCAGTCGCCCCACCCCTGCCAGTTGGCGGCAGGGCCGGCGGGCCGGGGTCGAACCCCCACCCGAGTATCGTTGGCAACGAGCGGCTCGGCCAGCCGAACGCCGTCCCGGCTTCACTCGGCGGCGGCTCCGCAACCTCGTTTGGCTGCTGCTGTCCGCCGGGTTGCTGGCGCTGCTGATCTACTTCCTGCTGTTCGCCCCTCGGCGGTCGCCGCTGGTCGCGATCGCAGCCGTGTACAGCGACCCTCTTCCACCCAACGCGTGGGTCCAGGAAGACCTGGAGGCGTTGCGGCAGTTGGACAAGAGGACCATGAGTGTCTACGGCAGTCTTGATGACTGGACCTCCGCCGAACGCGGCGTGAGAATCCTGGACCAGCATCTGCGGCGGATCTCCCCGAGGCTGCGGCCGAGCGAACCGCTGCTGCTGTATGTCAACATGCACGGCGCGGTGGACGGCGCCGGCAACCCGTGTTTGATTCCGCCGGGCGCGGCTGCCGGACGGAGCGAGACCTGGCTTCCCGTGCGTCAGTTGCTGGAGCGGCTCAAGGATCCCGCGCTCCTGCCGGCCGAGGTCAACAAGTTGTTGCTCCTGGACTGCACCCGCTTGCGCGTCCATTGGCCCTTGGGTATTCTGGAAAACACCTTCGCGGCGCGGCTGGAACGCGTCGTCGAAGAAATGCAGGTGCCGAATTTGGTGGTGCTCAGTGCGTCCGGCCCTGGCGAAGCGAGTTGCGTGTCGCGCGAGTTGTCGGGCTCCGCGTTCGGACACTACCTGAGTCTGGGCTTGGCGGGCGCGGCCAACCGCGCCGAGCCGGGGCAAGCTCCCGACGGCCGCGTGTCGCTGCGCGAATTGCACGCCTACTTGACGAAATCCGTCGGCGACTGGGCTCAGCGGAGCCGCGGCGAGAGCCAACAGCCGATGCTGATCCCGGCCAACGCCGCCGATTTCGGTCTGGGAATGGCCTTGAGCGACCGCGATCTGCGGCGTTTCCGGGAGCAGTTGGAGCGATCCCGGCGCAGCGCGGACGCGCAACTCGAGGGAGAGATCCATCAACTCTGGCAGCGGCACGACGACCTGTTGGCTGCTGAGCCCTACCGCGACGATCCCCAGGCTTGGCACCAATTCCAGCACCGACTGTTGTGGCTGGAGCAGTCCGCCGCGGCGGGCGCGGCCTACGCCAGCCCGGCGCGGAGCTTGCTGAACCAGTTGAAGCGTCTTGCCGCCAGTGACCAGCGCCCGTCTTCCAGCGGCCGTGCGACCAGCCTCAACGTGTCCAGCGAGGCGTTGGCCGAGTCGTTGGGCGCGATCGATGCGTCCACCTCCAATCGTTTGCGGGAAGCGCTGACGCAGCTGCAGGAACAGCCCAGCGCGGCGAGCCTGCAAGCAGCGATGGCGGGTTGGCCGACGACTGGTCCAGCCGCTCATCTCGCCGGGCGGCACTTCCTGCGGGTGCTGCTGCGTTACGAGGACGCCGAGTGGTGGCGGCAGCCCGCCGTGATCCGCCGCAGTCTGGAACTTCGCCGCCATGGCGACCAACTGGGCGCTGTCCGTGACCGGGGCCTTTTCTATTGGTTGCGGGCGCGCGTTCAAGCCGGCGACGCCGCCCGGCAAGAGGGCGAAGATTGCCTCTTGGCAGGCGATCCCCGGTCGGCCGCTGCGCGAGACGCCGCGTGGGCGGAAGCCGAGCGGCATTACCGCGCCGCGGACGAGATTGCGAACCTGGTCAGCACGGCGGTGCGAACTCGCGACCAGGCGTATGCCGAGTTGCCCTGCCTCGCCCAGTGGTTCTTCCGTCCGGGGGCCACCGAGCCGGCGGGACTTCGAGCGGAGAACCAGAGGCGGGTCATCACGCTCATCGAACAGGTGCAGCAGCTGAGTGCGGGATTGGACCGCCACGGGACGACGGAGGGCGAATCGGCCCTCGATCAGCCCGGCTTCCGCGGCTTGGCCGAGCAGGTCGCCAAAGATTTGGGGGAGCTTCGGGGTTTGGCCGTCGCTCGCGGTGACCAGTTGGAGCAAGCCAAAGAGCCGAGCGTGGCAGCCGTGCGGGATCTCGAAAGTCTGCTCCAAACGGCCATCCTTTCTGCCCCACAGCGAAAGCGCCTGCAGAATCGTCTGGCGACGTGGACTCAGGCTCTGGAAACACCAACTGCGACAGCCGTTCCCGGCGGCCTTCCGGCCGGCGAAAAGAAATCGGAGGTGGCTGGCAGCGAGGCTCCAACGGTTCTACCGCCCACAGAACACCCCGCGGTAAGACTCCTGGACCTGGTGGGACCAATCGCTCCGGCCAAGCCGCAACTGGCCGACGCGACGAAGCCCGCGTCGCCGCAGGATCCCTGGACCGCGATCGAGCAGCAGGGCGAACGCGTGCGACAGGCCCTGACCCGCCTGGCCGCCCAGAGCCAGGCCACTCTTACCGAGCGGCTGGCCGTCGCGGAGAGCGGTCCCGTGGCGGCGGGAACGGAGCACGTGCCCGCCCGCTCGGCCCTGAGCCGCGCCGCGTGCCGGCTGCGCGCCGCCGCCCCGATCGGTTGCCCGCCGCTCGATCCGGATCCGGTCGCGACGCTGCGGGATTTCGACTTGCAGCAACTCCTGGTCTGGCAGGCCCGGCGGGCCTTGGATGATTTTTGGGGGCCGGCCGCGGCGGACGAACCGGCGTTCTTCGAACTGGCGGCCAAGGGATACCTGCACGCGGCGGATCAGGTCTTGCCACGTCATCCGACCACCCAGCGGCAGTTCGACCGGCTGCAGACGCTGCTGGAGAGCCGCCAGTCGGCGGCCCAGAGCGGCATCGCCATGACCGCCACCGACCTGCTGCTGATCAAAGAAGACGAACCCGGTGTCGGCAGCATCGACGTCCGCCGCCAGGAAGGCGCCGCCGGTGAAGCGATCCCGACGGGCCGGCTGGGAGTCTGGTTCCGCGACCAGCGCGGCCGCATCGCCGGCTCGGCCCGCACGGTCCCGTTGGCCAAGCTGACCTCGACGGTCGAGAAGTTGTCGTACGACCTGCCCGGTGCATCCCTGGCCGGCCGCGGGCCGCAATTGCAGGCCGTCGCCATGTTCCGGGGGCATGAGTTCGCCCAACCCAGCCTGCTGCGGTTATTGGGGGGCGTGACGCTCGACTTCCAGCCGCAAGAACACGCGGGGGCCACCGTCACGCTGTACGGCGCCCGCCGCAAAGAGGCCTCCATCGTCTTCATTCTGGACTGCTCGAACAGCATGAGCACGCCGATCACCGTCGAGGCGCCCGTGGAAGGACTGGCACAGGCCGTCACCACGCGGATGGATGTCGCCAAGTTTGCACTGCAGTTGATGCTGGAGCGGCTCGCCCAGGAGGAAGGCAAACGCGTCGGCGTCCGGTTCTACGGCCATCGCGTCGGCTGGAACGTCGAGCAGCCGGCCGAAATGCTGCCGCAGACCGAGTACGCGCGGCCGATTCCCAGCGACTTGATGCCGTACGAGGACGTGGAACTGGTCTTGCCCCTGGGCCGCTTCGACACCGTGGCCGCGGGCCAGGTCAATCGCCTGTTGCCGTCGGTCAAGCCTTGGGGTGAGACGCCGTTGTATCTGGCGCTCGTCCAAGCCGTGCGCGATTTCGCCCTCGACAAACCGGGCACCGAGAAATGCATCGTGGTCGTGACCGACGGCGTCAACAACCAATTCAACCCGACACCGGAGGCGGCCAAGACGCGGCAGGATGTGCTACAGGAGCGGGGCAACGCGCCCATTCGCATCCACGTCGTCGGATTTGGGATTCCCGAAACCGAACAAGTGGAAGCGGTGCGGGAGTTCGACGCGCTGGCCGCGGAAACGGAGGGCAGTTTCCATCAGGCCACCAGCGTCGGCGACCTGCTCGGCCAGCTGGAAGCGCTGTTGGGCTACGGTGAGTATGCGCTGCTCGACGCGCAGGAGCGGGAAATCGAAAAGGCCCGCGTAGATGTGCCCATCTCGGTATCGCCGCCTGTCCAGTCCGAACCGTACCAGGTGGCCTGGGAGCAACTCCGCGAGCCGCTGCTGTTGCTGGGCGGCGAAGCGGCGGAGTTGGAGATCGACGCGACCGGCCGGCGCCTGCTGTCCCTGCCGTACGAGGTCGGCGCCCCGGTGTTTGGGCCGCTCGTCACGGGCGCGGAATTGACTCAGACCGGCGTCAATTTCGGGGCCCACCAGCCGGTCCGGCGCGAGGGCCAGGTAAGCTTGCCTTTTTCCTTCCAGCGCGCGGACCGCCATTTCACGCCCCGGCCTCCGGAGGTGTGGATCGAAGTCACGCCCCGCAGCGGCGATCAACTGCGCGTCTTTCCCAGCTATTCGTCCGACGACGCGGAGTACGTCGGGAAGAAGCGCGTGCCGCTGCTGGAGTGGAACGTCCGCGACTGGCCGCCAGCGGCTGATCGAGCCCAAGTGAGCGTCTTCGGCAAGGAAAAGAAGACCCCACCCACGGCGACCGTCGCCTTGGCGTCAGTCGCCGACCGCCCGCCGCCGTCCGGCGAGGGCCATCTCCTGGAAGGCATTCCCGGTTTCAGCTACCAGGTGCGGACGTGCCGCGATGCCGACGGGTGGCCGTTGCGCGTGCGGCTGCTGGAACGTCACGGCGCCGACTCGGAGGGAGTGGGTTCGATCAAAGTCGAAATGGTCCCCGCGGCACAACGGGTTTTGCACCAGTTCGACGCCGAAAACCGGCTGACGCTGCACACGTTCTACTACGGCGGCCCAGACCGCCAAGTTCCCGCCGATCTGGAGATTCACTTCACCACGCGGCAGGCACTCCAGTCCGGAGCCTGGCTGATCGACCAGCCACTGTCTGTTCCCATCTCCGCCAGCCGCGACCTGCTGGAGGTCGTCCAGCCCGCCGTCGAGGGCCGCTAGGCAGCCTGGCTTTCCGGAGCCGTGGGGTAGGCATCCGGCCTGTCAATGTGCGCGAAAATGACAGGCTCGAAGCCTATCCCTCGTTCCGGCATGCCGTCTCACTTCTCGACCGTCGCCTTGGCAAAGCCGGCCGCCGCGACGGCGGCGATGGCCTTGTCGGCGTCGAACGGGCCATTCAGGCTCACCGTGACCAGCGGCGTGTCGATGGCGACTTCGTCCTTCTGCGGCGCCAACGTGACCTCCGTCACGCCGGGCTGCTTCTGCAGCGTGTCCCGCACGACCGGCCAGCAGTTGTGCGTACAGACCATCGTCGGCACGCGCAGCGTCACTTGCTGGACTGCCAGCGCGCCCGCTACCGGCACGGCACCCGCGGACGATGCGGGGGCACTGGGTTTGTCTTGAGAGCAGCCCAAGAACAAGACGGCGGCAACGGCGAGCAATGTGAAACGGAACATGCTTGAGTCTCCGTTCTGGTGGGAACGTTGGGGATGATTCATCAGACGTCACTGGCATGGGGATTCGTCGTGTCTTGCCGCTGGTCCGCGGTTCCCGCTTTCCGGACGCTCCACGTCCAGTGGCGGTCGCTGGTCGCCTGGACCGTGTCGGCCGGGTAGCCCAGCTGCGCGACGAACTGGCGGACTTCGTCCAGCGTGAACGCCGCGCGGAGGGAGTCCTCGAACAACTGGCGTTGCGTTTCGTTGGCCGAGCCTGCATCGGTCTGGACGATCTCCTGGAACGCTTCGTCGCTGTCCGGCCTCAGCAGATCGCGGCAGAACAGCAAGCCGCCCGGCCGCAGCACGCGCAGGCAGCCCTGCAGGACGGGCATGGGATCGGCAAAGTGGTGCAGCGTGCCGTTGCACGCGACGCAGTCGAAGTAGGCGTCGGCAAACAGCAGGTCTTTGGCGTCCGCTTGCGCCAACTGGACGCGGTCGATCACGCTGGCGATCTCGATGTTCAAGCGGGCCATCTCCAACATGCTGACGGACAGGTCGGCCGCCATGATCCGCCCCTCGAAGCCCTGCCGGCACAACTCGACGGGGATCTGCGCCGTGCCCGTGCCCAGATCCAGCAGATCGCCGCGTCCGCCCGCTGCCAGAAAGTCGGCCGCGAAACTGCGGTTGGCCTCCGAGTGGTCCATCGAGTCGTATTCCATCGCCAACTGCGGCGTATCGATCAGTTCTGTTTCCAAGACGCGTGGTAGGGACATAAGGTGCCTCTTTGGTGTTCAGGATTCGTAGGTTGGGACTCTGTCCCGACCGGTCGGGACGGAGTCCCAACCTACGCCGGCTGGGGCCCCGGGCCGCGGCCGGGTGCAATCAGTTTACCCAATTCCCGCTCGAATTCATCCCGGCCAGCGGTGATTTCCAACTCGATCGTCAACGCCCACAGGGGGATGTCGCCAAGCTGCGCGATGTTGATCTTGACCAAGTCCTTGTGCGTACACAACACGGCTGCCACGTTGTCCAGGCCTTCCACCCACTGGCACAACGACGCGATGTCTGCCCACGTGTACCGATGGTGGTCCGGGAATTCGCGAAGCCCGGCGACTTCGCATCCTGCGCTCTCCAGCGTGTGCCGAAAACCCGCCGGGTTGCCGATTCCGCAGAAGGCGGCTACCCGCCGGCCAGCCAGCTGTGCTACGTCGTCGCGGGTGTCCTCGGCCGACAATAAACCGCCCGGCCGTTGCACGATTTCGACCCATAGCGCCTGCGGGGCCAGCCGCCGGACTCGCTCTCGGATCGCCTCGCGCTGCTGCTGGCTGACCGCGTCGCTGCGCGACAAAACCACGGCATCGGCCCGTCTCAATCCGGACACCGGTTCCCGCAACATGCCCCGAGGAAAAACGCGTTCGTACCCAAACGGCTCCAGCGCGTCCAGCAGGACAATATCCAAATCGCGATGGATCCGCCGGTGCTGGAAAGCGTCGTCCAACACGATCAACTTCGCACCGTAATCGCGGATCGCCTGTTCCGCCGCCACGGCTCGCCGCGGATTCTGGACGTGCGGCGTGTCCGGCAGCTTGCCGGCCAGTTCCAGGGCTTCGTCGTTCGGTGCCCCCGCGGCGGACTTGTAGCCCCGGCTGACGATCGCCACGGCCACGCCCCGCGTCTGGAACCAGCGTACCAGCCACTCGACCAGGGGCGTCTTGCCGGTTCCCCCCAGCGTCAGATTCCCGACGCTCACCACCGGTGCCGCGACGCGTCGGACCTTGGCCAGACGCCGGCCATAGCAGACGTTGCGGGCTGCTACAACCAGCGTGTAAAGCCAGCCGAAAACCGCCAGCAGGCCGCGCAGCAGGCTGGCTGGCCACCCGCGCCGCCGTCCGCTGACCAGTTCTCGAAACGCCGCCCCGTCCACCTGCACCCTCCGCCCATTTTGCACTGCGGCGCCTGACCGCCGCTTTGGCACCGACGCAACGCCGTAGCGGGCAGCCGGTGTTCCATCGCTTCATTGGGTACGCGTCCGCGGCCCTGCCGGCGTACAGCCAAAGCCGCGACAAGACGCCGCACTGCAAACCGAAGACCGCCGACTGCGTCACGCCAGCCGCGCGCAAATCGCGTCGGCCATTTCGCGCGTGCCCACGGCGGTCGGATCGTCGCGGTGCGGCTTCAGGTCGTACGTTACGTACTTGCCTTCCGCGATGATTGCGGCGACGGCTTGCTCCAAACGATTGGCCGCCTCGACCTCGCCCAGGTGACGCAGCATCAACATCCCGGACAGGATCACGGCCGTCGGATTGACCTTGTTCTGCCCCTTGTACTTGGGAGCGCTGCCGTGCGTGGCCTCGAACACGGCGCCGCCCGGCCCGAGGTTCGCGCCGGGCGCGACTCCCAGGCCGCCCACCAGGCCGGCGCCCAAATCGCTGACGATGTCGCCGTACAAGTTCGGCAGCACGAGCACATCGTACAGTTCCGGCTTTTGCGTCAACTGCATGCACATGTTGTCGACGATCCGGTCTTCGAATTCGATGTCCGGATAGTCCTGGGCGATCCGTTGCGCGGTCGCCAGGAACAGGCCGTCGGTGTGCTTCATGATGTTCGCCTTGTGGACCGCCGTGACCTTCTTGCGGCCGTTGCTGCGGGCATAGTCGAACGCACAACGGACGATGCGTTCCGTGCCCGGCACGCTGATCGGCTTGATGGAAACGCCCGTCACGTCCGCGGGCGTCTTGATCTTGCGGTCTGCCGGCAAGCTGTTGATGAACTCGATCAGCCGGGTCGTCTCCTCCTTGCCGGCGGCGAATTCAACGCCCGCGTACAAGTCCTCCGTGTTTTCGCGCACGATGACGATGTCCACACCCAAGTGCTCGAAGAAGGTCCGGACGCCCGGATAGTGCTTGCAGGGACGAATGCAGGCGAACAGGCCGAGTTCCTGCCGCAGGAACACGTTGATGCTGCGGAAACCCGTTCCGACCGGCGTGGTGATAGGGGCCTTCAGGGCGCACTTGGTCCGGCGGACGCTCTCCAACACACTGTCCGGGATGGGCGTTCCCGTGCGTGCCATGACGTCGATTCCCGCCTCCTGAACGTCCCACTCGATGGCGACCCCCGTGGCGTCGATGCAGCGCCGCGCCGCCTCGGCCAATTCCGGTCCCGTCCCGTCACCCGTGATCAGCGTTACTTCATGGGCCATGCAAATTCTCTCCCCTGAAAAAAAGTGTTTGACGTTCCACGTTCGGAACGTCGGGCTTGCGAATTCTCGTTCGCTCCGCGCCCGCACCTCACCAAGACCGGCGGCTTCGAAAACGCCGGCACTCCGTGGCGGCTGCTTCTCAGCCGTCAACGTCTGAGCGGGTCCCCATTATCCTCACTCGGGCGGCCAGATCAAGATGACGCGACGAAGCGTTCCTGCCGAGCGGGCACGACGACGCGAGTCCGCTTTGGCGAGAACGCGGACGATGTCCGCGCCGTGGCGGGTATGCGATCCGGATAGAATCGGCCCGTCCCACTCACCCGACGCTCAGGCAAGAGCCGTGGAGTGGATCAAACGCCAGCTGTATCCCAGGACGCGCAAGCGTTCGACTCCGATGAACATCCGGAAAATCTGTGGATCATCGAGAATGACGGCGAGGGCGCGATTACGGCATTGTTGCCAAGTGAATACTGACACCCGCTGATCGGCGAAACGACGCGCGCCCGCATCACTTGGACTTCACCGCAGCTACTTGCCGAACATGCGGCTGATCGCCTCTTGCTGCGTCGTCGGGTACAAGTGGCGATACCGGCGGCGCTGCTCATCGGTTTGATGACCGACCCACTCATCGATGACCCGCTGATCAACTCCGCGGCTTGCGGCCAGACTGATGAAGGAATGCCGGAACACATGGTAGCCGCGCACGACGCTCCACTTCGTGTCGGCCAGGGCCCGCTTGAAGTGGTCGTGCGCCTCGTCCGGGGTGATCGCTGTGACGCCATTACGCATCGTCTTGCTGCGGGCGACGGCGGCGGCCTGGGCAAACAAATGTGGGCCCCCGGGATGCACGGCGATCCAATCCTGGAGCACGACCACGAGCTGTGGGGGCAACGGTACGCGGCGTGTCGTCGCCCGGCCCTTAGCACGTTTCCGCTCGCGGAGCAGTACGGTCTGACTCTGAAAGTCAACGTCGGAAACCAGAGCGCGAATCATCTCCGCTCGCCTCGCGCCCGTGTACGCTGCAAAGCAACTCATCGGGTACACCCAGGGTTGCATCGCCTTCTCGCGGACCTGACGCACGACGTCCTCGACGTCTGGTAAGGTTAAGTACAGCGAGTCCCAAAGTTCGGCGATTTCCTTCTGCCTCAGCCCGCCTGCTTGGATGCGGCGTTCGATTTCCTCGCGGCTCTGGAACGGCGGTTTCTCGTGGAACTTCGGATATGTCAGGCCAGCGGCAGGGAACTTGCCCGAGACAAGCCGCATGTTGACACCCCAGTTCCATACCGTCCGCAGGCTGATGATCTCTTTCTTGATCGTCGCGGGTGACAGCTTCCCCTTCTTCAGTCCCTTCATCTTGGCCCGTCGGTCGATGTGCGTTTGCAGATCGGCCATGCCAAGTTCGCGGATCGGAAAACGTTCGCCGAGCGTCGCTACCAAGTGCCGGAAATGGGTGTTGATCCCTTCCAGCGTCGTCTGCTCCAAACTGCCATTGCCATGCGTCTCGAGGTAGCGGTCACGCAGCGTCCCCAGAGTCAAGGTTTGGACCTTGGCGTGAGCGCCATCGACGGTCGCCGAAACCGGTTCCGGCGGTGGCTTGCCATCGTGCTGGAGAAATAGCACAATATCGGTTTCGGGCGGGACGGTGAGCAATCCCTGCCGGATTCGCATCAACAGGTAGTCCGCTTGATTCGCTTTAGCCTCGGCTTCGTCGGGTTCGACTTTGCCAATGGTAAAGGTGTGGCGTTTTCCATGGTAAAGAAACTGGCAGTACCAGCTTTCTCCCTTCTTCTGGAGGGATGCCATATTCGCACCTTTTCTGCAATTCTTCTGCAGTCCTTGGCAACCTGTCGTCGGCGTCACGGCAACGCGACTTCAATTGAATTGTATCACAAGTCATTGATAAATCAACACTTGCAATGCAAGACCAAGGCGTCGGCAACGTGAGCGAGAGTGGCGGAATTGGCAGACGCGCTGGACTTAGGATCCTGTGGGGAAACCCGTGGGGGTTCAAATCCCCCCTCTCGCATTTCCACGATGCAAAGCGATGCAAATTGATGCAAAGCCGTGCAAAGCGGTGCAAAAGCCCCGGACTTTCCGGGGTTTTTTGCGTTTTCCCGGTCGTCGTCTGGCGTCCCCCCGTGTGGCTGTTTTCGGTGCGGAGCGATGCAGATTGATGCAGATTGACGCGAATTGTACGGCACCAATATCGGCACCTCGCGGCACCACTGTCGGCACCTTTTGATGCGAGTTCTTGACCCGTCTGGCCCCCCACAGGCGTGCTCGGAAAGCGAGCGATCTGCTCGGGTTACGAGCACGCGGCGAGGACCGCCGGAATCGTGATCTGTGCGGGCGAGCGATCGGCACGCACTGGACTCGGGTCCAGAGCGACGCCACACTCTGGCCGCCGAGCCTCAACCCGGTCCGCCCCGATCGGCCACACGCCGCCCACGTTGGCCCACGTCGCGTCCGACGGGCAAGCGGGCCCCGTGGGCCAAGCCAACAAAAACGCCCCGTTTCCGGGACGTGTGGGCGAAGACGGGCGAAAGGTTCGTTGGGGGCGATCGCGGCCAGATTTCGGGCATGTTCTACGGGTAGAAGCTGGCCGCCGTCGGGGCCGCCGTTCGCCGGGATGATATATGGCCAACCCGCCCGCCGCCCCACATTTCGCCCACGTTTGCCTACGTCGCGGCCGGCAGGCGAGTTGGCCCCCGTGGGCCAAGCCAACGAAAACGCCCCGTCTCTTGGGCGTGTGGCGAAGACGGGGCGAAAGGTCTTCAAGTTCCCGTCGTCGGAATTCCCGAAGCCGCCGACATGACCCAAGCCCTGGACCAGGTCCGCAGGGCGCTGCCGACACCGCACCGGATGAATACGGATCAGACTTTACGCACAAGCGATCGGGATTGACCGACCGTAAATGGCACCAACCGGCTAAACAGCTATGGCCTCGAACCCTCGGGCGGGGGTTCGACGATGCGGGCCTCATCTCCGACCTTTGCCCGGAGGATGGCGTTTTCCGCCACGACGTCCTGGCCACGGGCAGCGACGACGCGAAACGCGCCGATCAAGACGCCGTTGCGATACAGTTCCACCGCTTGGCCTTTGAACGCATCGACGGGGTCGGTGAAGTGGATTTCGCAGAGCCCCAGTCGTTTGTCGCCGACGGCCGTCACGCGGCCGAAAACGGGGTTCCGTTCAAGTTCGATCCCAAACTTCGCCTGGAGGTGCTTTCGATCCGCGACGCTCAGCCGTTTCAGGGCGATGGGAATGACGTTTCCGTCCCGTTTCTTCAGCCGCACTTGGCCATCTTCGAAGTCCACAAACTCCGCCTCGACGGTGTACTTGCCCGACGAGTCCGTCCAAGTCCGCATCCCGGCGACAGCCGGAGCAGGCGGGCGAGAAACCGGTCCGGCTTCCTGACGGCTCGGAGTGGTCGGCATCGCCACCTGGCCTTGGGACCGATCGTCAGGTTTAGATGGATCTTTGGAGCTTAGCGGTGTCGGTATGTCGACAGAAATCGACCTCCCTTCTACGGTGTGCGGGGTTGACTCTGAATTCGGCGCGGCCGGCCGTTCAGTGGCGACGATTGGCGCCGTCGCCGGCTCAGGCTCGTGATAATCCTGCGGGGCCTGTTCGGGCTGGGGCGAATTCCCAAAGAAAACCAGCAAACACGACAGACAACATGCGCCTATCAAAAGCAACAGACATCCTCCCAAACTATACCCGGTCTCTTTCGTTGACGGCGTTTCGGCGACGATGGTTGCGTCAACGACTGGTGGCATCGCGTCTTCGATCTGGCCGGTGTGCATGTTGCACAGCAGCAGTCGGGGGCGAATTTCCGCGCGCAGTTCGGACAGCACCTGTTTGGCGCGGTGAACGTGAATCCTATCGCGGGCACGACTGCACAGAAGGATCAGCCCGGAGCGGCGGCGCGCGAGCTTTCCGTACAGAAGTGCCTGGGAAATGCCTTCACGCCATTTCCGCGCAAAATCCACTTCCCATGCGACCGAGGTCGTCAGGATGTCGCAACGAGACCTGTCGGCAAGCCCGACCTCTAAGCGTGGGTCGCCGAGACGTTGGATTGGCTCCGTGCGGATCAGGTACTTGCACCATTCCCGTTCGCACGCGTCGGCGCGAGGCCACCATTGGCGTTCGCCCTCTTCGGCGCGAGGGACTTGCGGATTCAAGAGGCGTGCTAACCAGCCAAACATGACGCCCTTCTCTATCTTCAACGTCGAGCGGCGGCATCGAACCCTCGCCGGCACGACGTGCGGCGAACCGGTTTATGACGTGTCCTCCGTCCTTTAAGCCTGCCAACCACGGATCGCCCTCAATGATTTACTCCGGTCAAAAACACTCCTCCGGTATCTTCTTCTCGATCAACTTGGGGATCTGGAAAGCATGAATTCTGCTGCCTGCGATCAGTTTGCAGAACCCAGGCGGAGGATTGAACAGTCGTGTGACCACCGTCGCAGTGACTTTCCAGCATTCTTGAAGAAGCAATGCCGTGTTCAGATTCGCAGTGTCATTGTCTGTGCAGAGAATCACCATGGATTCGGTTGCGGATGTGCCGGACACGCCTCCTGTCATGGCAGTCTCAAAGACACGAGGGTCATCGACGTCGCCGTCGATTGCCGATAGCGACCGGTCCCCGATGTCGAAACTTCGTCTAAACACTTCTACTTTCTTCGTCGCCATACGGTCGACAACCGCGGCGCTCAGTTTGCAGTCATCGCCGGCCTTTCTGAGCAAGGCCTTGGTAAACATCTGGCCAAATCGTCCGAATCCCGCAACGACAACAAACGAAATACGGCCGTTGGACGATCCCATCATCGGCCAAAGCTCCTCTACCAAGTTCGTCCCAGCAATCTCATACGGGTTGACTAGCACAACTCCCTCAGACCGGGCGAGGTCAGAGACTCCGCGAGAAAGGTTGACGTCGGATATCAGGGCAACGGACTTGAAATCTGCCGCGGCAGCGCATTCCTTGGCCAGGATGCAAGTGTTCAGATTCGCCACGTCATTCCCGGATGCGGCGTACAATCGGCGGGCTCGCTCGATTCCTGCACGTCGCAAGGTCATGGCGTCGGTCATGTCTCCCACGATCACGGGCACTCGCATGCCGGTGGCGAACTCTAGGAACTGCGGAAGCGAAGTGTCGACGTCAACGATCACGACATCCTGTCCGGGATTCCTGGCAAGCACCTGACTCACGATGAGCCTTCCGTGTTTGCCAGGACCGCACAGAATCAAATGGTCCTTCATTTTGCGGACAATTCGATCCGGATTGTCGAGGGCCTGTTTGATGGTCCGCAGGCTTTCCACGAGGAAGGTGGCACTCAGCGCTGCAGCCAGGAAGTAGAGAAACCACATGATACCCAACCAGATCTTTGAGCCGTCGGCTGGCGTGCCACTGGCGCTTAGAATAAACAGACGAAGCGTCTCGTAGAACGATTCGATCAAGTTCAGCCGCTCGCCGCCAGTTAGTTCGATTTGCGTAAAACCGATCGTGCCTACTACAAGAATGACCGATACCGTAACGCCCTTCCAGCGTTTGGCCAGCAACTTCAGGACGGGCTGCAACAAATGCGCTGTCGGACTACCGTTGGGTTTGCTGTCATGCATCATCACACAACCTCGCATAGTACTTGAACATCCAGGCCAAGGCTTCTCCAAAACGCGATGGGTTGCGGCCGCAACCCATCGCTCGTAGTGCCGGCTTCAGCCGGTGAACCCGCCCCGTAATCCCAAATCAACCCGCGATCGCCTTTCCGGACTTCAATGCTGCCGACTTCAGCAATTCGAAGATCCGCCCGTCATCGTTGTCCGTCGTGCGGCCTAACAGGTTGTCGATCCAGCGGCTCGCCAATCCGGCCCGTCCATGCAGCGCCCCGACGGCCGCGCCCACGATCGCCGCGACCGTGTCGTTGTCCTTGGTGTCGTTGACCGCGCGGACGATGGCCTCTTCCGGATCGTGGCCGTGACGCATCAGAATGTACACCAGGCTGGGCACGGTTTCCAACAGATACGCAGCCGAATACCAGCTGCCTGCGGCATCGAGCACCGAGTGGTTCTCGCGGAAGGCAGCCGCAACGCGTTCCCGCACGAAACGCCAGATGGGTCCCTCGTAAGCCGCCACTTGTTCGCTGCGCGGCTGATACCGCGTGTCGCCTTCGAGTTCACGCGACGTTTCGACGTACGTCTCCAGCCACCAATGCGCCGGCGGCGGTGCGGTCATCGCCAGCAGTTGCCACAGCATCGACACAAAAGCCACGCAGGCTGCGGTGGACCCAGCGTCGTTGTGGGTCAGCATCGCGCATAGCGCCGCATCGGCCCACAGGTCCGTCGTCCCGGTCTTCAGGTGCGGAATCAGGATCGGCGCAATCCGCATCAGCGCCCCGTTCCCGGCCGACGGCGCCCCGCACTGGTCCCACGGCAGGCCGCTCTTGTAGTTCCGCAAGAACTGCTTCATCGTACTGCCGATCCCAAAGATCCGCCCGCGGGAAAACCGTTCGGCCACATGCGCCGGCACAAATCCGCCATCGTCGAGCATCTGCTCGAGCGTCCAGAACGCCAACTGCGAGTCATCCGACGGCAGCCCGACCCGCCTGCCCTCCGCGTGCCGGTTCGGCAAGTAATCCCGAATCTCCCCGTAGCGCTCTCGCCGCACCGAGGGCACCTGCCCTTCGCTCGTGTTGCCCAACGCGTCCCCGATCGCCAACCCCAGCATCATGCCCTCGACCTTGGCGAAGTCGAAGTCCGCCGGCAGTGGCGGGGGAGCCTGATCGAAAATCCGGCCGCGCACAAGGTTGATCGTCCCCTGACGAAACAGCCGTTCCAGGATTTCGCGGTTTGTGGTTGTCATGATCGTTTGGCTCCTTGTGGCGTTTTTCGAGAGGACGACCGCGGCCGTCAACTGAGTAGATGCATAGTCGCTGCGCATCGCTGACTTCGAATCGGTTTTCCGCTTGCCAGATGATCACCGTGTACGCCTGCGTGTCCGCGAAGTATTCTGGTTCCTACGCCACACCGCTCTCCCCTTCGAGGCCCACGACCGGTATTTTACTGGACTTTCCCGAGGCAGACATCGCAGTTCCCACAGCCATTGGCCGGAATAAGGTCATCGTAACCATAGGCTTTGAAGAAGTGCGTACGGCGGCAACGTTTGGTGGATTTGGCGTAAGTCGCCATCAGCTCGACATCATTGCGCCCGGCACGTTGACGATTCAGGCGAAGCCGTACATCTTCGGAAAGTCGCTCCGTATTTCGGTTCGTCCGATCTTTGATTAGAACTCGAGTATTCCAAGCGGGGCCTTCCCGCGGTAGGATGATCTTCCCTTCTAGGATGAGGTCGAAGAACTCCCTCTGGAGATCACGAATATCGAGCTTGTGTTTCGCGGCCGCGGCCCCCAGCTCAAGTTTCGTGGGCCCATCTCGCCGCAAGGTCTGCAATAGCCCTGTTGCGGCGAGCAGCGGGGCCGAACGTTCGGCAGACGCGACTGTTGCACGAGGAGCCAGGAAGCACGTTGCCTCGTAGATGACATCCGGACCGAGTACGATCCATCCCAGTTCATGCGCTCTGACGAGAACAGCGTAGTTCCAGGTCGTGTGCAAGCGAAGACTTGCTTTGTTCTTCGTCGTCGCAGAGTAGTCTGGAACCGTCTGCTCCTCCATGAGCCGCACGGTGGCGTGGCGAGAGCGAGAGAGCGTCGACGCACCTTCACGCATCGCTCGCAGCCTCGCGTAGAATTTCTCAGTCGAGAGGACTTTCGTCATGTTGTTCGTTCCCAGGCGTTTGTCGCCTGGCGAATAGTAAAGCAAAGCTTCACACGATTTCCCGTCGCGCCCGCCGCGTCCGATCTCCTGGTAGTACTGGTCGATGGATTCCGGCATCGAGAAGTGAAGAACCCAACGAACGTCTCGCTTATGCACACCAAGTCCGAATGCATCCGTTGCCACCACGATGCCGAGACGGTTGTTGCGGAAATCCCGGAGGATCTCCCGACGAATATCGGGCGGTGTACCACCGTGGAAGTAGCGGGCGGTGCCCAGGCCGCGAGTATTGAGCACTTCGGCGATCTCTTCACAGTGTTTGCGCATCGCGCAATAGATGATGCCTGCCCCCTCCTGCCGAAGCCGACGAACGTCCTTCGCAAGCTGCTTCAGCTTTTCCACATGACTTGCGAAATGAAGAACCCGGAGATAGTGCTCGCCACGAATGGCTCGGTGTTCGATCTGACGAATACCGTCTTCCACACCAAGGGACGACATGACTTGAGCGCGGTACTCGGGAGGCAAAGTGGCGGTGAGGAGGAGCGTGCGGAGGGGTTGGTCCGGCGGTGCGGCTTCCTGAAGCAATTTACGAATCGGACCAATTCGTCGGAAATCTGGCCGGAATTCGCTGCCCCATTCAATGATCATGTGTGCTTCATCGACGACCAGTCCGCGAAGCGTACCGGCCCGCGCAGCATCGGCCAGCATCTCGTAGGTCCACGGCTGGACCAGCGTCTCAGGGCCCAGAAACAGCAGGTTCAGCTCGTGGTCGCGGATGCTGCGACGAATACGCCGCCGCTCGGCAACGTCGACGCTGGAATTTAGCTGAGCCGCCTTTAAGTTGAAGTCACCGATATCCTTGCTGTGCCGTTCAACACCGTCAACCATGTCCATCATCAGCGCAATCAAAGGCGAGACCACGACTGTGAGAGCGCGTCCGTTTTCTCGAGCCCATAAGTGTGTCGGAAGTAGGAAGCAAAGGCTCTTGCCCATCGCCGTTGGGAGAACTCCCAGCACATCTGTCGGCTGTCCGTCGTGGTAGGCCAGCGCGATCTCCGCCTGTTCAGCGCACCGGAAGCCGTTTCGAAAGCGGGGCACGGCACGAAGTTGCTGATCCAGCCAATTCAGACGGGGATTCGTGGGAAGCTGGGTCTTGATCTGTCTCATCGGCTGGTTCTCCGAAACTTTTCCGCGACCTGTGGCATCGCCGGGCGACGTCCAGGCGTATGGTCAATCATACGGGCAAGAAATTCCCTAAGCTCGCGACGCCATACTTTGCCAAGCGCAGCACCCAACGCGTCGGCGTTCTCAGCTCGGTACCCCGCAAGGACCTCTACGGAGCAGACGCCGAGCGAAAAAACGTCGGAGGCCGAAGACACTAGGGAAGGGTCCTCTCGCACCTCCGGTGCAACGTACAGTAGTTTCCTAAGCGTGTCGACGACCGGCGGAATCGCGATGGTCGCCTTTCCTCGAATGCGGGCGAAGTCAAAGTGCAGCAAGACTGGCGTCTGCTTGCCGTGTGAAAGAATGATACAGTCCGAGGTGAGCGCGCGATGCAGCACGCCAACTTCATGGCAGGCCTGAAGGGCCGCCGCGACGTCGGCCAGCGCCGCCAGCTTCTTGGTTCGCGTCGCTGATGCTTCGACCAGTGGCGAACCCTCGACGGCCTCGTACGCGATCCAGATGGATGTGTCGTCGTCCGGGTCGTCGAAACAGGTATAGACGAGTGGAATGAGCGAACTGCGGAGAGGTTGAAGTTGCCGCAGTGCTACAGCCGGTCGGGTGGCAATGGCGCGTTGCTCTTCCCGTTCGGCTTTGGACATCAGCGGATCCACGACGTGGCGTTTCAACCGGACACGATGAGAGGGATCGTTTACTTCGACAGCCTCGTACTCCTCAAAGGGCGACGAAAGTTGGTTGCCCAGCCGGTAGTTTCCCAACACCCGCTGATGGTTGGCGATATGGGAACTGCAGAGCGCGTCCGCGATCGTTCGGATCTCCCCATGCCCCCGAGCCGTAACAGAGAAGAGGAACCCGTATCCCCGGCCCCGACCGAAACCAGTACAATTGCTGAACGACCGAACTCAGTCCTATCCCCTAACCACTAACTCGAACCCGGCTCCTTTCCAGATCACGCTGAACCAGCACAGATCGTCCCGCTCAACTCCTCGATGGATGCAGCTACCTCGTCTGAAACAGATGTCCCCGCGCCAGTCCTTGACTTCGATCACAAATACGCCCAGCGGTGTAATCGCGACGAGATCGATTTCGAGCGTATCTTGGCGGTCAGGCAAATACAGATTTGTGATTAAGATTGCGTTCGGGGGGAGCCAGGTTCGAAATTCGCTGGCAACCCGTCGTTCGCCATCATTTGCGAACGGACCCGCGTGCCGAAGCTCAATCATGACCGACCCTCCCTCTGGACGGCTTATTCGGGAGTGCCGCCAGTAGCTCAATTGCGTCAGCGTAGCGGCGCTTGGGGTTGCCCGCCAGGCATCGAGCAAGCACGCAGTGCAAGGCCGCAGGGATCTCGGTCGAGAAGTTGTCTTTCTGGTCCTTCTTCACGCTATCGACGGACTTTGTGAACAGGAAGGCCAGGATTTTGCCGAGAGCCCAGACGTCCATCGTCTTTGCAACCGGCGCCTGTCGAACTTGTTCCGGTGCAGCCCAGCCCTCAGTACCCAAGGGCCGTGTAAGTGGGTCTTCCTCTCGGAGGTTTCGCGCGATCCCGAAATCTGTCAGGACAGGCTCGCCACCACGGAAGAGGACATTTGAATCCTTCAAGTCGCGGTGAACCACATCCTGACCGTGGAGGTACGCCACGGCCTCTACGATCTTTCGATACACCCCCAACTTTTCCTTGACCGAGTGGGTTCGTTCGAGGTATTCGTATAGATCGCCACCATCCACCCAGTCCAGTTCGAGGGCAAGTCCACCCGGAAATCTGTGCAGATTCCGCAGTCGGACAATGTTCGGATGGATAATGCCTTGAAGGCGACTGGCCTCCTTGGCGAGAGCTGCGCCACGGAACAGCCGAGTGGTCGGACCACCGTCCTCACGGATCAGTTTGATCCCGTAATATTCACGCAGGGGCTAGCGCGATTTCAGATGTTCTGCTAATT
>CAYUFW010000102.1:0-18376 GCA_964443915.1 uncultured Pirellulaceae bacterium
ATGAGGGATGAGGGATGAGGGATGAGGGATGAGGGATGAGGGATGAGGGATGAAGGATGAAGGATGAGGGATGAAGGATGAAGGATGAAGGACGAAGAACAGGGTGGCTCCACGCTGGCGGCAGGGCAACGGCTTCAGATTCTCATCTCCCGCATCCCGTAACCCCGCGTTCCGCATCCCGCGACTCAGCGTGAAAAGAGTCTGCGGAGGGCCGCCTGAGCGGCTTCGGTGGAATCATCTCCTTTGATTTCGTCTTTGGGGGGACGCGTGGGGAGTTTGCCGGGTTTCTTTTTTCCCTTTTTCTTCGCCGGGTCGGTTTCTTCCGTGGCCACGGCTTCTTCCGGTTGGGCTTCGTCCGGCAGATCGTCGGTTGGCTCCAAATGGAGGACGCGCAGCTCGGGGTGTTCTTGGCGGATCACGCGGTCCCGTTCATCGGCCTGGGCCAGCAGGTCGCTGATCTCTTCGGCGGCCGAGTCGCTCTCCGGTTCGGCCTCCACGGGGGGCGGGGCGGCCGGAGGGGCATCCTCGATCAGGACTTCGAACTCCAGCCGTCCCAACTGGAGATGATCGCCGTCCTGCAGCGTCTGTTCCTGCTCCACGCGCTGGCCGTTGACCAACGTCTCGGCTTGCTCGGACAGCTTCCGAATCAGCGCGCGATCAGGTTCCAGCAAGACTTCGCAATGGTGGGGAAGAACGGAATTACTGCGGCAGCACATCGAGCAGTCCGAGGCGTTGCCGCTCACGAATCGCGGGCCTCGGACCTGGAGTGCCTGGCCGGCGCGGTGGCCGTGCGTGTCTTGGAGGGTGCCGTGCAGAATCCTGAGTCTGACCTTCATCGCGAGTCGCTCCATCCCGTGCCTTGATTCAGAAGACCGGTGCCATGCCGCGTTTCGCGTCGGCTGCGAAGCGTTGCCATCCAATTCCTATCATGGTTATCGCGGCGGAAAGAAACAAGAGCGCATAGCCTGGGACCGAGAGAGCCGAGGGGGCACCTGCCGCCGCACGCCAAGCCGTCAATCGCTGCGGCGCGAGAAGTTGCGGGTTCGGGGCCAGAAGCCAGATGCCAGCGCTTTGTGCAAATCAAACCCGGCACGGCCCAACTCCTCGTAATCGTGGCCGAAGGTGTCCCAGACCAGTCCGATGCTGAGGTTGTTGTCCAGGACGAAATCGAGCAGGGACCTAAGGTCTTCCAGACACCGTCGCTCCTCGCCGCTCAGCGGCCCCGGAAACTGCTGCCTCAGCCGTTCGGCATCCTCGTCTTGCATCGTTGTGTGTCCTTTTTCACTGGGTTGGGAGGTCGAAGTCGAAGACGTTATCGCCCAGCTCGAGCTACTCATCGCAAAATTGGACTCGGCATGGAATTACGAGTCAAGAGGGCCGAGCCACGGGCGTCGGTTTCCCGGTCCGCGGCGCTGCCCCGCGGCGGGTCGTCCGTTTGGCCGGATTGACCCTTGTCGGACCGGACGTGTCGTCAGTAGAATAGTCGCCGGCTCGGACGAGAGGTCGATCTCTGTTGAATGCCAGTTCTTGCCTTGTCCGATGGGAGGCTGCGGTTTTCGCAGTGAGCACGTATGGCAACGCTAAAGGACATCCTGGCAGGAAAGGACTCCAAAGTCATTTCGGTCGATCCGCGGGCGACCGTGATGGAGGCGGCGGTGCTGATGAATCAGTACCGGATCGGTTTCCTGGTTGTCAGCGACGGAGAGCGGCCCGTGGGGGTTTTCTCGGAGCGGGACATCCTGCGGCGGGTTGTGGTGGCGAGATTGGACCCCGGCAAGACCCTCGTCAGCGAAGTCATGACGACGGAAACGTTGGTCTGCAACCCGTCGACCAGCGTCGAGGAAGCTCGCAGCGTGATGAAGAACCGCCGCATCCGGCACCTGCCCGTGGTCGACGACCAGGAACGCTTGGTCGGACTCGTTTCCATCGGCGACCTGAATGCGTTCAATGCCAACGCCCAGGAGCAGACGCTGCACGTCCTGCGCGAGTACATTTACGGGAGGACGTAGCCTGTGGAGAGCCATGTTTCGACATTCCTGCCCATCCTGGCTTATGCCGGAGTGATGATCGGGTTCGTGGTCACGAACCTGATCCTGACGCAGACGATCGGGCCCAAGCACAACACGGTCGTGAAGAACATGCCGTACGAATCCGGCATGGATCCCGTCGGCGACGCGCGGCAGCCGTTTGACGTCAAGTTTTACCTGGTCGCCATCTTGTTTCTGGTTTTCGATGTGGAACTATTGCTCCTTTTCCCGTGGGCGTGCAGCGCCTACCGTGCCGACGGAGGCGTGCCTGCCGAACTGCGGGGACCCGTGTTTGTGGTCATGATGGTGTTCCTCGCGACGCTGGGCATCGCCTACGTCTACGCTTGGAAAAGAGGAGTGTTCCGATGGCGCTAGGGTTGCCGGAAAACGTCTTCCTGACTCGTTTGGACGCGGCGGCCAACTGGGCGCGGACGAACAGTCTCTGGCCCATGCCGTTTGCCACAGCTTGCTGCGGCATCGAGTTGATGGCCACCGCGGCGTCGCGTCACGATTTGGCCCGGTTTGGGGCGGAGGTGATGCGGTTCAGTCCCCGCCAGTGCGATCTGCTGATCGTGGCCGGCCGCGTGGTGATGAAGATGCTGCCGGTGCTGCAGCGGATCTGGCTGCAGATGCCGGAGCCCAAGTGGTGCATGTCGATGGGGGCGTGCGCTTGCAGCGGCGGCGTGTTCGACACGTACGCGGTGGTTCAGGGGGTAGACCGGTTCATCCCGGTCGACACGTACGTGCCGGGCTGCCCGCCGCGGCCGGAGCAGTTACTCAAGGCGTTCATTGACTTGCAGGAGAAGATCCGCCAGACGGGCACGCTGAACGGCAAGGAGTTCTCGGCGCGGACGCAGCCCGAGGGGCCGCGTCCGTTGGATCCGGAAGAGGTGCGGCGAATCCGCACGGCGTTGCGTTGAGGAGGGGTGCGATGTTCGATCCAACTCCGCTTCGCGAGCGGCTGGGGCCGGGCGGCTACACGACGTCGCAATTCCGCGACAATTTCCGCCTGCACGTGGCGGCGGAGCGGGTTTTCGATTGCCTGCAGTGCCTGCACGAAGTTTGCGGCTTCGACATGTTGATCGACCTGAGCGCGGTGGACTACCTGAACTACCCCGGAGCCAAGGACCGGTTCGGCGTGATCTATGCGTTGCTGAACACGGGCAGCGGCGAGCGGGTGTACGTCAAGACGGCCGTCAACGAACCGGAGTTGCGGCTGCCCAGCGTGTACTCGCTGTGGAAAGGCGCGGACTGGATGGAACGGGAGGTTTACGACATGTTCGGCATCGAGTTCACGGGACATCCGGACTTGCGCCGGATCCTGATGCCCGACGAGTTCACGGCCTTTCCCTTGCGCAAGGATTACCCGTTGCGAGGCCGCGGCGAGCGGCACAATTTCCCGGTGATTACGCGAGCCGAGAGTTGATGCCGCGGCAGGAAGACTGACATGCCCTTCGAAGTTCACGATCTGGCTGAGCCCGATTCGTCCACCAAGGAGTACTTGTGGACGTTGAACTTTGGGCCCCAGCACCCGGCGACGCACACCACGTTGCGGCTGATCCTGACGCTTTCGGGCGAAACGGTCGTCAAGGCCGTTCCGGACATCGGCTTTCTGCACAGCGGGTTCGAAAAGCTGGGCGAGCACCTGAACTTCAATCAGTACGTGACGATCGTCGACCGGATGAACTACATCTCGCCGCTGGCCAACGAGATCGCCTGGCATCACGCGGTCGAGAAGCTGCTGGGCATCGAGTTGACGCCGCGCTGCAAGTACCTGCGCACGATCCTGGCGGAGTTGATGCGGTTGCACGACCATCTGCTGAACGTGGGCACGACCGGCTTGGACTTGGGCGCCTTCACGGGGTTCCTGTACACGTTCCACCAGCGGGAGCAGATTTACGACATTGTGGAGTCTGCCTCCGGACAGCGGTTCCACACCAGCTATACGCGCGTGGGCGGCCTGTTGTACGATGTGAACGACGAGTGGGTCGGCAAGGTGCGGAGTTTCGTCAAGGGCTTTGCCAAGACCCACCATGACGTCCACAAGTTGCTGACCCGGAACCGGATTTTCATGGAGCGGACGAAGGGCATCGGCGTGCTGTCGCGCGAGGAGGCGATCAACCTGAGCTGCACCGGTCCCGTGGCGCGGGCCAGCGGCGTGGTCCGCGATGTCCGCAAAGACGATCCCTACCTGGCGTACGGCGATTTGGATTTTCAGGTGATCTGTGCCCAGGGCGGCGACTGCTACGCCCGCTACCTGGTGCGGATGGAAGAGATGCAGGAGAGCATCAAGATCATCGAGCAGGCGGTGGAGAACATCCCGTCCGGCCCGCTGAACGTGGATTTCGACGGCAAAGCCGTCTTGCCCGACAAGAGCGAAGTGTACCGCAGCATCGAGGGGCTGATCCATCATTTCGAGCTAGTGATGCCCAACCGCGGCTTTCCGGCGCCGACCGACGAGTTGTACGCGGCCACGGAGTCGCCCAACGGCGAATTAGGCTTCTACATCGTCGCCGACGGCACCGACCGGGCGTACCGGGCGCGGACGAGGCCGCCCTCGTTCGTTCATTTCGCGGTCTTCCCGCACATCATCGTGGGGCACCAGATCAGCGACGTGGTGGCGGTGTTGGGCAGCTTGAACATTATCGCAGCAGAGTTGGACCGATGACCCGGAGGACGGCCTTTCCGAGCCGTCCCGGCAAACGAAGACGTGACGGCGGCGGAGTGCAGGACTGATGAGCGTGCTGAGCGACCAGATGCGAGCAGCCATCCGCGAGGAATTGGCCAAGTATCCCGACAAGCAGGCGGCGACGCTCCCGGCACTGCACATCACGCAGGATGCGCTGCGGCACGTGCCGCTGGAGGCAATTCGCGAAATCGCGGAGATCCTGGACCTGCACCCCGCCCAAGTCCACGATACGATGAGCTTCTACGGTTTTTTCCGCGACGAGCAGCAGCCGCTGGGCAGGCATCGCGTGTGGGTCTGCCGCAGTCTGTCGTGCATGTTGTGCGGCGGCGAAGAACTGCTGGCCGGGCTTTGCCGGCGGCTTGGTGTACAGCCCGGCGGGACCACGGCCGACGGCAAGTTCACCCTGGAGTTCGCCGAGTGCCTGGGCGGCTGCGAAGGCAGCCCCTGTATGATGGTGGATGAAGAACGCTACGGAAACATGACCGTCGAACGAGCCGAAAAGATCCTGAACGAGTTGGAGTGACAAGACGAACTGGAGTGATGACCACCTTTGAACCCGTACTGCTGCGACGAGTCGGCAAGCCCGACAGTGCCAGCTTGGCGACGTACCAAGCTGACGGCGGCTACGCTGCGCTGCGCAAGGCGTTGGGGATGGAACCTGCGCAGGTGACCGAGTTGGTCAAGCAGTCGGGTTTGCGCGGCCGCGGCGGGGCCGGCTTTCCCTGCGGGATGAAGTGGACGTTCCTGCCGAAGGACCATCCGGGTCCGATCTACCTGTGCGTCAACGGGGACGAGAGCGAACCGGGGACGTTCAACAACCGCGTCTTGATGGAGGAAGATCCCCACCAAGTGCTCGAAGGCATCCTGATCGCCGGATACGCGATTCGCGCGCAAGCGGCTTACCTTTACTTGCGGTACGAGTACGGCCGCAGCTACCGCACGCTGCAGCGGGCCATCGCCGAGTGCTACGCGAACAACTTGGCGGGCAAGGGCATTCTGGGCAGCGGCTTCGGGATGGACATCTTCCTGCACCGCGGGGCCGGCGCGTACATCTGTGGCGAAGAGACAGGATTGATTGAAAGCCTGGAGGGCAGGCGGGCGTGGCCGCGGATCAAGCCGCCGTTTCCGGCCGTGGAAGGCCTGTTCCGCAAGCCCACGATCGTGAACAACATTGAAACGTTGGCCTGCGTGACGCAGATCCTGGACCGCGGTGTGGACTGGTTCCGTTCGATTGGCGTTCCGGCGGATCTGAACAATCCGCGCGACCTGGGGAGTTACGGCCCGAAGCTGTATTGTCTCAGCGGACACGTCAACCGGCCCGGCTGCTACGAATTACCGTTGGGCATCACGGCGCGGCAGTTGATCGATCGATACGGGGGCGGGGTGCGGAACGGCCGCCGCGCGAAGGCCGTCGTGCCCGGCGGGATCAGCATGGGCTTTCTGACGGAGGCCGAGTTGGATACGCCGCTGGATTTCAACGGACCGCTCAGGGCCGGGTGCCTGGGCTTGGGGACCGCCGCCGTGATCGTGGTCGACGATCAGACCAGCATGGTCGACGTGCTGTACAACTGCTGCCGGTTTTTCTCCCACGAGTCGTGCGGCCAGTGTACGCCCTGCAGCGAAGGCACGGCCTGGATGACGAAGATCCTGGAGCGGATTCGCGCCGGCCGCGGGCAGGCGGGCGATCTGGATCTGTTGTTGGAGGTCGCCGGCTCGATGGGCATTATTCCCGGCACCACGATTTGCGGCTTGGCGGACGGGGCCGCTTGGCCGGTCAAGAACGCGATCAACAAATTCCGTCCGGAGTTCGAGGAGTACATTCGCAGCGGGATAAGGACGTAGCCTTGCGGGCTTGGGCGTGGCACTTGAAGCACGCATCGAATTCGACCTGGCGAACGGTGCGGCGTTAGCCCACCGGTTTTTCCCCGGGGTTGGTGTGCGGGCTTGAGAGAACCGGTGGGCTCACGCCCACCGTTCGCCGGAGTGAAGGCAGCACGTAGTTAAGAACGTTTTTTGGTGACGCATGGCCACCGTAATCGTCAACGGCAAGACTGTGGAAATCGGCGATCAGGAGCGGCTGAACGCGATTCAGGCGGCGCGCCGTGCCGGCGTGGAGATTCCGCACTACTGCTGGCACCCTGCGCTGACGGTGGTGGCCAGTTGCCGGATGTGCTTGATCGAAGTCGGCGACCGCAAGCCGGACGGTTCGGTGGCGATGCAGGGCAAGTTGATGCCCGGCTGCCAGACGCCGGTCAAGGACGGGACGGTGATCGTGACCGACAGCGACAAGGTGAAAGCCGCTCAGCGGGCGACGCTGGAGTACCTGTTGTTGAACCATCCGCTGGACTGCCCGATCTGCGACCAGGCGGGCGAGTGCTTTCTACAGGATTACACATATCGCTACGGGCGGGCTCACAGCCGGTTGCAGGAGCCGAAGCTGCAGCGGCAGGACAAGCACTACATCGGCGAGCAGATTGTGCTGTTCACCGACCGCTGTGTGATGTGTACGCGGTGCGTGCGGTTCACGCGGGAGATCAGCGGCACCGCGGAGTTGCAGGTGATCAACCGCGGCAGCCACGAGGAGATCGACATCTTTCCGGGCCAGCCGTGCAACAACAAGCTGGCGGGCAACGTGGTCGACATCTGCCCGGTGGGAGCGCTGTGCAGCAAGGACTTCCTGTACCAGCAGCGCGTCTGGTGGCTGAAGACCACGCCCAGCGTCTGCCCGAATTGCAGCACGGGTTGCAGCATTGTCGTCGATCAGAACAAGGAGCACGTCTACCGTCTCCGCCCGCGTCCCAATCCACAGGCTCAGGGCTACTTCATGTGCGACGAAGGCCGTTTCGGCTTTCACTACATCCACCACGCGGACCGGCTGAAGCAGCCGTGGCAGCGGAGCGGCGCGGAGACCGCCGTTCGCGATTGGGACGAAGTGCTGACGGCGTTGCGGGCCGCACTGGCGCGGGCGGCGGCCAAGCGTCCCAGCGGGCTGGCCGCCGTGCTGTCGCCCTGGATGACGCTGGAGGAAGGCTACCTGATTGCCAAGTACCTGAGAAGCCTTTCCCCCGACGTCCGGTTCGCCCTCGGGCCGGCGCGGCAGATGGGGGAGGACGACCGCTACCCCAAGGACGTGCGCGGCAATGCCGTCGAACCGGCCAAGTTCGTGATTCGGGCGGAGAAATGTCCGAACCGTCGCGGCATCGAGGCGATTGTGAAGCACTTCGAAGGACGCGTGGCGGGCTTTGACGAAATGTTGAGCCAGATCGCCGCGGGGGCCGTGGAATCGTTGTACCTGTTCGGCGGCGATCCCGAGCCGTGGATCACGCCGGAGCAGGCGGCGAGGCTAGGTGGCTTGAAGCTGCTGGTCGTACAGGACATCTTGCCGTCACCCGCGAGTGCGGTGGCTCATTTTGTGCTGCCGGGCGGGTCGTTTGCCGAGCGGGAGGGCACGTTCGTCAATCACGCGGGCGTGGCGCAAGCGATTCAGCGCGCCGTGGCTCCGCCGGACGAGGCCTGGCCGGACGGCCGGATTTTGTGGCAGCTGGCGGGACGCCGCGGGTTGTTCCACGCGACGACGTTGCGTCAGGAGATGGCGCAAGCGATCCCGGCGCTGGCTCCGCTGGCCGCCGGCGATTTGGGCGAGTGGGGAGTATACGAAGTGGGATAGGGCTCGTACATGGATCCGCTATTGCACATGGTGTTAGCGATCGGCGCCGTGCTGGGCGCGACGATGTTCGCCTGCGCCTATTTAATCTGGCTGGAGCGGAAGCTTGCCGCCTGGGTCCAGGACCGCGTTGGGCCGAACCGGGTCGGCAAGTTCGGACTGCTGCAGCCGCTGGCGGACGGCCTGAAATTCCTTCTCAAGGAAGACGTCGTTCCCGCGCACGTGGACAAGGCGTTGTACTTCCTGGCCCCCAGCATTTCCATGTTCACGACCTTCCTCGCCTTCTCGGTCGTGCCGTTCGGGCCCAGTTCCGGCAAGCCGGCCGAGTTCCAATTCGTGATCGCCCCGCAGATGGATATCGGCATCTTGTTCCTGTTTGCCGCGGGCAGTCTGGCGGTGTACGGCATTATCCTCGGCGGGTGGTCGTCGAACAACAAGTACAGCATGCTCGGCGCGCTGCGGTCCAGCGCTCAAGTCATCAGCTACGAGATTCCGCTGGGCATGTCGCTGATGGGCGTAATTCTGCTCACCGGCTCGCTGAACTTGGAGCAGGTCATCAACCATCAGACGGCGTCGGGCCTGCTGGGCTGGCATGTCTGGTACCAGCCGCTGGCCTGTTTGATCTTCTTCATGAGCGCGCTGGCGGAATCGAACCGGCTGCCCTTCGATTTGCCGGAGTGCGAACAAGAGCTGGTCGGCGGCTACCACACCGAGTACAGCGCGATGAAGTTCGCCATGTTCTTCCTGGCCGAGTACACGCACGTGATCACGGTCAGTTTTCTCGTCGCGATCCTCTTTTTCGGCGGCTGGCATTTTCCGTGGATCGCCGAAGCGGGCAGCGCGTATCCGGGTGCGACGGCCGTCAAGGTGCTGGTGTTGCTGGTCAAGGTGTTTGCCCTGATCCTGTTCATCATGTTGATCCGCTGGACCATTCCCCGCTACCGTTACGACCAGTTGATGTCGCTGGTCTGGCGGGGCTTGATCCCGTTGACCGTGTTGAACCTGGTGTGCGTGATTTTCGTCAAGCAGTTCGCGTTGTCCGAGGTGTGGCTGCTGCCGGCGTCGCTGGCGATGTTCGCGGGCGCCACGATCGCGTCGGCACAGGCGGCCAAACGCCGCGTGGCGAGGTTGTTGCGGCAAGCGGCGGCGCGAGCGGCAGGCTAGAGTCTCAGTTCGTCGGATGTGCGCGACGTGCGCGCATCCTGGCGTGGCGAGCGGGGTGGCGTGAGCCCCCCGGTTCCCAGCAAGTCGTTCGGTTCAGAACCGGGGGGCTCACGCCACCCCGCTCGCCAGATGGGTTGCGGCCGCAGGCCGCGTTAGGGTTGTGGTGATGCCGATCCAAGAACACGAAATCCACTGGGTCGAGGAGCCGGAGATCGGTTTCTGGGAAGCCAGTCTGCTGCCCGGAATCGCGGCCGGCATCCGTACGACGCTGCGGCACATGTTCCGCGAACCCAGCGTGACGCAGGAATACCCGGAGGTCAAGCCGGACTTGCCGGCCAACTACCGCGGCGTCCATCGGCTGAACCGGGACGACCAGGGCCGCGTCAAGTGCGTTGCCTGTTTCCTGTGCGCGACGGCCTGTCCGGCGAATTGCATCGAGATTGTGGCCGCTCAGGCCCCTTGGCCCGACCGGGACAAGTACCCGGAGGAGTTCGTCATCGACGAGTTGCGGTGCATCTACTGCGGGATGTGCGAGGAAGCCTGCCCCGTGGACGCGATCGAGTTGACGAGCATCTACGACTTGACGGGCACGAGCCGGGAGGAAATGCTATTCGATCGCGAGAAGTTGTTGAGCGTCTATGACCAGACGGTGGATTCGGGCAAGGACCCGATCCGCACGCGGAGCGGCGAACTCGGGCCGGCCTCGACGCTGATGGAACAGAAGGACTAGCGGAGAAACGACCAGAGCAAGATTGTGAGACGCTGAAGTTGACTCCAGTTCTCTTCGCACAAACCGATTGGTTGGGCGGCCACACTCTGGCCGTCCTGCCCCCGTTGCTCGGCATTCTGGCCGTCTGGTGGCTGATGCCGCGGGCCAAGGTGTGGCCGCGATCCGCCGGGGCGTTGTTGGGGCTGGCCGCGCTGGCCGGCGGGGGCGTGACGCTGTTTCAGCCGAGTGCGGACCTAGTCCACGATCTGTTGTTTGGCTTCTTCGCCCTGGTGGCGATCGTGGCCGCGGTGCTGATGATCACCAATCGCAACCCGCTGTACTCGGCGTTGTGGTTTGTGGTGGTCACGCTCTGCGTCTGCGGCCTGTTCTTGCTCCGGTCCGCGCCTTTTTTGGCGGCGGCCTCGGCGATCGTCTACGCAGGCGCGATCATCGTGACCTTCCTGTTCCTGATCATGCTGGCTCAGCAGGCGGTCGGGGTCGCCGCCTGTGACCAGCGGGCGCGCCAGCCGCTGGCGGCCACGCTGCTGGGCTTCCTGGTCCTCGGCGGTCTCTTGTGCGCCATCCGGCCTTGGACGCCGGCGGCGGCCGGCGACTCAGCGGCGGCCGCAGAATCTGCGGCCAGTGTGCCGGCGAGTCCGGGCGCGGCCGTGTTGAAAGCCGATCCGTTGGCGGCGTCCAGTCCGCTCAGCCGGCAAGACGACGGAACGGTGGGCACCGTCCGCGGCCTGGGACGCAGCCTGTTCGGCGACTATCTGTACGCCGTCGAATTGGCAGGAACGCTGCTGCTGGCCGCCAGCATCGGCGCCATTGCCATCGCACTCCGGACACCGCGGAGGAAGACATGATGGCCGAGTTGCACAATTACCTCGCGGTGGGCGCCGTGCTGTTCGCGCTGGGGGCGATCGGGTTTGTGACGCGCCGTAACTTGATCATGATGACGCTCTCGGCCGAGTTGATGTTGCAGGGCGTGTCGCTGAACCTGGTGGCGTTCTCGTACCTGCACGGGAACAACCAGGGGCAGGCGTTTGCGGTGTTCATCGTAACCATCGCGGCTTGCGAAGCGGGCTTGGCCTTGGGGCTGTTTGTCGCGCTGTACCAGCGGAGGAAAACACTGGACGCCAATGTCTGGTGCGAACTTGCCGAAGAAGGCTTGGCGCCCGACAAGGGCGGCGAGGAGCCGCCGATCGCGCCCGTGCTGCCCGCGCCGCCGGAATTTCCCCGGCTGACACCCGCGGGCCGAGTCCCCGACGTCTCGAAACGGAGGGGCGACCAACGTGTCTGAAGCCGTGCGTCAGATCGCCCTCTGGATGATCCCCGGCGCTCCGCTGGCAGCGTGTGCGCTGATTGCGCTGACGGGGGTCCGCTGGCTCCGCGAGCACAGCCACTATCCCTGCATTCTGGCGTTGGTCATCTCGTTGGGCAGTTCGCTGGGTGTGCTCCTGTTCGGAGTTCCTGACGCGGCCGGTTACGGGGCGGGGGGCGACCATCCCCAGATCGTCGCTGAGGGCTATGAGTGGATCCGGGTGGGAGGACTGGATATCAGCATTCGCCTGACGGCGGATGCGATGGGCGCGGTCATGGTCAGCATGGTGACGCTGGTCAGTCTGCTGGTGGCCGTCTATTCGGCCGGCTACATGCGGGGCGATCCCGGCTACGCCCGCTTCTTCGCCGAGTTTTCGCTGTTCGTGTTTTCGATGTGCATGTTGGTGCTGGCCGATAACTTCCTGGTCCTGTTCGTGTTTTGGGAAGGCGTGGGGCTGTGCAGCTATCTGCTGATCGGCTTCTGGTACCGCCGGCCCAGTGCGGCGGCGGCGGCCCGCAAGGCGTTCTTGGTGAATCGCATCGGCGATTTCGGTTTCATGCTGGGCGTGTTCCTGATCTGGGTCACGTTCGGCACGCTCGACTACCAGATTGTCTTGGGGCGTGAGGGATTCCTGCAGCAGATCGTGCAGCAGCATCCGGGACGGCTGGAACTGATCTGCGGGCTGCTGTTCCTGGGGGCGGTGGGCAAGTCGGCCCAATTCCCGCTGCACGTCTGGCTGCCCGACGCGATGGAAGGCCCGTCGCCGGTCAGCGCCTTGATTCACGCGGCCACGATGGTCACGGCCGGGGTCTACCTGGTGGCCCGCTGCACGCCGCTGTTCGTCTGCGCGCCGTCGGTGCAAATGATCGTGGCCGGGATCGGCGGGTTTACGGCGTTGCTGGCGGCACTCATCGCGCTGACGCAATACGACCTGAAGCGCGTCCTGGCCTACTCGACGGTCAGCCAATTGGGATACATGTTCCTGGCCTTGGGATGTGCCGCGGGCGGCGAGCACGTGGTGACGCTGGCTGTGACGGCCGCCATCTTCCACCTGTTCACGCACGCCTTTTTCAAAGCGTTGTTGTTCCTCAGCGCTGGTGCCGTCATGCACTCGATGGGCGACGTGATCGACATGCGGCGGTTCGGCGGCTTGCGGCGTGCCTTGCCCGTTACGCATCTGACGTTCCTGTGCGGTGCGCTCGCCTTGGCCGGGTTTCCGCTGGCGTCCGGCTTTTGGAGCAAGGACGAGATCCTGGCTGCCGTTGCCGCGGCGACTCACGGCCCGGTGGTTTACGCCCGGTACTTCCAGGTCCTGCAGATCGCCGCCGTGGCGACGGCGCTGCTCACGGCTTTTTACACGTTTCGAGCCTACTTCCTGACGTTCTGGGGCGAGGAGCGATTCCCCGCCGAAGCCGGCGATCATCCGCACGAGTCGCCGCTGGTGATGAGGGTGCCGTTGCTGGTCTTGGCCGTGTTCGCGTTGGGCGTCGGGGCGTTGGCCGGGCCGACGGGATTCTTCGGCCAATATCTGGCGCAGACGCGCGGACTGACACAGGGCGAGGAGCATGCGGCCGCGTGGATGCCGATGCTGCTGGGCACGGCTGCGGCTCTGATCGGCATCGCCGGGGCCTGGCTGGCGTACGTGGCCAGCCCGGATCTGCCGCGACGTTTGGCCCAAGCCTGGACGAGAGCCTACAACTGGTCCCTGAACAAGTTCTACTGGGACGAAATCTTTACGGCACTGTTCGTCCGCCCGCTGCAAGGGTTGGCGTGGCTGTGTCGCGTGTTGGACGACTACCTGGTCGATTTTGTGGTGGATGCCGCGGGGCGGATTCCGCTCCTGCTGGGCGGTCTGCTGCGGCCTGTGCAGAACGGACAGGTGCAGACGTACGCCTTGGTGATGGTGTTAGGTTTGGCTGCGCTGCTGTTGGCGGTGCTGAACGCCTGGGCCGGCGGATGAGGCCCCCTGCGTCGCACGGCGCGGCGGCCGTGCTGCGAATGACGGAGTTGCGAATGCCGGAGTGATTGGATGTCGACGTTGCTTCCCGTACTGATCTTGTTGCCGCTGGCGACCGCCGTGGTCGTGATGCTGCTGCGCAGCGCCGGCGCGGCGCGTTGGATCAGTCTGCTGGGGTCGCTCGCCACTCTGGTGGTGTCCCTGGTGATGGCGGCTCAGTTCACGACGTTGCGGCCTGTGGGCGAGTCCACAGGCGGGCCCGTCCAGCCCCGCGTTGAATTCCGCCACACCTGGATGACGTTTTCCTGGTCGGATGCGGAGCCGAGCCGGACATCCGCTCCCGACTCGCCGGGCGGCGGTCCCGATGGCGGCCGCCAGGTGCGGCTGGAGTTCTACCTGGGCATGGACGGCATCAGCCTGCTGCTGGTCGTGTTGACCGCCTTGTTGATGGTCTCCTCGGTGCTGGTCTCCTGGGAGTCGATCCGCACCCAGGCCTGTGAGTTTTACGCTTGCCTGCTGCTGCTGGAGACCGGACTGCTGGGGGCATTTTGTGCCTTTGACCTGCTGCTGTTTTATGTGTTCTTCGAGGTCACGCTGATTCCGCTCTTTTTCCTCATCGGCATCTGGGGCGGTCCGCAGCGGCAGTATGCGGCGTACAAGTTCTTCCTGTATACGCTCGCCGGCAGTGTGCTGACGCTCGTCGGTTTGATCGCGCTGGTACTGTCCGTCTTGAGCCGCAACGAAACGCTGTGTACGCCGTTTGCCATTCCCGAGTTGGCGCGGCAGTTGAGCGGCGAGGAAGCCCTGCCGCAGTACCTGCAGTGCTGGATCTTCCTGGGCCTGTCGGCCGGCTTTGTGATCAAGGTGCCGCTGTTCCCGTTCCACACCTGGCTGCCGCTGGCCCATACCGAAGCGCCGACGGCCGGCTCGGTGATTCTGGCGGGCGTGCTCTTGAAGCTGGGCACGTACGGCTTTCTGCGGCTGTGCCTGCCGCTGTTGCCGGACGCGACCTTGGACCTTGGGGTTCCGCTCGTGGCGACGATGGCGGTGATCGGGATCGTCTACGGAGCGCTCTGCTCGCTGGCTCAGCAGGACATCAAGAAGCTGGTCGCGTACAGCAGCGTCAGCCATCTGGGTTTCTGCATGTTGGGCATGTTCGCCTTGAACGCAGAGGGGATCAGCGGCAGCGTGCTGCAGATGGTCAATCACGGGCTGTCGACCGGGGCCTTGTTCCTGCTGGTCGGGATGATCTACGACCGTTATCACACGCGGATGATGCCGGACCTGGGCGGGCTTGCCGCGCGGCTGCCGCTGTTGGCCTGCGGCATGGTTTTCATCTGTCTGTCGAGCGTGGGGTTGCCGGGTCTGAACGGGTTTGTCGGCGAAGTGCTGTCGTTGATCGGCATGTTCAAGTTCCACGCGGCTTACGCGGTGGTCGGCACGACGGGGATCATCCTGGGAGCTTGGTATTTGTTGTCGATGTTGCAGCGGTCGTTTTTCGGTCCGTTGAAAGAGCCCGACGTACACGGCCAGCCGATCTCGGACCTGAACGGGCGCGAACTGGCGGCCCTGTTGCCGATCGCGGCCCTGTGCTTGTGGATCGGTGTGTATCCCAAGCCCCTGCTGGACGTGATTCGCCCGGACGTGCAGGCCGTGGCTCGGATCTATGAGAAACAGACGGATCGGCCGCAAGTCGAGCCGCGGATGCCGGACATCGTGATCACGGGCGAGTGGAAGGCCGAAGATGTGGTCGGTGATCGGTGGTCTGTGATCGGTGACACCGTGGTGACGGACAAGCGGAAGGTCGGAGAGTCGGAGAAGCGGTAGTGGACCAGGCAGTCAGAAATATCGTCGACGGTTTTGGCTACGTGCGCCCGGAAGTGGTGCTGGTAGCGACCGCTTGCGCCCTGTTTCTGCTGGCGCCGTTTCAGCGGACGGCGGAACGCCGTTCGACGGCCGGCACGCGGCACGGCCTCGGCGGCCTGTCGCTGCTGGCCCTGGCGTTCGCCGTCTGGCTCTGGCTGGACGGCCCGCCGCTGGAGCCGCCCTACGGAGCGTGGGCGGGTCCGTTCCGCGGCGACCAACTCGCCTGGTTCGTGCGCGGGCTCACCTTGATCACCGGCGCTGTGCTGGTGTTGATCAGCTGGAATCAGTTCGCTGCCGAGGAAGCCGGCGAGTCGCACGCCTGCCTGCTGCTGATCGTGGCCGGGGTGAATCTGGCGGCTGCCGCCAACGATCTGGTGGGGCTGTTCCTGGCGCTCGAGCTGGTCAGCATTCCCACGTACGTGCTGTTGTACCTCTTGCGCCGCACGAGTGCCGGTCAGGAAGCGACGTTGAAGTACTTTCTGCTCAGCATTTTTTCGTCGGCCGTGTCGCTGTACGGATTCAGCTTCCTGTATGGGGCCGCCGGCACGACGAATCTGGAGGCGATCCGCGAAGGGCTGATCGAGTCGGCCGCGGCGCCGCTGCCGGTGATGCTGGCGGTGGCCCTGATCGCCGTGGTGGCGGGCGTCAGTTTCCGCGTCACGGCCGTGCCGTTCCACTTCTATGCCCCCGACGTCTTCCAGGGCACGCACGCGGCCGGTGTGGCCATGCTGTCGACCGTGCCCAAGCTGGCCGGTTTCACGGTGCTGCTGCGGCTGATCGCCATCTTGCCGGCGCCGGCGGCGGCGGGAGCGGGAATCGTCCTCTCGGAAATCGTCACGCCGGCGCTGTGGTGGCTGGCCGTGATCACGATGTGCGTCGGCAACGTGCTGGCGCTGTGGCAAGAGAACGTGCGACGGATGCTGGCCTATTCCAGCGTCGCGCACGCCGGCTACATGCTCGTGGGGTTGACCGTCGCCCAGGCCGATGGCGGCCTGGCTGGCGGCGTCGAATCGCTGCTGTTCTATTTGGCCGTGTACGGATTCATGACGGTCGGCGCGTTCGCGGTCTTGATCAGCATCAGCGGCCGGGAGCGCCAGGTCGAGCAACTGGACGAACTGGCCGGGCTGGGCCGGCTCCGTCCCGGAGCGGCGCTGTTGTTGGCCGTGTTTCTCTTCAGTCTGACCGGCCTGCCGCCGACGGCCGGGTTTTTTGGAAAACTCAACTTGCTGGTGGCCGCCTGGTCGGCCGGCACGCTCGCCTCGCAGACGATCGCAGTGATCATGGCGGTCAACGCGGCGGTCGGCGCGGGGTACTATCTGCGGATCGTGGCCGCCATGTATCTGCAGCCGGCGGGCGTCGCGCCGCAGGACAAGGCGTCCGAGATTCCGGCTTTCGTGGGCAGCCTGATTTGTGCTGCGGTCACCTTGGCCCTGTTCTGTGCGCCGCAGTGGCTTTGGGATCTGGTGTCCCGGATTGCAGCCTGACCCGATGAACCTTGCTGCCGACTCAGCCGCCTACCTTCTCTGGATCAGTTCCGCGGCTACACGGTCCTGGGCATGTTCGTCGTCAATTTCGTCGGTGGCTTCGCCTCGACGCATTGGCTGCTGAAGCACCACAACACGTTTTCCAGCTACGCCGACACGATCATGCCGCAGTTCTTCTTCGCCGTGGGTGCTGCCCGTGATCCGCGGCTCGGCCAGGGTTCGGATTGCGTGGCTGCTGATGTCGGCCCCCGCAAAGCATCGTGCGCTCCTCCGAGAAAACCTCTAATCAGCCCAGTTCTCGACGTGCAGATCCGGGATTCCCCGGAAGTGTCTTAGGTTCCGGGTGACCAGCGTTGCTCGTCGTGACAGCGCAATGCAAGCGATCAAGAGATCCGCACGGCCGATCCTTCGCAGGGTCCTAACCTGACGCAGCCTGTCGAATTCTGCAGCGGCGGCAGCGTTCACAGGGAGCACCGCGATTTGGCTCAGTAGTTCCTCACTGCGGACCAGCCAACGCTGAGCCCGTTGCAGCTCCGCGCCGGTGTCGGCTTTCAGCACGTGTTCAAAGCGGGCCTTGAGTACTTCAATCCTCGTGATGATCGTGGTCGCGATTTCGGCAGGATCGACCCGCCCGCGTCGCTCGCCGACTCGTGGGTGTCCGGCTTGGACCAGGGAGACGATATCCGAATCGAGGATGTACATCACTCATCCTCCGTCATCGGTCGCCCTCGTTGCCGGTAGATGTCGCGCAGCATTTCGTCCAAGTACGGATCGTCCTTCAAAGCGCCGAACTGCGTTTCCCAAAAACCTCTGCGCGCCGGCGCAGCCAACCAGTGGGCGAGCGCCGCTTTCAGGAACCGCCACTCGCCCGCAATCTGGCGGCCCGGAATCTCCTCGCGGGCCGCAAGCTCCGCCAGTTGGCTGTCGGCCACGCGGAGGTAGGCAGCGGCCTCCGCCAGGGTCAGAACTTCGCCGCCGATGCGTCCAGACCGTCGGGGCGGAAAAGTCGCGGATTTCTTGGTACGTCGGGGCGGCGTTTTGGTTTGCGGCACGCTCTGACTCCTTTGTCGATAAGCCGTTTTGTGGTCGTGATCGATATTCTAATCCGCCGACGGGAGAGAGCCTACCCGGGGAACGACGACTGAGACTTGCCAATTCCGTTGGCCAGTTCGTTCAACGGCTGCCCAGACAGGGGCCAAACAGTTGCGATCTTGCCGCGCCGTGCGATAATGGGGTGTCAGATGACGACCGATGGCCCCAGCCTTAGGTCCCAAGAGGATATCCCCTGTATGACGACTTGCCCCCACCGATGGCTGTCTCCGATGGCATTCAGCGTTCTTTCGCTGTGCCTGAGCGGGTCCAGTTATGCGCAAGTTGCCGCTTCCGCCGCCCCTTCCGGAGGGCAAGTGGTCGTGGAGACGGAGGGTGGGCCGCCGAAAGTCATCAAATTCGATGGCCCGCTGCCGCCGGGCGTGACACCGGAGATGCTGGG